>JBJMLD010000094.1:0-13414 GCA_045805545.1 Solirubrobacteraceae bacterium | reverse complement strand
TCTCCGAGACTGCCAACGAGCGCGCGCTCTTGTGCGTCGACGACGACGCTCGGTGGCTAGACCGGACGTCCCGCGAGGTGCTGGGTTTCGTGGCTCGGCGGCTAGCAGCCGAGTCGGTGGTGATTCTGTTCGGCGCAAGGCAACCCGGCGAAGAGCTGCGGGGGCTACCGGAGCTGACGCTCAGAGGGCTGCGAGACACCGACGCCAGCCAGCTGCTGAACTCGGTGCTCAACACGCCATTCGACGAGCGGATCCGCGAACAGATCCTCGCCGAGACCGAAGGCAACCCTTTGGCGCTCCTCGAGTTGCCGCGCGGCCTGTCGCCGGTCCAGTTGGCAGGCGGCTTCGGCCTTCCGGGGGCCCTGTCTCTTGACGGCCGAATCGAGGAAAACTTTGTGGCCGCGCTTGAGGCTCTGCCCGAGGAGACGCAGCGGCCGCTGCTGCTCGCAGCCGCGGAGCCGTGCGGTGATCCCGGACTCGTCCTGCGTGCCGCAAAGCGGCTCGGAATCGCCCGCTGCAGGCTGGAGCCCGCCGAAAGAGCGGGATTGCTGGAGCTCGGTACCAGGGTTCGGTTTCGGCACCCACTCGTCCGCTCGGCCGTCTACGGCGCCGCGTCCCCGCAAGAGCGCCGCGCGGTGCATCGAGCGTTGGCAGACGCGACCGCTGCCGCGGTCGATCCTGATCGACGTGCATGGCATCTCGCGGCAGCCGCGGCGGGGCCGGACGAGGACGTCGCAGTCGAGCTCGAGCGGGCAGCCGGCCGGGCCCAGGCGCGAGGAGGGCTCGCCGCCGCGGCCGCTTTCCTCGATCAGGCCGCAAGGCTCACCGCCGAGCCGGCACGCCGCGGCCGCCGGGCACTGGCCGCCGCGCGGGCCAAGCTCCAGTCCGGCGCGCCCGACGAGGCGCTCGCGCAGATCGCAGCAGCCGAGGCCGGCCTGCACGACAAGCTCGCCGTCGCACACGTCGGTCTGCTGCGCGCGCAAGCCGCTTTCGTCACGCGCCCGGGCAGCGACGCCCCTCCGCTGCTCCTCCATGCCGCGAAGCAGCTGGAGACGTTGGACGTCGCGCTGGCACGAGACACCTACCTCGAGGCGATTTCGGCGGCCCAGTTCGCGGGCCCGCTGGCTCACGGGACCGGCCCGCGCACCGCGGCCGCCGCCGCACGTACGGCGCCGCGGCCGACGGGACCCGCTCGCCCAAGCGACCTCCTGCTCGACGGTCTGACCGCGTGGCTCACGGCGGGGTGCGCAGCCGGCGCGCCGCTGATAAAACGAGCGCTGATCGCCTTCCGCAGCGCGGATATCCCTGACGAGGACGCGCTGCGGCTGCTGGCACTCGCCTCCCGTATCGCAGGGAACGGCCCGTGGGACCACGACACCTGGGAGGGCCTCGTGAGCCGTCACGTCCGGCTGTGTCGCCAAGCCGGGGCGCTTTCACTATTGCCCCTCGCGCTGACCGCGCGCGTCCAGGTCCACTTGTTCGCTGGGGAGCTCTCTGCGGCGGCGGCGATGAGCGAGGAGCTGCGGTCGGTGCTGGAAGCGACTGGCGGCGAGCTAGCGCCGTACGCCGCACTCGGTGTGGCCGCCTGGCAGGGCCGGGAAGCCGACACCCTGGCGCTGATCGACGCAACCACCGACGAGGTGACACCGCGGGGTGAGGGGCTGGGGCTGACCGCCACACACTGGGCCGCCGCGGTGCTCTACAACGGACTTGCGCGCTACGACGACGCGCTGGTCGCGGCTAAGCGGGCCAGCCGGCCGCCGGAGGCGATGGGTTACGCGCACTGGAGCTTGGCAGAGCTGGTCGAGGCAGCGATCCGCACGGGTGAGCGACGCCTGGCTGCCGATGCGCTGGACGCCCTCGCAGCCACAACCCGCCCGAGCGGCACGGATTGGGCGGTCGGTATCGAGTCACGCTCGCGAGCGCTCCTTAGCGACGGCGAGGAAGCCGAAAGCCTTTATCTCGAGGCCGTCGCCCGCCTCGATCGTGCGGGGATTCGTGCGGAGCTTGCCCGCGCCCACCTGCTCTACGGCGAATGGCTGCGCCGCGAGCGCCGGCGAGTGGACGCACGAGAGCAGTTGCGGATCGCTCACGAGATGTTCAGCACGATGGGCGCACAGGCCTTTGCGGCGCGTGCCGCACGTGAGCTCCGGGCGACCGGAGAGCGCGCCAAGAAGCGCGCCAGCGATACCCGGGACGACCTCACAGCACAGGAGGATCAGATCGCGCGGCTCGCCCGCGACGGCCTCTCGAACCAGGAGATTGGCAGCCGGCTGTTCATCAGTCCTCGCACCGTCGAATATCACCTACACAAGGTGTTCGGAAAGCTGGACATCGGATCCCGCCAAGAGCTCCAGCATGCGCTCCCCCACGCTCTCTGAACGGCGTCGGTGCGGTCACGCTTTCCTTACCGCGGAGATGTCGACCGCGAGGTCGACCGTGTCACCGACGAGCACGTTCCCGCTGCCGAGCGCCTGGTTGAACCTCATCCCGTAGTCCGCGCGAGAGATCTGGCTCGTGACCTCGATGCCGACGCGCTCGTTGCCCCAGGGGTCGATGTCGGTGCCCTGGACCTCTGCGTGCAGGACGATCTCGTTGGTGACGCCGTGGATGGTCAGCCTGCCCCATATCCGAAACGTTTGTTCGTCGAGCGCCGTGATCGCCGTCGACTCAAAGCGCAGCTCCGGGTACTGCGCGGCGTCGAAGAAGTCCGCTGAGCGCAAATGCTCATCGCGTTGTGGCTGGCCGGTATCGAGAGACTCGACGTTGACGGTCCCATGAGCCTTCGCGGTCGAGAGAGCCTCGCCGATCTCGATGGTGCCGTCGAACTCGGTGAACCGGCCGCGGACTGTGGCGAGCCCCATGTGTTTGACGGCGAAGCCGACGTTAGAGTGCGCAGGGTCGACAATCCAGGTGCCGGCCGGTATCGCGGTGGAAGAGGCGAGGGTGCTCATTGTCTGCTGCTCCGTTTCGATCAGAGGCCACCGGGGCGGTCGCCGTTCCAGTAGCGGTGCGGCGAGGTCACGGTCGGAGCCAGGTCAGGCTCCCGTTCGCTGGCCTGCTCGAACGTAACCTCGCGTGTCCGAGCAGCAAGCGTGAGGGCCGATCAGTCGCCAACGCGAGACGATCGGATAGGCCATGCTCGCGCGAAACACTGGAGCTACCGGCTCGTATCGGCGCGTCGTCTCCGGGATCTGCGCGATAGCTCAGTCCGATTGCTCACTGCTTGATCCGCCAGATGGATCGCGCAATCGGCGCGTGCTGTTGAGATCACCACCCGGCGTTGGACGATCGTGACCATGAGACGTGCGATCAACAAAGCCGGTCAGGCGCGGGTGGCTGAGACCGTGGCTCGTCTGATCGCCCAGGTGGGGGCCCGTGGGTCGAGGCCGTTTGCCACGATCGATCACCGCGGCGAGGCACCGTCCGCCGGGCTCGAGCTGACCGACGCCGTGATCGGCCGGTAGCGCCGGATGCCGCGCCTCAGTCGAACCAGGCTCCGCAATCAGGCCCGGCGCAGGAAGGTCCTCGCGACCCGCCGACGCCACCGCCGGCAGCAGCGGGCGGCTCGCAGGAAAGGTTGACAACGGTGGCTGCGGCGATCGATCTCAGCGTTGACGGACGGCCGTCGCCAGCGCGCGCGAGCGCAGGAATGACTCGCAGGTCCCTAGGGCAGCCTCGATCGTCTCCCAGTGCAGCGCATCCGGGACGTCGCTCGGCCAGTGGTAGTTCAGCGGCAGCTTCGTGCCCTCCACCGACGCGAGCGTCACCACGTCATATCCGGCACGCAGGGCGATGATCGCGTCGGTGGCCGCGACTGTGCGCAGGCCACGGCCGATACTCACGCCGGCGACGACGGCGGCGTCGGCCAGCGATTCGCGCATGTGTGGTGGGTAGTCGCGCATCTTGAGCATGCCCTCGCCCTCGAGCACGTTCAGCTGCGAGCCGCCGAGGCACTCGAGGCAGATGAATTCGGTGCATGCCCGGGGCAGCTCGCCGAAGTGTCGTGCTCCGAACGCCTGCATGCCTTCGCTGAACGACTCCTCAGATCCCGTCGAGATCAACAGCACCCGGACTCCTTGCACCGGTCGGTCCTGCAGGGCCTGCGCGAGTCCGATCAGCACGCCAACAGCGCTGAGGTTGTCGTTGGCACCCGGCACGGCGCTGCGCGCGCCGATGTCGAGCATGATTGCGGTCGCTCCCGCTGCGAGCAGCGCACCGGCGCGCAGGAGCGTGCGGCGACGCGCGAGAGCAGCGAGGCCCACGACGACCGGCCCGAGCCAAACGCCGTAGAGGATCGGCAGCGTGTGGCTCGCGCGGGCGTGGACCCGGGGCAGCAGGCGCGGGCCGATCCGGGCCAGCGCCGGATGGAATACGAGGCCCGAATGTGCGGCGTCATGGTGGGCGATGAGCGCGACCACGCGGTGCGCGTCGCGATCGCCCGTTTCCGCAACGACGTTCCAGGTCGGGCGACGCCGAAAGAGCGCGCGGCGAAACCACCTCCGTCCGTGGCCGAGGTCGTCCCAAAGGGCAGCCGCCAAGGCCCACGATCCGGCCCAGGCGGTAAGTCGGATGACATGACCGCTGCCTCGTCGGAGGCTCAGCAGGGCACATGCAGCGGCGACTGC
Source organism: Solirubrobacteraceae bacterium (assembly GCA_045805545.1). Classification (GTDB taxonomy): domain Bacteria; phylum Actinomycetota; class Thermoleophilia; order Solirubrobacterales; family Solirubrobacteraceae; genus Palsa-465. The sequence continues at coordinate 8,786 of JBJMLD010000094.1, read as the reverse complement.
GTTTGCTGATCCGATCGGCCACCAGTATCCGCCGTGGGCTCGTTCCTCCTCAACGACTGTCCGGCAGCCGAGCTCACCGAGCCAGCCGGCGATCAACTCCGCTGCGCGGCGCTCGCCCGCTGATGCCGAAGGGCGCTCGATCTGCGCGAGCACCCGGATTGCGTCGCGCCAGTTCATCCCCGAACAGTGGCATGCGCGTCGCGGCTGACCGGTTTTCATTGAGCCTGCGAGCGATCCTGTCCGCGAGCCGGCTTGCGTTTCCCAGCTGCATCTTGTCCCACCGCACCGCAGCGGAGATCTGCTGCCAGCGCCGGCGAGCTGGTCGGTCTCGAGCTGAAGATGACGGCCGACTTCTGGATCTGATTGCTCCGGCCTATCGCCCGTTCGCCCAATGGTGTTGTGAGGCCAGGGCGCACGACACATCGTTGGCTGCACACGAGCCGATCGACGCGATGCCTTACCTGCGCTCGGCGGCCGCGCGCTGACCCCAATACAGAAAGGCAATCGCATGTCCCTTACAGATCCTGTCCTGACCGGCCCCGGCGCGGGACGTACCCGGTCCTATGGTGGCGGCTCGGCCGCCGAGTTGAAAATCGCCGGCGAGCAGTCAGGCGGCGAGTGGGCCGTCGTGGAAAACCGCGTGCGGGCCGGCGATGAGCCGCCCATCCACACCCACACGCGCGAGGATGAGACCGTCTACGTTCTCGAGGGCGCGATCACCGCGTACGTCGGTGACCAGCAGTTCGAGGTGGAAGCCGGGTCCTACGCGGCGCTTCCCAACAACGTGCCGCATGGTTTTGCCGTGCGCGGCGAGGAAGTCCGCCTGCTCCAGACGGTGCACCCGGCGGGTGTGGAGTACCTCTTCGTACCCCGCGACGAGAGCGACTCCGACCCGGAGAAGTTCGGGGTCATCCTCCAAGAGCGCGCCCCAGCGATGTAAGTACGCGACCGTGGGGGAACGCCGCCGGCTGCGCGGCGTCCCCTGCGGAAGGCTCGCGTCTCGGCACCACGGGCCCCTCACGGCCGCTCAAGTTGGGATGGCGGCGTTTCGAGATGCCATCCCCTTGAGGGATCCAGGCGTAGGAAGGTTGAGCTACAGCATGCACGAGCACGACGATCGAATCCGATCCCAAGCCAGGACTGGGAGGGAGGACTGATGCCGCTCGCCACGCCGCGCCAGTACGCGGCGATGCTCGACGCCGCCGCCGACGGCGGGTACGCCTATGCGGCGATCAACGCCACGTCCTCCGAGACGCTGAACGCCGCGCTGCGGGGATTCAAGCTTGCCGATGCGGATGGAATCGTTCAGATCTCGGTCGGCGGCGCCGAGTACATGTCCGGGACGGCAGCAAAAGACCCGCTCCTGGGTGCACGGGCATTTGCGCGCTACGCCCACGCGGTGGCGGAGGCGAGCCCGGTCCTGGTCGCTCTGCACACCGACCACTGCCCGCCGCCGCACGTCGACGATTGGCTGCTCCCACTCCTGGCGGAATCCCAGCGGCGCGTCGAACGCGGCGCCACCCCGTTGTTTCACTCCCACATGTTCGACGGCTCGACGCTTCCGCTCGACGAGAACCTGCGGATTGCGTCAGCCCTGCTCGCCAGATGCAGCGAGCTCGACGTCATCCTCGAGGTCGAGTCCGGTGTTGTCGGCGGTGAGGAGGACGGGATCGTGGGCCCGGCGAACGGGCGCGACGAGCTGTACACCACCCCTTCCGACCTCCTCCGCGTCGCCGACGCGCTGGGGATCGGCGAGCACGGGCGCTACCTGGTCGCGGCAACGTTCGGCAACGTGCACGGAACCTACGCCCCTGGGAACGTGGTCCTGCGACCCGAGATCCTGCAGGCGGGCCAGCAGGCGCTCGCAGCTGCGTATCCCGGCTCCCGCTTCCAGTATGTGTTCCACGGCAGCAGCGGATCCAGCCTGTCCGAGCTTGCAAATGCAGTCAGGTTTGGCGTCGTGAAGGTCAACGTCGATACCGATAATCAATATGCGTTCACGCGCGCGGTCGCGGGCCACGTGCTCGACCACTGGCACGGCGTGCTCAGAGTCGACGGTGGAATGGGGGACAAGCGCAGCTTCGACCCGCGGGCGTGGGGCAGGGCCGGCGAGGCGGCGATGGCCGAGCGTGTCCGGCAAGCCTGCGAGCAGCTCGGGTCGGCCGGACGCAGCCTCCCGGCCTCGGCGCCGTACCGTGAACGGGCCGCCCCGCCGTTGATCGACGTCGACTGAGTCGGTGGATGTGGCCTGCAACTCAGAGTTCGCCCCGCCGTCGGGTGGTCGCCGTGCGGATAGCGGCGGGCGCTGATCGCCCTGGCCTATCGCCAGTTCGCAGAACCGTGTCGTGGGACCGGGAAGCGTCACGCATCGTGAGGAGTGTGCAGACGGTGAGGTTGCACGGCGCCTGATCTGCGCCCGGCCGGCCTGCACCTGACTGTCTTCGGACCCCACACGGAAGGGCACCTGCATGTCACAAACCGAATGCGCCCCGACCGCTCCCGGCGCCGGGCGCACGGCCGACACGCTCGATCGCGCGCTTCGCGTCGCCTCGGCCCCGACGCACACGGGGAGATTGCTGCTCGAACGCCGCCGCGACGGGCGCGACCGGAGTCGCGGCGGCGAGCGCGGTCATCGCTCGCGGCGATGCACTTCCCGCCTCCCATCGCGACCCGAGTCGTGGGACGACCTGATGAGCAGGACCGGCGACCAGATCGCGGTGGTTGGCTCGTGACGGCCCTGCCTGAGCGCGCGTCCTGGCATGCCCTCCGCCGGCACTACGAGGAGGTCAAGGCCCTGCACTTGCGCGACTTGTTCGCCGCCGACCCGGCGCGCGGTGAGCTGCTCGCGGCAAACGCGGCCGGCCTCCACCTCGACTACTCAAAGAATCGCATCACATTCGAGACAATGCGCCTACTCCTTGCCTTCGCCGGAGAGTGCGGATTGCGCGACAGCATCGCTGCAATGTTCCGCGGCAAGAGGGTCAACTTCTCAGAGAACCGCTCGGCGTTGCACGTCGCGCTGCGAATGCCCAGAAACCGGTCGCTGGTACTCGACGGGCGCGACGTGGTCGCGGAAGTGCATCGCGTGCTTGATCGGATGTCGGGCTTCTCACAACGGCTGCGCTCGGGCGAATGGAGAGGGCACACCGACAAGCCAATCAAATCGATCGTGAATATAGGGATCGGCGGCTCCGACCTCGGACCCGTCATGGCCTACGAGGCGCTTCGCCACTACACGCGCCGCGATCTCCGCTTTCGCTTCATCTCCAACGTCGACCCCACCGACTTCGTCGAAGCCACACGTGACCTGTCGCCCGACGAAACGCTGTTCATTGTCTCGTCCAAGACGTTCACGACGCTCGAGACGATGAGCAACGCGCGCTCTGCCCGCGAGTGGTGCCTGGCCGCGTTGGGTGATGAGGCGGCAATCGCCCGCCACTTCGTGGCCGTGTCGAGCAACGCTGAGGCAGTCACGAGCTTTGGGATCGACGCCGGAAATATGTTCGGCTTCTGGGACTGGGTCGGTGGCCGGTATTCGATCGACTCGGCGATCGGTCTCTCGACGATGGTCGCGGTCGGCCCGGAAAACTTTCAGGATTTCCTGGCGGGCTTACACGCGATCGATGAGCACTTCGCGAGGGCCGCGTTCCGGTGCAACCTACCCGTGCTGCTGGGGCTGCTGGCGATCTGGTACGGGAATTTCTTCGGCGCCCAGACGGCAGGCGTAATGCCCTACAGCGAGAATCTGAAACGGTTTCCTGCCTACGTTCAGCACCTGGCCATGGAGTCCAACGGCAAGCGCGTTACGCGCGAGGGGCGGCCGGTCGACTACGAGACCGGTGCGGTGTACTTCGGCGAGCCGGGCACCAACGGCCAGCACAGCTTCTACCAGCTGATCCACCAGGGGACGAAGCTGATTCCGCTCGATCTGATCGCGTTCGGAAAGTCACCGAATCCGCTTCGAGACCAGCATGACTTGTTGACCTCGAACGTGTTCGCTCAGGCGAAGGCGCTCGCTTTCGGCACGACAGAGGAGGAGCTGCGCGCGCAAGGCACACCCGACGCGATCGTGCCTCACCGAATCATGCCCGGGAATCGGCCCAGCAACGTGATTCTGGCCGAAGCGCTCACGCCCTTCTCCCTGGGCACCCTGATGGCGCTCTACGAGCACAGCGTGTTCACGCAGGGAGCGATCTGGGGGATCGATTCCTTCGACCAGTGGGGCGTCGAACTCGGAAAGAGGCTCGCGAAGCAGATCGTCCCAGAGCTGGAGAGCGAGACCGAACCGCAGCTCGCCCATGACAGCTCCACGAACGCCCTCATTCGCCGATACCGCGCGATGCGCTGATGCGCGCCGGCGGACCGACCCAGAGACGCTCCGACGCGGCTGGCGTCGCCTCGGGTTCAACCCGGCCGCGCTAACCGTCCGGTCATCCGGGTTGAGACGGCTCTGGTCCACGCCGCCGTTGACTGCCGGACGCGTCGAGGTAACCCCATACGTCTGATCGCGTGATCGTGTTTGGCGCTTGTCCCGCGCGGCGCTCCGGCGAGCATGGTGAATCAGGCAATTGATGACGCCCATCAGATCAGGAGACTGATAGTTAGGAGAAAACGGGATGTTCAAGCAGATCCTTGTCGGCGTGGACGGACGGGAGGGCGGCCGCGACGCGGTAGCGCTGGCCAAGCTGCTGGGCGCGGCGGGCGGGGAGCTCACGCTTGCCTACGTCATTCCGGGCAACGCCGACGCAGGCCGCGGCGCCGGCGCGGCGCACGAAGCTCCCGAGGCGGGACGTACAGAGGCGTTGCTTGAAAGAGTGCGCGAGGAGACGGGTGTCGAAGCGCGCCTGCGGTGGCGCGGATCTTCTTCGGTGGGACGCGGCCTGCATGAGCTTTGCGAACTGATCGGCGCCGATCTGGTGGCCGTGGGTTCATCCCGCCGGGGACTACTTGGGCGGGTGCTCATCGGGGATGACACCAGCGCGGCGCTGAACGGCGCCCCGTGTTCGATCGCGATCGCGCCGACCAACTACTCACAGGCGCCGCGTGTGATGCGCGAGATTGGTGTCGGGTATGACGGCTCTCCCGAGAGTGAACACGCACTCTCGGCGGCCAGGATGCTCGCCGGCGCGTCCGGTGCCAAGCTCTCAGCGTTGGAGGCTGTGTCACTTCCGTCAGACGCCTTTCTCGGCCCAGGGGCGGTCGATAACACACCCCGGCGCCTCCTTGAGGATGCGCGCGGGCGGATCGCAGCGCTCGGTGGCGTCGAGCCGCGCGCGGCCTACGGTCAGCCGGCAGAGGAGCTAGCGCTGTACAGCGCCTCGCTCGATCTGCTGATCGTCGGCTCGCGCGGCTATGGCCCGATCGGACGCCTGATCCACGGAAGCACCTCCCAGCAGCTTGCGCGCAGCGCCCGCTGTCCGCTCCTAGTGCTCGCCCGTACGGCCCGGCCCAATGGCGACAGATGAGCAGTTGTGCCGCGGACCAAGAAGTACTCCGCCCCTGCCTGCCGCGGTGACGTCACCGATTCCGATCGATTCGGCGATGACGGGATGAGCCGTCCGCTCACTGGCCGGGCGCGTCATGTTGCTCCCCGTCAGGTTCCTCATGGCCGTGCTCGTACCCCGAGGCTCTTCGCTCACCACACACTCAGCGTTGAGCCCAACCCATCGATTGTCGGTCGGTGTGATGATCGCGGCCGCGGATCGTTTGATCGGCCGCCGTGGTTGTGGTTGTCGCGCCCGGGTGCAGAGTGGTTGACATGTTTAAGCCCAGTGCATCGCTTGTAACCGTCACCCGCTTTACCTCTGTTGCGGCGTTGGGAGGTTTTCTGTTTGGTTATGACAGCTCGGTGATTAACGGGGCGGTCAGCGCGATCGGCGATCATTACCATGTCAGCGCTACGGGCTTGGGCTTCACGGTTTCCTCGGCGCTGCTCGGTGCGGCCGTAGGTGCGGTCGTCGCAGGCCGGTTGGCGGATCGCGTCGGACGGCTGATCGTGATGCGGTTGGCGGCGGTGTTGTTCTTGGTCAGTGCACTCGGGACGGGCCTGATCAACTCGCTGGCGATGCTGATCGTGTTTCGGGTGCTCGGCGGCGTCGGCGTCGGAATGGCCTCAGTCGTCGCGCCCACGTACATCGCTGAGATCGCGCCAGCACGGATCCGCGGTCGCTTGGGGTCCGCGCAGCAGCTGGCGATCGTGCTGGGGATCTTCGTGTCGCTGCTGGCCGACTATGCGCTCGCGACCGCTGCCGGCGGCTCCGAGAAGAGCCTATGGTTGGGACTCGCGGCGTGGCGGTGGATGTTCTTGGCGATGATCGTGCCCGCGGTGATCTACGGCGCGCTGTCGCTGACCATCCCAGAGTCACCCCGCTATCTGGTTTCGCGAGAGCGCATGCGCGAAGCGAGGCGGGTCCTGAGCGGCGTGCTCGGCGACGTCGATATCGATGCCAAGCTCGCCCAGATCCGCCAAACGCTGAGTAGCGAGCGCCGGCCGAGGCTGGCCGATGTGCGCGGGCCCGCGTTGGGGCTGATGCCGATCGTGTGGGTCGGAATCGGTCTCTCGATCTTCCAGCAGTTCGTCGGGATCAACGTCATCTTCTACTACTCGAGCGTTCTTTGGCGGGCCGTCGGGTTCAGCGAGAGCAGCTCGCTTCAGATCACCGTCATCAGCGGCGCGGTCAACATCGTCACCACCCTGGTCGCGATCGCACTGATCGACAAGATCGGCCGCAAGCCGTTGCTGCTGATCGGCTCGGCCGGGATGACCGTCACGCTCGGTCTGATGGCCGCGATCTTCGGGTCTGCGACGGTGGGCGCCCACGGACAACCGGTGCTGCACGGCGCCGAAGGGGCCGTCGCGCTGATCGCCGCGAACGCGTTCGTGTTCTTCTTCGGGATGTCGTGGGGCCCCGTCGTATGGGTCATGCTCGGCGAGAGGTTCCCCAACCGGCTGCGCGCCTCCGCACTCGCGATCGCCGCCTCCGCACAATGGCTCGCGAACTGGGCGATCTCGACCAGCTTCCCCTCACTCAAGAACGCCGGGCTCGGTCTCGCGTACGGCATCTACGCCGGCTTCGCGCTCCTGTCCTTCATCTTCGTACGCCTGGCGGTCACCGAAACCAAGGGCCAAGAACTCGAAAACATGCCCGACCGCATCCAGCTCGCCACACCAAAGCGAACGCGACCCACGCGGCGAGGCCCTCTCGGCGAAGAGCCAGCAAAGCCTTGAGCCGCGTCGGGAGATCGCGCGCATGGTCAACCATGTCTGTCCCGAGCACGCCCCCGTACCGGACACAGCGGTCGCCCGGCTCAGGGTTCGTGGGGGACGGCAACATCCAGCAGACGAGGAGTCACCATGAGCCCGAGCTCGAGCGACATTGGCCAATCCCGGCCCTGGGAGGAGCGCGAGGTCGACGACGCCAGGTCCGAAGCCTCGAGGATCGGCGGCTACGCCGGGGACGAACAGCTCGATCCCGCCCAGCGCCCCCTGGTTGAGGCCGGCGAGGGCGTGGCGGAAGGGTTCGAGCTCGCCGAAGAGGCCTTGATCGAAGCCGCCGCAACCGGGGAGGGCTGGGATCCGATAGGGCAAGCGTTCCCGCCAGAACCTGAAACGGGATCCGGGGAATACGCCGAGGCAGACCACGAGGACTCCTCGGAGCTTCCGTACAGCGACAGGTGAATCGGAGGTACGCTCGCATGAAGGGCGATCGCGTAGAAATTGTCGTGGCGGCGGAGGACGGTTCTCGAACGTATGAGATCGTTGCTACCCGTGCGGGACGTCGGGTCGAAGTGACGACGGGACGGGGAGTGGTCGAGGTCGTCGAGGTCACACGGACGGGCGAGCCCGTTCGCACGGCCAGGTTCATGGCCAGCCGCGTGGTGGCACTGGTCGAACATCCGGCAAGCGAGATCACGGCAGCGCCGCCGCGCTCAGATTCGATGGCCCGATAGCAAGGATCCCTCGTTCGCCCACGGTCCTAAACGGGCGCGTGACCTCATCGAAAAACGTCGAGCGACGCAGCTAGCGTGACGCACTGTGACCGGCAACGATTCCCGTGCCGCCGTACGGATAACCGCTGGCGCTGATCGCGGGCGCCTATCGGCCGTTCGGGCAATCGTGTTGTGGGACCGGCGAGCGGCCCACATCGTTAGGACAGCAGGCGCTGCGTCGGGCGACACCTGATCTGCGTTCGGCGGGCCTGCACCTGACTGTTCTCGGACCCAATACAGAGAGGCAATCGCATGTCCCACATCGGGAACTTTGTGTCCCACATCAAATCTGACCTGACCGGTCACGGCGCCGCGGGCACGGTCGACTCGCCCGATGGCGCGCCCCACGACACGATCGATGAGTGGGGGGTCTTTGCGTCCACAACCGAGGCGCTGACGCTCACGATCCTGACCGAGCTGCTGCGCCGCGCGGGCGAGCATCCCGAAGTCCCAAGTTCGGTGGCGGCCATCGTCGGCGGCGTGTACGCCGCCGAGCTGGACCATTGGCGGTTCACCAGTAAGCACTGGGATCCGGCCACCACGCGGTTCTGGATCCCGGACGGCTTCTACGGCGGTGAGGGCGACGCGCTCGACCTGACCGCGGTCGGCAAGGGAGTCGCGGCCGGCGAGCACCTGTTCGTCAACACGTACCTGCTCGGCGTCACGACGTTCGCGGCCGCCGGGAACTCCACGTACGCACGCTACGCAGCCGAGCTTGCCGCGAACGAGTCCGAGCACCGCCTGCTCGGGCAAACGCTCGCCGGCGCAAGCCCGCCCAACGACCTCGGATTCGCGGA
>JBJMLD010000093.1:0-24886 GCA_045805545.1 Solirubrobacteraceae bacterium | reverse complement strand
GAAGAACCCGGCATTCGCCGCGCGATCCGCTCGGCCTCGCGGCCGACGTGTGGCCGACCGCTTCGGCCCACGCGGTCACGTTGTGGCCGAGTCGCCTCAGCAGCCGACCGCGTCGCGCAGAGCCCGGCAAGCCTGGCCCATCCGAGCTACGGACAGCGTCGTGACACGCCTGTGGAACGTGGATCGCGGGATCGTGTGGATGTTGTCGAAGTTCACTACACAGTCGCTCGGCACGTGGTCGTCCTTTGCTGTGAGCATCGGCTCGGAGACTGCCGCGCCGCGTACGCGTGAGTGCCGCCACGACCACTGAACCGACCCGGTCCGCGACCGGATCTCGAGTCAACACGAGGACCGGACGATCGCCACCGGGCGTCGCCGCAAACCAGATCTCACCCCTCTGCATCAGCCCAGTCCGACCAATCGTCCGCCGGACCCCACTCGGCAATTGCTTCCAGCGAGCGCTCCGCACCGGTCGCCGGCCGCTCGCGCCACCGGTCGGCATCGGCGCTGCTGCGCTTGACTGCAGTTCGACGAGACGCCCACGTTTCGCGGTGCGTTCACGGTAGGCGTGCAGTGACATGCGATGCTGACCGGAATGGAGCTCGCCGTCCTCTCGCCACACTTCGATGACGCGCTGCTGTCGTGCTGGCGGGTGCTCGCCGGCAGCGATCAGGCGATCGTGCTCAACGTGTTCACGGGCTCGCCGGCGATCGGGACACCCGCGCCCTGGTGGGATCGCATGACCGGCGCTGATGATCCGGTACGACGGATGCGAGAGCGTCGGGACGAGGACAGCTGCGCGCTGGCCACTCTCGGCCGAGACGCGGTGCAGCTCGGCCTGCTCGACGATCAGTATCGAGACGCCGACCTTTCGGTCAGCGAGGTCACAGCGCGGATCCGGGACTTGGTGCGGCCCGAAACGACGCTGTACGCCCCGGCCGCACTCGACGGTCATCCCGACCACGTCCTGGTGCGCGACGCGGCCTTGGCCCTGGCGCGCGCGGATTGGCAAGTCGTCATGTATGCGGACCTTCCCCATGCGATCACTCGCGGATGGGCGGAATGGGTAAGTCCAGGCGGCTGCGCGGCCGGTGCTCGCATTTCAGAAGAGTGGGACGCCGCGCTCGCGAGCGCCGGCCTAGCCGCCCCGCAGCTGAGGCCGGTGGCATATTCACTTGATGAGCGCGACCGAGCAGGCAAGCTCCTAGCGCTCGCGGAATACCGGACCCAGCGCGCGGCGCTCGATCAGATGGCGTTCGCTCCGTTGGAGGATCCCCGCACCCTCGCCTGGGAGGTGAGCTGGGAAGTCCCGGCCTCAGCCCTGCGCAGCCCGGCGGAACTCGGTGCCAAGACGCCCGTCGCCGATAGCCGTGGCGAGTCGCGCGACGATCGCAGCTGAGTCAGCTCGAAGCTCGGTCGCGGCAGCGCCCCGCGACACGCGGGCGAGCGCGCCGCGCCCCTCCCACTCGATGCCGGGAAGCGCATGCTCGACGGAGACCTCGATCGCGGTGGCGAAACCTCGGCGCGCCTCGTCCTCGAGCCCACGCTGCTCGCGGCATAGACCGAGCGCGAGCGACCCGGCGGCGAGCGCCTCATACCAGCCCGAGCGACGCGCGGCGGTGACGAGCGGCTCAAGCAGGACGTCGCCTTGTTCCGGGGCTCCGAGCGCAGCCTTGGCCCGTGCCAATCCGACGATCCCGCCGAACCCGAACAGGAACGCCTGGTCGCTTGGCACGTTCAGCCGCGACATCGCTTGCTCGGCATCATGCGTCGCACTCGCGGCGCCGGCCGTGTCGCCGAGGAGGGCATGGGCCCACGCCAAGTGGCCAGCGTTGCGCAACCGGTCCGCGGCCAGCTCTGCAGCAGCGAGCCCCCGCTCGAGCACGTCGATCGCTGCGTCGGCCGCCCGGACCTCGAGCAGCGTCCAGCCAAGGGTGGCGTGGGTCCACGCGCTCCACTGTGCCCGGATCCCGGGCGCTGCCTGCTCAACCGCGCAGCGTCCCTCGGCCAGGGCTTCCCGGTAGCCCCCCTGACTCCGGCGAAGCCAACCTACGGCATCGTGGATGAGTGGCCTGAACAGCCGGTCGCCAACACGCGTGTTGGTCGCGAGCGTTTCCTCCAGCCGCGCGGACGCGGTCGCCCAATCGCACCGCCCGAGCGGTGCGAACGCCGACTCGAGCAGGGTCCACTGCAGGTACCAGAGGTCACGATGCGCTCGCTGCATTTCCTCCAGCTCGGCGGTCAACTGCTGCAGTCGTTCGAGATCGCCCAGCTGGAGCGCGGCGAGCTTTAGTGCATCGATCGCCAGTCCTCGGTCATGGTCATCACCGGCGTCACGGGCCAGCTTCAAGGCGCGGTTTCCCAGACTTTTCGCGCCGTCCAGATCGAGCTGGTTTGACAAGACCAGCGACAGCCGGCTGAGGATCCGCACCTGCAGGTGGACGTCGCCCAGGTCCTCGGCGATCGCCAGCGCAGCCCGGTGCTGTGCCTCGGCGCGCTCGACATCCTCCAACTTGTCGGCGAATGCCATCCGGTCGAGGACCTCCGCCTCGATCTCCCGGTCGGACGATTCCCGGGCCGCGTCCAGCGCAGCGTTGTAATTGACGAGCCCGGCCTCGACATCACCGCAGACGTGACGCAGCCACCCGACCTCCGCCAACGCACGGCGCACGCGTCGATCGTGAGCTGGAGCCAGACCGAGACGCTCGGCTGTCTCGAGCGCTGAGTCGTAGTGCGTGATCGCGGCCTGAGACGCGTGGACGTGGGCCGCGGCTGCGGCGGCCCGGAGCTGGTACTCGAACGCCTTCTCGTCGTCCTGTGCCTGTCCGAAGTGGTACGCGAGCTCAGCGGCCCGCTCGTCAAGACGATCCGCGTGGACGAGTTCGAGCGCCGTCCCCGCACGCAGGTGCAGCCGCGCGCGTCGGGTTGCCGACAGCTGTTCGTACACGGTTTCGCGGATCAGTACGTGGGCAAACGCGTAGCGCCCGATCTCATCCGGTGACTCGATCAACACGTGCTCCGCGAGCGCGCGGTCCATCACCTCCAGCAACGCGTCGCCGTCAAGGTCGATCGTTCGCTCCAGCGTTTTCAGCTCGAACTCGGTCCCGAGTACCGCCGCCGCGGCGAGCGCGCGGCGCGCCGGCTCGTCGAACTGGCGCAGGCGTCGCAGCAGCAGCTCCTTCACGCTCTCTGGCAGCGTGAGGCCGAGTCCGCTGTCAAGCTGACGGACGACCTCTTCGACGAAGAACGGGTTGCCCTCGGTCCGCTGCGCGACGGTGCGGATCACCCCGTCGTCCAAGCGGGCGCCTCGCTGATGGATCAGGGCCGCCACGTCGGCCGCGTCCAACCCGTCGAGGGGAACCGTCGTGAGCGTTCGCGCCCGGCGAAGCTCCGCGATCGTGCCGGCCAACGGATGGTCCTCGCCGACCTCTGTGGCCCGGTAGGTTCCGAGGATCAGCAGCGGCACGTCGCCCGCCGATCGTGCGACGTGACCGAGCATCAGCAACGATGGTCTGTCCGCCCAGTGGAGGTCGTCCAGGACGAGGATCATCGTCCGGTTGCGGGCGGCGCCGCGCAGCAACGAAGCGACCGCGTCGAACAGGACGTACCGCTCGCCCTCGCCTCCCGCATTCGCCTGCCGGCCGACCGGCTGACCCTCCGATTCCGCCAGCTCGGGGATCAGCTTGGCGAGGGTGCGACGCTGGTTGCCGACCTGCAGAAGCAACTCATCGGCGGGGCACGAAGAGACGTAGTGACGGAGAGCTTCGACGAAAGGCTGGTACGGCGTGAGAGTCTCTTCCGGGCTGCGGCCGAGCAGCACAGCCGCACCGCCGGAATGTGCGGTGCGGCAAAGTTCGGTGACCAGCCTCGTCTTACCGATCCCAGGTTCACCTGCGACGAGGACAACCCGCACACCGCGATCACGGGCCTCACGCCAAGCGTCACCGAGCCGGAGCATCTGGGCTCTGCGCCCGACGAAGGCGTCCTGGCTCTTCTCGAGCTCCGCGGGAAGAGGGATCGGCCGCTCGCCGACGGGCTCCCACTGCAGCTCACAGGCTGCAACGGGCTCGGAGAACCCTTTCAGGACCACGCCACCGAGCGGCCGCAACGAGAATTCGCCCCGACTTGCCAGAAGCTGGCGCACGAGCTCAGAGACCAGGATCTGGCCTCCCCGCGCGCGATCACACAACCGTTTGGCCACGACGACCGAAGCACCGAAGTAGTCGTGTTCGTTACGGATCGGCTCGCCGACGTGCAACCCGACTCGGACGCGCAGCCGGTCGTTCTTCTCGCGCCGGTTGTAGTGCTCGACGGACCGTTGGATCCCGATCGCGCAGGAAGACGCGTCGACGCTCGAGGAGAAGGCGACCATCAGTCCGTCGCCGAGGTTCTTCACCTCCTGGCCGGCATGGCTGAGGGCCGCCTCGCGTAACAGCCCGAAGTGCACTCGGCGCAGGCGCTCGGCTTCCTCGTCACCGAGCTCTGCCAGCAGCTCGGTCGAGCCGACGAGATCGGTGAACAACAGCGTGACGGTTCCCGAGACCGGCGGGCGCCGATCCCGCGCCGCCGCCATGCCGGCGTCCGTCGCGCCGGCCTCACCCAACGGCATGTCCACCGGCTGTGCAGTCGAGTCCCGCAGCTCGTCCGCCAGGGCGCGAGTCGCCGGGGACGGCGCAATTCGCAGCTCGGTGCGCAACCGGTTCGCATACCGGCCGTAAGCCACCAGGGCCGCGGCGCGATCGCCCGCTGCCACCAGACGACGCATCAGGGCACGCTGCGCCTCCTCGCTCAGAGGGTCGAGCGCCACCATCCGACGGGTATGCGCCAGCGCCGCCGATAGATCGCCCGCCGCTTCAGCGTCGCGGCCGAGCAGATCGAGCGCAGCGGCTGCCTTCTCGCGCCATTCGTCGCGCGCCACGAGGACCCAATCGTCGTCGAGACCGGAGAGCAGCTCGCCGCGCCAGAGGTTCATCGCCGCGCCGGGCTGGCCATCAGCCACCAACCGGTCAAACTCGGCGGCGTCGGTCACCACCTCGTCGGCCAGGCCGGTCCGCTCGCGGGTGGCAACCAGATAGCGGTCGGCGTCCGGGCCGAGCGAGCGGCGCAGGGCGGTGAGCGCGCTGCGCAGGCTGGTGCGGGCACTTTCGTCCAGCACGTCCGGCCAGAACCGGCTCGCCAACTGCACCCGTGGATGCAGACGCCGATCCAGCGCGAGCAGCCCGAGCAGCGCCCGGGCGCGACGGCTGCCGGGTGGATCGACCCGGGCTCCATCGAGTTCCAGCTCGAGATCGCCCAGCACCAGCACGCGCAGCATCGGTCAAGACTAAGCCGAAAGCTGACCTGCAATCGCGTTGTTTTCGCGCGGCGCTCACGCACAGGTGCGAGAGTCCGTCGCACAGCGGACACGGGAGCGACGGTATGAGCGTCACCGAGAAATCAGAGACGGGGCGGCCGGGCGCACCGCGAGAATCGACGCGCGCGCGCTATCCGGATGAGGAAGGCTTTGCCGAGCGCGACGGCGTGCGGATCTTCTACGAGGTCTACGGAGACGGTGATGAGACCGTGTTCTTCTTGCCGCCGTGGTCGATCGTGCACTCGAGGATATGGAAGGGCCAGATCCCGTATTTCGCACGCCATTACCGCGTGCTCGTGCACGATCCCCGTGGCAACGGCCGCTCCGACGCGCCGGCCGGAGCGGCCGCATACGCTGCCCAGGAATTCGTCGACGACGCGCTGGCGGTGATGGACGCCACCGGCACTGAGAAGGCGACGCTGGTAGGCGTCTCACGCGGACCGCGGCGGGCGATGATGCTCGCCGCTCAGCATCCCGAGCGCGTGACCCGCGCCGCCCTCGTCGCACCCGGGACGCCCCTGACACCGGTGCTGGGCCCGCGGCTGGCCTGGGCCGTATTCGAGGCTCGCACTCCGCTGCAGCGAAACCTCAGAGCCCTCAGCGCCCTGCTGCGGTTCGCGCGGGAGTCGCCGGCCGGCCTTTGGAGCCCGGCGATGCGGCGAGCATTGGGTCGGCTCAGTCCGCTTGATCTCCTGCGCATGTTCAGTCGCCATGGGTGGCAGCGTGATCCGCGTCCGTTCGTCGAGTGGTTCATGGCCGCCGTCTTCCCGGAGCCGCATTCGACCAAGCCGATCGAGGACGCCGTCACCTGGGGTCTGGAGATCTCACCGGAGGCGTTGATCGACTGCTACCAAGGCGAGCCGTTCGCGGACCGCGACGCGGTGCTCGAGCTCTGCGCCCAAGTCCGCTGCCCGACCATGGTGATCCATGGCGGGATGGATCTGATCACGCCGCCGGAATGGGGACGCGCGCTGGCCGCAGCGCTCGGCGCACCGTTCGTGCTGTTCGAGGGCGCCGGCCACGCCCCAGAGTCGCGCGCGCCGGCCCTGTTCAACGTCACCCTGCGTGAATTCATCGAATGCGGGAAAGAACCTCGCCGCGATCCCACCGTCCACCGCTCGGATGACGGCCGCCCCAGAGCGCTGTTCGTCTCCTCGCCGATCGGGCTCGGTCACGCCCAGCGTGACGTGGCGATCGCGCGTGAACTACGGGCGCTCGTCGCCGATCTGCACATCGACTGGCTTGCCCAGGATCCGGTGACACGAGTGCTGGAGGCCGAGGGCGAGCGGATCCATCCGGCCAGCCCACACCTGGCCAGTGAGTCCGCACACTTCGAGTCCGAGTCCGCAGAGCACGACCTGCATTGCTTCCACGCCTATCGGCGGATGGATGAGATCCTGTGCGCGAACTTCATGCTGTTCCACGACGTCGCGCAAGAGACCCGCTACGACGCGTGGATCGCCGACGAGGGGTGGGAGCTCGACTACTTCCTGCACGAACATCCGCAGCTCAAGCGGGCGCCGTTTGCCTGGCTCACTGACTTCGTCGGGTTCCTTCCGATGGAGGATGCCGACGAGCGCGAGCGATTTCTCACGGCCGACTACAACGCCGAGATGGTTGATCATGTGGCCGCGCATCCGGACGTCCGCGATCAAGCCATCTTCGTCGGTAACCCGGAGGACATCGTGCCCGGCCGCCTGGGCCCCAACCTCCCGGGAATCCGGGAGTGGACCGAGCAGCACTTCGACTTCGCCGGCTACATCACCGGTTTCGACGCGGCCCAATTCGCAGACAGGGGGGCGCTCCGGGCCGAGCTCGGCTACGAGCCCGACGAGCAGGTCTGCATCGTCACGGTCGGCGGCTCGGGTGTCGGCGTCGATCTCCTTCGGCGGGTGATAGCCGCATATCCAGAGGCCAAGCGGCAGGTACCGGCGCTGAGGATGATCGTCGTCGCGGGTCCGAGGATCGACGGCGAGGCGCTGGCCACCGACAACGGGCTCGAGGTGCGGCCGTACGTTCACAACCTGTATCGGCACCTGGCCGCGTGCGACCTAGCCGTGGTGCAGGGTGGTCTCACCACCGCTATGGAACTGACGGCCAACCGCCGGCCGTTCCTCTACTTCCCGCTCCGGCATCACTTCGAGCAGAACCTGCACGTGGCCCACCGGCTCGCGCGGTACGGCGCCGGCCGACGCATGGATTTCGAAACCTCTTCGCCAGAAGCGATCGCCGATGCGATCAGCGCGGAGATCGGCCGACCCGTCGAGTACAGAGCCGTCGAGCCCGACGGCGCGCGCCGAGCAGCCGAGCGGATCGCGCAGCTCCTCTGAGCTCGGTCCGCTCGCCGGAGCGGGCGCCTTTCACGATGCGCTCACGGCAGCTTCGCGGACGCTGCACGGGCGAGGGAGATCGTTGGCGGCAACGATCCACCAAGCCAGGAGGAACCATGGCGACAGCAGTCAATCCCAATCAACAGCGCGCCGAAGCGAGCGCGGCGCTCGCCGAGCGGCTGCGTGGCGAAGTCATCGCGGCCAATGACGGGCAGTACGACGAGGCCCGCAAGCTCTACAACGCGATGATCGACAAGCGACCGCGAATGATCGCTCGGTGTGCGGATGCCGGCGATGTCATCGCGGCCGTCGGTTACGCGCGAGAGCACGGCCTCGAGGTAGCGGTGCGCGGCGGGGCCCACAACGGCGGTGGGCTCGGGAGCGTCGACGACGGTCTCGTGATCGACCTCTCGGCGATGCGCGGAGTCCGGGTCGATCCGGAGCGGCGCACCGCGGTGGCGCTTGGGGGCTCGCTCGTCGGCGATGTCGATCATGCCACGCATGCGTTCGGTCTGGCCGCCCCGTTCGGGATCATCGGGACGACCGGGGTGGGCGGCCTCACGCTCGGCGGAGGCCTAGGGCATCTGACCCGCAAGCTCGGACTGTCGATCGACAACCTGATCGCGGCTGACGTCGTGCTGGCCGACGGCTCGTTCGTCACCGCCAGCGAGGACGAGCACGAGGATCTGTTCTGGGCGCTGCGCGGCGGCGGGGGCAACTTCGGCGTGGTGACGGCGTTCACCTTCCGGCTGAGTCCCGTCCATACGATCATCGGCGGACCGACACTGTTCGCGTTCGAGCGCTCGGCCGAGATCCTGAGCTGGTACCGGGACTTCCTGCCGGCCGCACGTGAGGATCTGAACGGGTTTTTCGCATTCCTCACCGTGCCTCCGGCTCCTCCGTTTCCCGAGGAGCTGCATATGCACAAGATGTGCGGCGTCGTGTGGTGCTACTCCGGACCGCCCGAGGAGGCCGATGAGGCGTTCCGGCCGGTTCGCGAGCTGCGTCCAGAACTCGACGGCTTGTCACCGATGCCACTCCCAGCGCTTCAGTCAGCGTTCGACGGGCTCTACCCCCATGGAGACCAGTGGTACTGGCGAGCGGACTTCGTCAAGGAGATCTCCGACGCCGCGATCGAGGCGCACGTAGAGCACGGATCGCGACTGCCCACGTGGAAGTCGACAATGCATCTGTATCCGATCGACGGAGCCGCATCCCGGGTAGGCCCGCATGCCACGCCTTGGGCATACCGGGACGCGAAATGGGCCCAGGTGATCGTCGGCGTCGACCCCGATCCGGACAGCGCCCCAGCCCTCAGGCAGTGGACGGTCGACTACTTCGACGCATTGCACCCGCACTCGATGGGCGGGGCCTACGTCAACTTCATGATGGATGAGGGCGACGCCCGCGTTCGTGCCACCTACGGGAGCAACTACGAGCGCTTGGTCGAGATCAAGCGCAAGTACGACCCGACCAACCTGTTCCACATCAACCAGAACGTCCAGCCATAAAGGCGGAGCCGTGGCTGCAGGGGCCGCCGCGCCCCTGCAGTCCACTCGCCATCTGGCCACAAGTGCTCGCTGGGGTGAGTCCGAAACAGATCCCCGGAGGAGGCGGAGATCGGTTGGCGTCCCAGATCACCGTGCGACGGTCGCCTTGCGCCGTTGGATGAGAGGGCTTCTCTTCGCCGGCGCGACAATGATGGTGAGCCTAGGGGGCCAGCAGGCTGACTCCTGGCAAGATCAACAGCAGCATCTGCATCGCCAGCCCTGCACTAGGATCCCCCGGCATGAGCGCCGACCTGGACAAGAACAAGGCGGTGGTTGAACGGTTCATGGACGAGGTCTCGGATTGTGGCGATCTTTCGGTGCTCGATGAGCTGTGCGCGCCGGATGTCGTCAACCACGCCGCCCGCGCCGAGCTTCGTGATGGGATCGACGCGTTCAAGGAGCTAATGGGCATCGTGCACGGGTCGCAGATGGACCGGCACTGGACCGAGCAGCACTATCTGGCCGACGGCGATCTTGTAGTCGTCTACGGCGTGCGAGAGGGCACCTGGCAGGCCCCGGCCTTCCGCGGCGTCTCGACGCCGCAGAAGGGTCATGTCTCCACCGAGCTTGCTCATATGTTCCGCTTGCGCGACGGGCTGATCACCGAGCACTGGGCGGTGCGCGACGACCTCGGCATGCTCCAGCAGCTCGGCGCTCTGGAGTCGCACTGATCCGAGGCAGTCGATCTCTTTACGCGGCGCGCGAGCGCGGCGCTCTGATCCGGACTGTCGAGTTCAGACGAGGGCGATCGTGTGCTCCCGCGGCGGCAGGCTCGCACCGCGGCGAGGTTGTCGCGCGACGATGTAGGTCCGCGTTGAACGATTCCGGGGATGCCCTCAGCAGCGGTCAGGCTGCCACGTACTGGACAGATGCGGCCCGCAAGACGTCGAGCGGCGGAGCGATTCGGTAGCCGTCGCTGGCCTTCCGATCGTGCGGAGCACGGCTTCCACGAGGTCTTGGGGCTGCGGGCCGAGTCGGCCGTCGTCCACCGCCTGGATGGGCTGCATCAGTGGGCGGCGCGGCCGCTCCTAGCGGCGCGGGCTGATGATGGCCCATGTCAGCTCGCTAGCTTGCGCTCATTGCGAACTGAGTTCGGGGTTAGAAGCCAAGTGTCTCGGGGACGAGGATGACGGTGATGCGGGCGGATGGTTCGTGGTGGATGATTACGGTCTTGGCGAGCAGGCTTCCCGGGTGGCCGACGCTTTGCATGCGTGCGTATTCCCTCGGCAGGCTGTACTCGCGTACGCGGCGAAGGAATGTCTGTCGGATTTCTTGGACCGGCAGCGTGGATCGCTCCCGTCAGAGGCCCTGGTGAGATCCCGACGCGATGCGATTCGGAGCCTGGGTCAAGGCCTTTCGGAGTTCTTTGCGGGAGCTGATGTCGAGTTTCGGGAACACCTTGCGCAGGTGGTACTCGACGGTGCGCGGGCTGATGAACAGCCGCGCGCCGATCTCTGGGTTCGTCTGCCCATCGGCGGCCAGGCGGGCGATCTGCGCCTCCTGGGCCGTCAGGCTGTCGAGGGTGTCGGGCGCCCGCTTGCGCACGCTCTCGCCGGTGGCGAGCAGTTCACGCCGTGCGCGCTCGGCGAAGGCGTCGGCCCCGATGCCAGCGAGTAGCTCGTGGGCGGCGCGCAGCTGCTCGCGGGCGTCGACGCGGCGTTGCTCGCGCCGCAGCCATTCGCCGTAGAGCAGACGGGCGCGAGCGAGCTCTCCGCGGAGGCGTGTGCGGCCGAGTCGCTCGATGGCCTCGCGATAGCGGCGTTCTGCGACGTCGCCGTCGCTCACCAACGCGTGCGCGCGAGCCTGGATGCCGAGCGCCCAGTCGGTGCCGCCGGCGCGCGTAACCGCCTCCAGGCGCGCGAACGCGTCGGCGGCGAGCTCGGGCCGCTCGCTCCTGGCGGCCGCCTCGACCAGCTCACTCAGGCCCCAGTGCGCCGGAGCCGGGTCGTGCGGGTGGTCGGCCGCTTCTTGCGCCGCGAGTACCGCCTCTTCGTACTGCCCCAAGCCGTTCGCGAGCACCGCCGTCGCCCACTGTGCGATGAGCAACCCGATTGCCTCACCGCGTGCGACGACCTCGTCAAGCCTGGTTTCGATGAGGTCGCCGACCTCCTGCTGGCGGCCGCGCCAGGAGGCGAGTACCAAGGCGGCGTATGGCGGAAGCGTTGCGCCGGTCGCCTGCTGCACCGCGTCGAGCTCCGCGACCAGCGACGCGGCAGCGTCGAGGTCGCCAGCGAGTACGTGCGCCACCGCCCGCGAGTGGAGGGTGAGGGGAAGCACGCTGAGCGCACCGGCAGCGCGGGCCATGTCGACGTGACGGGCCGAGAGGACCGACCAGCTCTCGTCGTCCCACACTTCGGCGGCTTCCGACGACGCGAGCCACAGCCACCGTAGTCCCTCCTCCACGGTGAGGTCCGCGGTCCGGAATGCGCGGACCGCTCGCTGTCTGGTCGGCGTCGCGGCGGCGTAGCCGTCCGTGAACAGCGCGATCATGCTGTCGAGCAGGAGGTCGCCCATGCGCGACCGACTCGTTGCCGACGGCAACCGGCGTGCGGCTTGCGCCACCTCCGCCACTCGGGGTGCGCCGTCCCGACCGGCGAGAGCCGCGGCGTTGAACGCCTCCAGATACGTCTCGCGCGCAAGGGCCTCGTCGAGCGGCTCGAGCCGGCGCGCGGCGGCGAGCAGCAGCGGCGCTGCCTCACTGCCATGGCTCGAGGCGAAAGCGATCTGGGCGCGCAGCAGGTCGATCCGCGCGAGCGCCAGCGCGTCGAGCGGCGCTTCCTCGGCCGCGATCAGCAGCACGAGCGCCGCGTCGAACGCGCCGGCTCGTAGCATCGCCTCCGCGGCGGCCACTGCGCGCCTCCCGCGCCGCGCGGCGTCCGGCGTCAACGCCGTCGCCTGCTCCAGGAACGCCGCCGCTGCTGCCAGGCCCCCGCGCGCCTGCGCCCGTCCGGCTGAGCGCTCGAGCTCGGCCGCTATGGTCTCGTCGCGCCCCTCGGAGGCGCGTGCGCGGTGCCACGCTCGGCGATCGGGGTCCCGCTGCGGGTCGGTCGCTTCGGCCAGCGCGCGGTGCACCTTTTGGCGATCCTCCCCGGATGCCGCTCGGTAGACCGCCGAGCGCACGAGTGGATGGCGGAACCGAACGCGGATCCCGAGCTCGATCAACCCGGCCTCCTCGGCTGGCCAGCCCGCGCTGCCTCTAATCCCGAGCTGCTCGGCTGCCCGCCAGAGCAGGCTCACGTCGCCTACTGGCTCGGCCGCCGCCAACAGCAGCAGCCGCTGGGTCTCGCGCGGGAGCGCCTGGACCCGTTGCGCGAACGTTTTCTCGACGCGGCCCGCCAACAGTCGCGCGTCGGGAAGTCCGAATCCGCCCGCGAGCTCCGCCGGCGTCAACCCGCGCGGCAGCTCCAACAACGCAAGGGGGTTGCCCCGCGTCTCGGCGACGATCTGGTCGCGGACGTGCTCGTCGAGCCGACCGGGCACGGCGGACGCCAGCAACAGGCGTGCCTCGTCGTCGGCGAGCCCGCTGACCACCAGCTCCGGCAGTCCGGTTAGCTCATTGACGTCGTTGGGCTCGCGGACGGCGAACAGGATGCCGATCCGCTCTGCCAGCAGACGCCGCGCAACGAACGCCAGCGCCTGTGCGGAGGCCGGATCGAGCCAGTGTGCATCGTCGATGAGGCACACGAGCGGTTGCACCTCGGCCGCCTCGGCCAGCAGGCTCAGGACCGCCAGCGCCACCAGGAAGCTGTTCGGGGCAGCGCCATCATGCAGCCCGAACGCCACACGCAACGCATCCCGTTGCGGACCGGGCAACCCGTCGAGCCCGTCGAGCATCGGCGCACACAGCTGATACAGCCCCGCGAACGCAAGCTCCATCTCAGACTCAACACCGGCGACCCGCACGATCCGACAACCGGACGCCCGCTCGGCCACGTAGTCCAGCAGCACCGTCTTGCCGACCCCCGCTTCGCCGCGCACCACCAGCACCGCGCTCTCCCCGACCCGGACGCGCTGCAGTCGGCGGTCCAGGACTTCGCGCTCGCTACGTCGGCCTTGCAGCATCTAGCGCCGCCGGGCGCTCGGCGGTGGAGCCGCGCGTGCTCGGAAGGCCCTCCTCGTCATCGGTCCATCGCGGAGCTTACCTGCGCCAGCGACCGTGCCTGGACAACCAGTCGGCACGACTAGGGACCCGACGCGGCAGTTCCCCGGACGCGAGCGCGCCCGTTGCGGAGGAACCTCGCAGCATGAACACCACCACCCCACAACTCATGGCCATGCCGCCTGCATCCGCAACGCCGCATCCGGTTGTCGCGGTGGCGAGATCCACTTCCCCGGACCGCCCGACGTGGGGCGAACTGTTCGACGAACGCGCACCAATCATCGGGGCCCCAGCCTTTTTCGGCCCTCCCGTCATCTTCGTGCTGGGACCCTGGCTCCTCCTGGTGCTGCTGCTGATCGGACCGCTCGCGCTGATCCTCATGCTCGTGCTCGCTCTGGCACTAGCCGGGACTCTGCTGGCCATGATCGCGACTGTCATCGCGAGCCCTTATCTGCTCATACGTCATCTCCACGCGCACGGCGCCGTCCGCGTGAAGCAGCGCGCACCCGCGCGCCTGTTCCCGAAACGCCGGGTCAGCTCCGGCCGACTCAGCTCACCACACCCGAAAGGCGTGTCATGAAGATCGTAGTTATCGGCGGAACCGGCCTGATCGGCTCAAAGCTCGTCGCCAAACTTGATGAGCACGGGCACCAGGCGGTCCCAGCAGCACCCAACACAGGCGTCAACACGCTCACTGGCGAGGGCCTCTCCGAAGTCCTCCAGGGCGCCCAGGTCGTCGTCGACGTCTCCAACTCGCCGGACTGGGCCGACGACGCAGTGATGGACTTCTTTCAGACCTCATCTCGCAACCTTCTCGCGGCGGAGGCGGCCGCGGGCGTGGGATGCCACGTCGCGCTGTCAGTCGTCGGCACCGAACGCCTACAGGAGAGTGGCTACTTTCGCGCGAAGCTCGTCCAGGAGCAGCTGATCCAGGGCTCGTCGATCCCCTACTGGATCGTCCACGCGACGCAGTTCTTCGAGTTCATGGACGGCATCGCGGACCAGGCCACCGACGGTAACGCGGTCAGGCTCCCGCCTGCGCTAATCCAGCCGATGGCCGCCGAGGACGTCGCGAGCGGGGTCGCCCGGGTCGCCGTCGCCCCGCCGCTGAACGCCACCGCGGAGATCGCGGGCCCCGAACAGTTCCGGCTCGACGAGCTCATCCGCGACGCGCTGAAGGCGCGCAACGATCCTCGCGAGGTGATCACCGACCCGCACGCGCGCTACTACGGCATCGCGGTGAGCCAGCGCACCCTCATCCCCGGCGATGACGCGCGCATCGGCAAGACGTACTTCAAAGACTGGCTGAGGCACGCAGCGGGGCAGACCCCACGCCATGACTCCCAGTCAGTGACGGAGAGCAGCCATGCATGAGATCCGCGTGAGCATCGTGAGCCCCGAGGCCGCCGACAGCGGCGTCGCCGAGTTGTGGGCCGCCGACAAGCTGATCGGCTACACCCTTTTCGAGGACACAGACTGGATCCTACGCATCGAACCGCGGCGCGACCGCACGCCCGTCATCGTCGGCGCACACAGCCTCGCGCAAGCAATCAACCGAGCCCAGCACCTACTCGAGCGGTAGCGGCCTCTGTCGTCGCCGGCACAGCAACCCACGAGCGGGACCCGCGTTAACCCAGCCGAGTTTCAGCTGGTTCCCTGTGCGACACCACATCGTCGCGGCTGGAGCGTATGTCGCTGAGCGGCGGCCACCTGCGAGGGCCAGGTGCTGCGGCAGAGTTCGGACACATCTGTGGCCGAGTTGCGGCCGACTTGGTCTGGACGGCCCGCACATTGCGGGATTCCGTCGTGCGAACGGTACGAAGGTTCGCCCCGCAAAACGCCTGCAGCGGGGCGAAAGTCTGGGACCTTCGCACCCGCTCCAATCAGTGGAGACGGCGGGAATTGAACCCGCGTCCGCGGTCGCGCGAAAGGTGGCGTCTACGAGCGTAGCCGGCGCTCTGATCTCGCTCTCGACTCGCCTCGCCGGCGGGGTTGTCGAGAGCCAGCTCCCTGGTGGTCCTCGGATCGGAGGGAGCAAATCCTCACCGAGCTAGCCTGCTAGCTGATCCCGGGTCCCCCACCGCAGGCGAGAGGGGGCCGAGACGATCCTACGGACGGCGGCTACTTACGCAGCGGCAAGTCCGAGGTCGAAGTTGTGCGTGTCCGCACTTATGGTTTTCCGGGGGTTTTACGAGGCCACCCGGAACCTCGACTCGCAACCACCCCCACGAACCGACCACGTCGAAGCCTGTCGTCCCCGGGGGTTATGTACTTGTTCCTCGCATTTTAGTGGCCGGACGGCCCGATCCTGCGAAACCCGGGCAATCCGAAGACATCCGTAAGACCGGGCCGAACGGCGGAACCCCGGTGCCACACTTAACTAGTACCGATGGATTCCGCCCCCAATCCCTGGCTTCGCACCCCGGCCTCAGAGCCGCCGCCGCTCGCCGCCGAGCCGCCGAATCCGAACGCGCCGTTCGTTCCCAAACGGAATCCGATCAAGCGCGTGCTCGGTCCGGCGCTGGCCGCGATCATCGCGTTCGCGGCCAAGTTCAAGACGATTCTGCTGCTGCTGCCGAAGCTGAAGCTGCTGACCACAGCCGGCACGATGCTCGTCTCGATCGCTGCCTACGCGCTGATCTGGGGCTTCCCGTTCGCGGCAGGATTTGTCGTGCTGCTGCTGATCCACGAGTTGGGGCACGTGATCCAGCTGCGACGCGAGGGCATCAAGGCAAGCGCGCCGATGTTCATTCCGTTCCTGGGCGCGGTGATCACCTCCAAGTCGCTCGGTGAGAACGCGCTGGCCGAGGCGCGCGTCGGTCTCGCCGGGCCAATCCTCGGCAGCATCGGCTCCGCCGCGTGCATCCTCATCTGGCACGCCACCGGTAATGACATCTGGCGCGCGCTGGCCTTCACCGGCTTCTTCCTCAACCTGTTCAACCTGCTGCCGGTCGTGCCGCTCGACGGCGGTCGCGCGATGGCCGCAATGGCGCCGTGGATGTGGTTCGCGGGCTTCGCCGGGCTCGTCGCCCTGGCGCTGATCTTCCCCAACCCGATCATCTTCATCATCGTCGTCTTCGGCGGGCTGGAGACCTACCGGCGCTGGCAGGCGCGCAGGAACGGCGGGGAGCAGGAGCAGGCCTACTACCGCGTCAAGCCGCTCGACCGCGCACTCGTCGCGGCCGTCTACCTGTCGCTGATCGCGCTGCTAGTCGTCGGCATGGACGCGACACACCTGGCCCGCTCGATCCCGTAAGCGCTCGGAGCGTTACGCGCGCGGCGGCGGTGGCGGACCCTGGCGCGACACACGCGTCCGGTCGTCGCGCCGATCACGTGGCGCCCACCAGAACGTGTACAGAAGCGCGACCACGAGACCCGCGAGCCCGATCACAAACAGCACGGTCCCGGTTGTCTGCAGGTCGATCCAGCTCACGTGCGCTGTCACTGCCCACTTCAGGATTGCGCCGGCAGCGATCAGCGCGAGTGCTCCACCAATGGTCATGGCGCGGACTCTACCCGGTCACCCGGCCTCCTATGCTGGTCCGGTGAGCGCCAAGGCCGAACAGGCGTCCAGGCCAAGCGTCAGCGCCGACCTCCAGCGCTGGCTCGAGCAGGACGGCGATTCGACGCTCGGCAGCCTGATCGAGCTGTTTGGCGAGAAGAGCTTTGCACTCGTGTTCGTGCTCCTGCTTGGCGTCCCGGCGCTGCCCCTGCCGACCGGCGGTGCGACGCATGTCTTCGAGATCATCGCCATCCTGCTATCGCTCGAGCTAATCGTCGGACGCCACGAGATCTGGTTGCCACAAAAATGGCGCGGGCTGGAGCTGGCCGGTCCACGCCAGCAACGTTTCATCCACGGGCTGATGCGGCTGATCCGGCGCCTCGAGCGCCTATCGAAGCCCCGGCTCCGGTTCCTGTTTGACCACCGGCTCAGCAATATCGTGTTCGGCATGCTGGTGATCGCGGGCTCGCTGGCGGCGTTCCTGGCGCCCCCGTTCACCGGCCTCGACACGCTGCCGGCGCTTGGTGTCGTCCTCCTCTCCCTCGGAGTCCTGCTCGAGGACATCATCGTCGTGCTCGTGGCGCTGATCGTCGCGATCGCCGGCGTCGTGCTCGAGATCGTGCTCGGCACGGCCGCCATCCACGGCATCAGCAGCCTCTTCTAGCGAGCCCTCGCCGGCCCGAGCCGCAGGGCCGCGCTCTACCCCCGCGCCTCGCGCAACTCCCGTTGCACGTCGCGCGCCATATCCCGCTTGCGAATCGCGTCGCGCTTGTCGTACAGGTCCTTGCCGCGCGCCAGCGCGATCTCAATCTTGGCGCGCGAACGCGGACCCGCAAAGTAGATCCGGGTAGGCACGAGCGTCAGCCCGCGCTCCTGTGTGCGCCCGACCAGGCGCTCGATTTCGGCGCGATGGAGCAGCAGCTTGCGCGGCCGCTCGGGATCATGGTTCTCGCGTGAGGCCGGACCGTAGGGCGGGATGTAGAGCCCGATCAGCCACACCTCCCCGTCGCGCACGACCGCGTAGGAGTCCTTCAGCTGCGCCTTGCCCTCACGCAGCGACTTGACCTCGGTCCCGGTGAGCACGAGCCCGCACTCGAAGCGCTCGAGCAGGTTGAAGCGGTACGAGGCCTGCCGGTTCGTCGCCACATCCCCCGACGCTGCCTTGCGTTTGCGCTTGGTGGCCATGGGCTAATCCTCCTCCCACGCCGGCAGCAGGTCCACTCGGCCGCGCGGCGCGTCGATCGTTCCCACTCGCACCTCAACCGCGTCGCCGAGCCGGATGGCGCCTCCCCGCCGGGTCCCCTCCAGGATCGTCCCTTGCTCGTTGAGCTCCCACCAATCGCCGTGCAGCCGCCGCACCGGCAGCATCCCCTCGTAGGCCGTGTCAGGCCCGAACGCGACAAACGCGCCGGACCGAACCAACCCCACGACCTCGCCTTCGAACGCCGGGTCCTCCTCACCGGACTCGAAGAGCTCGCGCTCCAAGAGGAAGCATCGCGCCACATCGTCGGCGTCTCTTTCGATCGTCATCGCCTCGCGCTCCCGCGCCGACGTCCACGGCCCCGCCGCGGCGACCCAGGCAGACTCGGGCGCCGGCACGTCGCCGCTCACCGCCGAGAGCAACGCGCGGTGGCAGATCAGGTCGGGATAGCGGCGGATCGGCGAGGTGAAGTGGCAGTAGCGCGGTGACTGCAGGCCGGCGTGGCCGCGGTTGCGATGGTCGTAATAGGCCTGCTTCAGCGACCGCAGGACGAGACTGGTCAGCGCCTGCGCACCCCGACCGCCATGCGACTGCACCCAAGCCGCCACCGCCTGCGAGATCTCCCCCACCGCGTCGGCCGCCTGCTGCGGGGTCATCGACTGCGTCTCCACCGGCGGCGTCGGCACCCCGAGTGACTCGAGCTGATCGAGCAGCCGCTCCACAGAGGTCGCCTCAGGCCGCTCATGCACGCGGAACAGCGCCGGCACGCGGCGCTCCTCAAGCAGGCCGGCCACCTGCTCGTTGGCAGCGATCATGAGGTGCTCGATCAGCCGGTGCGCCTCGGTCTGGTGGACAGGCTCGGCGCTCAGCACGTTGCCGCTGCGGTCGAAGCGAAAGTCGGGCTCCGCGCTCTCGAGCACGATCGCGCCACTTCGCGCGCGCCGCGAAGCGAGCGCACCGGCTGCGGCCCGCGCCGCCGCCAACGGCTCGCCCCAAGGCTCGGCCGCACGCTCCTGCCCGGCGAAGATCTTGTCCACTTGCCCGTACTCGAGCCGAGCATCGGAGCGAATCACGGAGCGATAGAACGCCGAGCGCTCCACGGCCTCGCCGCGGATCGTCATCTCGACCGTGACGCTCAGCCGGTCCTGGCCGGGAACGAGCGAGCAGGCGTGGTTCGAGAGCTGGGCCGGCAGCATCGGCTCGACCGCCCCGGGCACGTACACGCTGGTGCCGCGCCGGTAGGCCTCACGGTCGACCAGCGACCTCGGCGTGACGTACGCGGAGACGTCGGCGATGTGCACCCAGACGTGCCATGAGCCGTCGTCGTTCGTCGCAGCCGAGATCGCGTCATCGAAGTCCCGAGCGCTTGCCGGGTCGATCGTGAACGTCGGCAGCGAACGCAGATCCCGGCGCCCGCCGAGCGAGCCGTCGACCGGCGCGGACCCGGCATCGCGCGCCTCATGCTCGACCGCCGGGTCGAATCCGCGCCGCAGTCCGCGATCGATCATCAGCGCCTCGATCACATCTCTGGCCACGTCGGGCCGACCCAGCCGTCTCGCCACCACTGCGCGACCGCCGCCGCCGCGGCTGCGACCACCCGACGCGCGCGTGCCATCACGTCGGCTGTCGCCGCCACGGACGACAACCAGGTCGCCGACGTTGAAGCGGCGGTCTCGACTGACGACCATCCGAGGACCGGATCCGAAGAACGGCTCGGCGACGAGGAACTTGCCGCGCCGCTCGAGCACGGCCACGCGCGCACCCGAGGCGGGCGCCGAAGCCGCCGGCGTCACCGAACCGACGCCGCGACGGTTCGCTCGGCGACGGCCAGTGCGCCGTCGGCACGGGAGCGGGGGTTGTTTGAGGCAAGCACGTCGGGCGGGATCCCGGCGCCCTCTCGCACGCCGCCGCCGCCCAGGTTGCGGCCGCTCGGCGTGAAGTACTCGCCGACCGTGATGTCGAGCGCGCCACCGTTGGACAGCGTCTCGATCTCCTGGAAGACGCCCTTCCCGTATGTGTGCGTCCCGACGATCTTCGCGCGCCCGCGGTCCTTCAGCGCCCCGGCGACGATCTCGGCCGCTGACGCGGTACCGCGATCGACCAGCACGACCATCGGGATGCGCGGCGCAATCGCGTTGCCCTTGGCCGCGTAAACCTGGCGCGGCTGGTTGCGTCCGGCGGTGGAGACGATCGTCCCGTCAGGGATGAAGATGCTCGCCACCTTCACTGCTTCGTCCAGCAGGCCGCCGCCGTTGTCTCGCAGGTCGAGGATCAGCGCCTGGGCACCAGCGTGGAGCACCTTCTGCACCTGCGTGCGCAGCTCGCCGCTGGAACCGTCGGTGAAGCTCGTGAGCCGTACGACTCCGATCTTGATCCCGTGATACGAAGCCACGGCGCTGCTGGCCACTGGCACGACCAGGTTCGCGCGCGTGATCCTGACCACGTGCTTGCGCGTGCCCTCGATGACAGTGAGCGTCACGTGCGTCCCGGCGCGGCCCTTGATCAGGCGCGAGCCGAAGTCATCCGAGCGGTTCGCGAGCGAGACCGAGCCGACCTGAACAATCACGTCGCCACGAGCCAGCCCGGCGTGGGCGGCCGGCGAGCCCGGGAACACCTCGGTCACGCGGAGCCCTCGCGACTCCGGCAGCACCTCGATGCCGATGCCGCTCAGGTGCGGGTTGGACTGACTCAGGAACGCGTGGTAATCGCCCGGGTTGAAGTAGTGCGAGTAGGGATCGTTGAGGCTCGCGACCGCGGCGGCGAGTCCCTTGTCGACCAGCTGCGAGCGACTGACCTTCCGGTAGTAGTCGCGCGAGAGGACGTCGAGGGCCTCGTTGACGAGCTTGGCCTGCCCTTGGTCGACGAACGCGCTGCGCAATTGCCGAGGGATCCAGCTCGGGTGGCCGCCCAGCCAAACGCCGATGAGCAGGACGATGATCGCAGCAACGGCGTAGGCGACGATCCGGCCGTTTGCGTAGGGGCGCGAGCGCATGTCCGGAGGGTAGCCGGGCCGCGGTGTGCGGCCCGGCGTTCCTCCTATCTCAAATCCCGCTTACAACCCTCGACGTGTGTTCACGACGAGGCCGAGCGGATCAGCGATGCC
Organism: Solirubrobacteraceae bacterium; assembly: GCA_045805545.1. Taxonomy (GTDB): domain Bacteria; phylum Actinomycetota; class Thermoleophilia; order Solirubrobacterales; family Solirubrobacteraceae; genus Palsa-465. Next base: position 3,748 of record JBJMLD010000093.1, on the reverse strand, counting down.
GGTGGCTCTTGAACCGACCGTGTCCGGCCGCTGAGAACTGATACGCGGTGGTCGTGTCGTAGAACTGCCCGGGACGGAGAACCGTCGACGGGAAATTCGCATGGTTTGGCGAATCGGGGAAGTGCTGGGTCTCCAGCGCCAGCCCGTCGCCCTGGCGGTACTGCCGGTTGCTTGTGCCGTACAGCGTGCCGTCGAGGAAGTTGCCCGAATAGAACTGGATGCCCGGCTGATCGGTCGTAATCGTCAGCAGGCGTCCGCTGCTCGGATCGAACAACTGGGCCGCAGTGTTGCCGGGATGCGGGTTGTTGAGCACGAAGTTGTGGTCGTACCCGCGGCCGAGCATCAGCTGCTCGTCACCATCGCGGATCCGCTCGCCGACCGCGTGGAACGTCGTGAAGTCGAACGGCGTGCCGAGCACCGAGCGGATCTCTCCGGTCGGGATCAGCCCACTGTCAACCGGGGTGAAATGATCGGCATTGATCCTCAGCTGGTGGTCGTAGATCGTCCCGGAACCCTCGCCGGCCAGGTTCCAATACGAGTGGTTGGTCAGGTTGACCACCGTGGGTTGATCGGTCGCAGCCTGGTAGTGGAACTGCAGCCGGTTCTGGTTATCGAGCGTGATCGTCACGTGGATGGTCAGGTTGCCCGGATAACCGGTCGTGCAGTTGTTGGGGGGATTTCCCGCGCCCTGATTCAGGGCCGGATTGCACCCCTCGCCGGCCTTGCCCGGAGAATTAGCCGGGAAGCCCGGGAAGCTGCTCAGTTCCAGGCCGACCTGTCCATGGCTGGGCGGGACCTCCGTGGCGTCCCACATCTCCTTGTCGTATCCGGTGAAGCCGCCGTGCAGGGTATTGGCGCCGTTGTTGACATCGACCGAGAACGGATTGCCGTCGATCGTGAACTTCCCGAGGGCGATCCGGTTCCCATAGCGTCCGATGAGCGCGCCGAAGTACGGATTGCTCTTCAGATACGCGGCATTGGTGTATCCGTCGATGTTCGCGAACCCGAGCGTCACGTTGGCTTCGCGACCCCTGCGGTCCGGCACATACAGGGACTGGATGATTCCCCCATAGTCGAGGATCGAGACGGTCATCCCGCGCGCATTCCGCAGGGTGTAGCGCGTCACCGCGGCGCCGCCCTGGGGAATGTTCGGCACGCCGGACGGCAGATTTCCGAACGACGAGCTGGTGATGCTCAGGCCACCCTTGTGGAAGTGTCCGTGGTGGGGGCCTCTGGGCGGCAGCAACTTGCCGCCGTGGTGATGGGCGCGATGCCTGGACGCGCCTTGGGCTACCGCCGCCGTGGCACCGATCGCCAGCAGGGCCACTGCTGCGATCGCCACGAACCGCCGACTGAGGCGTAAGGCGTGGTGCATATACCTCTCCTTTTGCTCGCCCGCCACCGGGGTACGGCAGGCGATGTTGTGGACGGACGAGCTCTCCTATACCCAGAAAAGCCGTATGTGAGCGCTCACAACCTCATTAAACAGATAAAACCGGCGCAAGTTGGAATCAAACCGTCCGAGCGCCGCTGTGGCCGGATCGCGGGTCAGAGTCCTGACCCGCAAGGGCTAGCGGAGCGTCAAACCCGAAGGAACCGGCGGAGCGACAGGCCGGAGCCGAGCGCCGAGACGAGCACGCCGGCGCACAGCAGCACGGCCACCAGCGCGGCGAAGGGCAGCGTCTGCGGCGACGAGATCAGCGTCCAGTTGTTGGCCAGCGGGTCGAGCAGCGCGACCTTGGTCACGCCGAGGACGCCGATGGCCAGTGCGGCGCCGACCGCGCCTACGATCGTCCCCTCGATCACGAACGGCCAGCGGATGAACCAGTCGGTAGCGCCGACCAGCTTCATCACCTCGACCTCGCGCCTGCGCGAGTACAAGGAGAGCCGGATCGTGTTAGCGATCAGGAGGATCGAGGCGATCGTCAGCAGCACGGTGAGTGCGGCGGCCGTGATCGTGACCAGATTCGTGACCTCGAGGATCTTCTTGGTGTCGTTCTTCTTGTTCGAGACGCTCTGGATCGAGGCGTCGATCGTCCCCGCACCACCGCCCGGCGTGGCCGGCGTGAGCGCATTGCGCACGGACAGGACGTTGGCCGGGTTGTCGGGGATCACGTGGAACGTGTCCGGCAGCGGGTTCGCCGAGAGCAGTGCGTAGGCCTGCGGATCGCGCTTTGACTCGAGCGCGTAGGCCTGCTGCTTGGAGACGAACTGGACCGTCTTCACGTGCGGTACCGCGAGGATCTCCTTCTGCACGCGGGTTGCGTCGGCCGGCGTCGCCTTGGTCTTCATGTAGACGTCCACCAGCACGCGGCTGCGGACGGTGTTGGCCGCCCCGTTAGTGGCCTGGACTATGGGAATGAAGACGCCGAGCACGAGCATCGTCACCAGCACGGTGGCCAGCGCCGCGAATGACGGTGCGGCGTTGCGGCGCATCGCGCGCAGGGCCTCGCGCAGGAAGAAGATAGGGCGCACGGGCTACAGGCCCGGCGGGCGGGTCGGTGGCTGGCGCATCCGGTTCGCGAACTCCCGTGTCGACTCGTCGCGTGCGTATAGGCCGGTGGCCTCGTCACGCACGATCCGGCCCCGGGAAAGCTCCAGAACGCGCCGGCGCATCTTGTTCACCATCGCCTCGTCGTGCGTTGCCACGAGCACGGTCGTCCCGGTCCGGTTGATCCGGTAGAGCAGGCGCATGATGTCGATGCTCGTCTCCGGATCCAGGTTCCCGGTCGGCTCGTCGGCCAGCAGCAACGGCGGGTGATTCACGAACGCGCGGGCAATCGAGACCCGCTGCTGCTCCCCGCCGGACAGCTGGTCGGGGTAGTTGTGGAGCTTGGTCGAGAGCCCGGTGAGGCGAAGGATGTCCGGCACCTTGTTCCGGATCTCGCGGCGTGTGCCACCGGTGACCTGGAGCGCGTAGGCGACGTTGTCGTACACCGTCCGGTTCGGCAGCAGCTTGAAGTCCTGGAACACGACCCCGATGTTGCGCCGGTAGAACGGGACCCGCTTGCGCTTGATCTCGGTCAGGGTGTGGCCGGCCACGGTGATCCGACCCTCGGTCGGCTCGAGCTCCTTGATCAGGAGCCGCATCACAGTCGACTTCCCGGAGCCGGTGCTGCCGACGAGGAACACGAACTCCTCGCGATCGACCGAGAACGTCGCCTGGTCGAGGCCCACGTCGCCGCCGGAGTAGTGCTTGGAGACACCGCGGAATTCGACGATCGGGGGGCCGGTGCGCGGGCGCGTCGACGAGGTCTGGGGGCGGGCGGTCCCGGCCGGAACCGGGCGGCGCCGCGTGGGCTGCTGTCTGATCTGGTCTCTAGCCATGTGCGCGGCGCACAGTAGCGATCGGCCTCGGCAGAGGACCAGCAAACACCTCCCTTGCAATGAGATTTGCAGGAAGTTCTGTAAACCTGCTTAAACGGGCGCCTTGCGGCGCCCCATGGTTTGGCGTGGTCCTGCCGACCGATCGGACCCGTAAAAGTGCGCTTTGCTCGGGTCCGGGCACGCTCGGCGCGCCGGCATGCCGGCGCCGCGCCTCCGGGCCCCGACCGCCACCGCACCCCGCTGCCGTGAGGCCGCTACCGTTCTGCGCATGCCGGAGATCTCCTCCTCGACGCTCCACAATGGCCTGCCGCTCTACCGGATCGCGGTCGAAGGCACGCGTGCGCTGACGATCCTGATCGCGTTCGATGCCGGCGCCCGAACCGAGCGTCCCGAGGAGAACGGGATGGCGCATTTCCTAGAG
>JBJMLD010000092.1:0-8914 GCA_045805545.1 Solirubrobacteraceae bacterium | reverse complement strand
GGAGCCGCCGGCGATCTGGAACATGTACACGATGCCGCCAGCGAGTGCCGCACGCGCAGCGTCGAGCGCGGTGACCGCGGCGGTCGTGATCGAGGAGTAGAACAGCCCAACGCCAACGCCGATGATCACCAGCCCGGGCACGAGCTCGCCGTATCCGGCACTCTCGCTGATCAGCGAGATCAGCAGCATGCCGAGCGTGATCGCGCCGGCTCCCAGCGCCACCGTCAGCTTGGCGCCGAGCTTGCCGTAAAGCGGTCCGGCCACGAACGAGGTGATCGCGAACACGCCCATCATGGGCAGCAGTCCGGCGCCGGACCCGAGCGGGCTGTAGCCGAGGATCTTCTGCATGAACTGCGGCATGTAGAGCAGCGCGGCAAAGAAGATGGCCGACATCAGCAACACGGTGAGGCACGCTGCGCTGAAGTTGCGGTTGCGGAGCACGTCGGGCGGGATCAGCGCGCGCTCGCCGCGGCGCCGCTCGATCCAGGCGAACGCCGCGAGCATCACCACGAACAGCAAGAGCAGGGCAATGATGCGTGTGTCGCCCCAGCCCCAATCGGTGACTTGATCAAGCGCGATGAGCAGCGACACCAGGCCCACGGCCAGCGCGATCACACCGCCGTAATCAATCGAGCGATCCGTCGTATCGGGCGCATCAGGCGGGATCGCCCAAAGCGTGACCAGCACGCCGAATGCGGCGACCGGCAGGTTGACGAAGAAGATCCAGCGCCAGCTGAGAGCGTCGGTGAGGATCCCGCCGAACAGCGGGCCCAGCGCGTTGCCGATCCCGGCCGCGCCGAGGATGAGGCCACCTGCCAAACCGGCCTTGCTCTCGGGCAGGGCGGCGAACGTCATGCCGAGAATCGCCGGCCACATGAGCGCGCCGCCGATCCCCATCAGCGTGCGGCAGGCGATCAGCCAGAGGGTGCCCTGAGCGGCGCCGCCGATCACGGAGAACCCGGCGAAGATGGCGGCGCCGACAACGAACATGCGCCGGCGGCCGAACATATCGGCCAGGCGCCCGCCGACGACGATCAGCACGCCGAAGGTCAGCGCGTAGGCATTGATCACCCACTGGACCGTCGTGACGTCGGTGTTGAACTGCTTTTCGATTGCCGGCAGGGCCACGCTCAGTGCCGTGAAGTCGTTGGCCACGATCAGGACCGCGGCGCCCATCGCGACCATGGCCAGGATCGTCGTACGGTCGAGCCTGTCGGTGCTGGCTGCGGTCATGGGTAGAGCCGACGCTTTACGGCCGCGGCGAGGGGGCGGGGCAGGGCGCCGAGCGCGCGCAGCGCATAGGGCATCGCTTTCAGCTGCCGTGCGCTGAACACGGGTGCAATGACGACCTCGAGCAGCTGCGGCCCGGGCTCGGCCAGCGCACGCTCCAGTCCGTCAACCAGCGCCTCGGCGGTGTCCACGCGTTGGGCGGGCACCCCGAGACCCTTGGCCAGCGCCACGAAGTCGACGTCGGGACTGCTCAGGTCTAGCTGCGAGTTGGCCTTGGGACCGCCGCCCTGCGCGCCGACCCGGGCCAGCTCGACGTTCAAGATCCCGTAGGAGCGGTTGTTGAAGATCACGACCGTCACGCCCAGCTGCTCGCGCGCCATCGTCCACAGGGCCTGGATCGTGTAGAGCGCGGAGCCGTCGGCCTCGAGCGCCAGCACCGGCCGGTCGGGGCAGGCCAGCGCGGCGCCGACCGCGGCCGGCAGACCTTGCCCGATCGCTCCTCCGGTCAGCGCCAGCAGGTCGTGGCGTGGCGCACCGCTCGTGCTGGCGGCCAGCGTGAGCCCGGAGGTCTGAGCCTCGTCGGAGATGATCGTGCCCTCGGGCAGGACGGCTCCGATCGCCTGGCAGACCTTCTCCGCGGTCAGCGCGCCGGTCGGACGCTCCGGGCGCTTCACCGGCTGGAGCGCCGGGGCCGCGTGGTCGGCCCCGACCGCGTCGGCCAGGGCGGCCAGGCTCGCCACGGCGTCGCCGTCCGGCGGGCAGAGCTCGTGGACCTGGCACGAGTCCGGCACGAGGTAGCTCTTCTTGCCGGGATACGCGAAGAACGACACGGGCGCCTTGGCATCGACCAGGACGAGGTGCGCGAGCCCGGCCAGCTGCACCATGGCCAGCTCTGGTAGGTAGGCGATCCGCTCCACGGCCGGGAGGCCGGCGCCGCGCTCGAGCCGGGTCGGAAACACCTCGGCGAGCAGCGTCGCGCCCGTGGCGGCGGCGATGCGGGCGGCGGCCAATAGGCCGGGTTCGCGCAGGGCGCGCCCGCCGAGCAGGAGCGCCGTGCGCCCACCGGCGGACAATGCCTTGGCCACGCCGTCGATGGCCTCGGCGCTCGCTGTCGGTGGGGTCGGAGGCGGGACCGGTGGCGCGGGCGAGGCCCCGTCGTTCCAGGACACGTCGGCCGGCAGGATCAGCGTCGCCACCTGGCCGGGCGGCCCGACGGCGGCCGCCACCGCTTCGGCGGCGTCACGGCCCACCTCGGCCGTACTTCCCGTCGTCCTGACCCAGCTCGACACGTTCCGCGCCACAGTCTCGATGTCGGACTGCAGCTGGGCGTCGTACTGCACGTGGTAGGTGGCGTGGTCGCCGACGATGTTTACGAGCGGGACCTTGGCCCGGCGCGCGTTGTGGAGATTTGCCAGGCCGTTGCCGAGCCCCGGCCCGAGGTGGAGCAGCGTGGCGGCGGGCGCATCAGCCATCCGGGCATAACCGTCGGCCGCGCCCGTGGCCACGCCCTCGAACAACGCGAGCACGGCGCGCATCTCTGCAACCGAATCGAGCGCGGCCACGAAGTGCATCTCCGACGTGCCGGGGTTGGTGAAGCACATCGTGACGCCGGCGTCGACGAGCGTGCGGATCAGCGCCTGGGCACCGTTCGGCATGGACGCGTCAGCCGAGCGGCGCTAGGTAGCGCGCGATGTACAGCGCGTCGCCGGCCGCCCCCGCGACGAGGACGTTGCGGGAGCCGGCGGCCGTGACGGCGTTGATGGCGACACCGCGCGGTCGGCGGATGTTGAACACGCCGCCCGGGGCGAACCGGCGATTCGCAAGGCCGGTCGGGCCGACCTGCACCAGCGACGAGCCGACGCCGGCCGTCAGCACCCCCGGGCCGGTGACAGCGGCGCCGCAGTTGGGTTGATCGTCGTCTTTCAATCCGTAGACGACGCTGCGCCCATCGCGCGTAGCACCATATGAGCGGTCGAGAGCGCCGTGCGGCGTCAGGCGCGTGGTAAGGAGCGCGCCGCGGTTGTTGAGCACCGCGTCTCCGCTTGCCAGGACGCGTCCGCGGGCGTCGATTCCCATCGCGCACGGGAACCAAAACGCGAACTTACCGTTGCGGCTCTTGAACGCGACCTCGACGTGGCCGCCGCGGCCAAAGCCGCGGGCCAAGCGACCCTTCGAGTTCAGCCGGAACACGCCGACGCTGCCGTGGCCGTCGGAGCCGATGTAGTCGAGATGGCCCGAGCCGGTGACGCTGCCGTCGCGCGCCGCAATCAGACCGGTGACCGGCGATCCGGCCGCTTGCATGACGTTCCAGAACCGCACCTGGGTCACGCCGCCGCGGCCGAACCCGCGATCAAGCCGACCGCTCGAGGTCAGGCGGGCGACCACCATCGGACGGGCATTGGCGGTGCCGTTCGATCCGCCGAGCAGGATCCGGCCACCCGGGGCCAGGGCCACCGATTCGGCGAATCCACCGACCGCGACCGAGGCAACGCCGCTCCGGTTCGCCCCAAAGGTTCGATCGAGGCGTCCGTTCCGGGTCAGCCGGAGCGCGAGCATGTCGCCCTTGCCGTCGCCGCCCGCCACGATCAGCCTGCCGGCGCTGTCGGCCGCGACCGACGTGGCGTTGTACGGCCCGTTGGCATTAGGCAACGCGGTCTTGAAGATTCCGCCGGAGCCAAAGCTGCGGTCAAGCCGGCCGTTCGGCAGGTAGCGCAGCACGATGATCTGACTGGGCGGCTGGCCGTTCACGGGCGGCGGGATGACCTGCCCGACCGCGACGATCCGCCCGCCCTGGACGGGCAGCACGTTGTAGGCCTGCGACGTGCCTCCGGGGATGACCGTGGTCACCCAGCCGCGGCCGCCGCCGAACGTTCCGTCCGGTCGCACACGCCCCGCGATCCCGTCGGCCAGCGCCACCGCCGCCGCCGCAATTGCCAGCGCCGCGGTCACCGCTACCGTGAGCCACGTCCGTCTCCCGACCATCGAGCGCGGAGCCTATCCGCTCCGCCGGACCCCTGGCCCCGCCGCTATCCGCTCCGCCGGACCTTGGCGCGGCGCCTCGACGGTAGATACTCCGCTCTGATGCCCACCTCGCAGGAAACGATGATCGACGCCGACGGACGTGAGCTGCGCGTCACGAGCCCGGATCGAGAGATCTTCCCCGCCACCGAGCGCACGCCCTCGATCACCAAGCTCGACATCGTCAAGTACTACCTGGCCGTCGACGACGGAATCCTGCGCGCCCTGGAGCGCCGGCCGACCACGCTCGAGCGCTGGCCCAAGGGCGTTCATCCGGGGATCGTCCTCTCGACGCGCGACAGAGGCGGCGGCGACGCCTTCTACCAGAAGCGGATCCCCCGCGGGGCGCCCGAATACGTCGAGACGGCGAAGATCCAGTTCCCGTCCGGGCGGGAGGCGGACGAGGTCTGCCCGACCGAGATTGCCGTCGTCGGCTGGGCAGCTCAGATGGGCACGATCACGTTCCACCCCTGGCCGGTCCGTCGCGAGGACGTGGATCATCCCGACGAGCTGCGGATCGACCTCGATCCCCAGCCCGGCACTGACTTCGCCGACGCCGTACGCGCAGCCGGCGAGGCGCGCCGGCTACTGGAAGAGCTCGGCTACACCGGCTTCCCCAAGACGTCAGGCGGCCGCGGCATCCACATCTACGTGCGGATCGAGCCCCGCTGGACATTCACCGATGTCCGCCACGCCGCGATCGCCTTTGGCCGTGAGCTCGGCCGTCGCCTTCCGGACCACGTGACGACGAACTGGTGGAAGGAGGAGCGCGGCGAGCGGATATTCATCGACTACAACCAGAACGCGCGCGACCGCACGATCGCCTCCGCCTACAGCGTCCGGCCCAAGCCCGGGGCACCGGTGTCAGCCCCGCTGCACTGGGACGAGCTGCAACACGTGGCTCCTGAGGATTTCACCGTGTCAACGATGCCGGCGCGTTTCGCCCAGGTTGGCGACCGCCACGCCGCGATCAACGACGTCGCCCACTCGCTACAGCCACTGCTCGATCTCTACGAACGCGACGCCGCCGAAGGACTCAGCGACATGCCGTATCCGCCGGACTACCCGAAGATGCCCGGGGAGCCCAAGCGCGTGCAGCCCTCGCGGGATCGCGACCGGCCGCGGTAGGCCTCGCCGACCGATCCCCGCAGCGCCTGGCCGACGCTGCGGGGTGGCCGCGAACCGCGCTCCTACGGTGCGGTGTTGAAGAACAGGTCGGTGGGTCCTGTGGTGGCGATCGGCTGGGCCATCACGAACGCCGAGCCGAAGCCCGCGCCGGTCGGCACCAATCCGTCGTAATCGCCCACGAAGCCCGCCCCGCCCGTGGTGTTCGGAGCCGTCAGGATGTGGAACGAACCTGTTGTGCTCAGGCGCGTCTCACCGCCGCCGGCCCAGCTCGCCGGGGAACCGCAATTGCTGCTGCAGGTCACCAGGAACTGGTCCGTCAGGTCCGGATCGGCTGCCGTCGCGTTCTCCAGGTCGTAGTACTGAACGGCGAGGGTGCCATCGGGCAGCGCCGTGATCTGGGGAATGAACGCGGGTGTGTTCCCGGGCGACTGATCGACGCGGATCGGGGTGCTCCACGTGGCGCCTCCATCGGTGGACATCGAGAAGGCGATCTTCGATGCGCCGGTGGCGCTGAAGCGGCCGTCCTGCCAGACGGCGTAGAGGTTGCCCTCCGGCCCGGCCGCGAACTCGGGCAGCTCATCGCTCGTGCGCAGACGCGTACCGTTGATGAAGACGGGCGCGACCTGCTGCGGCGCGACTATCGTCGGGGCCGACCAGGTTGAGCCGCCGTTAGTCGAGCGGATGATCGCCACGCTGGCGGAGCCGCGCTGGTTGTGGCCCTTGCCACCCTTGTTCAGGAGCAGGTCGAACCCATCGATCAGCTGACCGGCGGCGGGACCGGCTTTGGGGATCACGATCTGGTTGCCGATCGTCTGGTTCTTCTCGCCCGGGTCGAGGATCGGCCGGCCGGTGCTCCAGGTGACGCCTCCGTCCGTGGTCTTCGAGAACATCGCCGGACCGCGGAACGCCGGACTGACGTTGTACGCGCCGGGGTTCGCGTGGCTGCTCGGGGATACCAAGCGGTCCCACACGGCATAGGCGTCGTTCGGCTTGGCCGGGCTGGGATCGGCGGTTATCGACTCCTTGTCGTTCAGCACCGTGAACGAGGTGTCCAAGCGGGCCGTGACGGGTAGCTGCCACGTCGCTCCGCCGTCAGTCGAGCGGCTGATGATGATCGAGCTCGCGCCGCCGAAGCCAGGCCCATTGGCGTTGAACGAGTCGCTGATCGAATACGCGATCCTGCCGTCGGATGAGATGCTCACCCAGGGATCGGTTGCCCGGTTGAAGAACCCGGCAGACCCCTGAGGCGCGCCTTCGCAGATGGTGAAGGCCGGCTGCGTCCCGGCCAGGTGCCAGGTCGCACCGCCGTCCGTCGAAACCGCGTTGGTCAGGCCATTGGAGCCGCCGTCGTTCCAACGATCCTGCTGCACCGAGGTGATGAGGTGCATGGGATTAGTTGGGTCAACCGCGATGTACGGCTCTGTCTCGGCGTCCGGGTAGTTCACACTCCCGAGCGCCGTCTGCTGCGCCACGAGCTGTTGGCATGTGCTCGAGCCCCCCGCGAGCGGATTGTCTGGTACCCGTCGGGGCGTCGCAGCGCTCGCGTCGAAAGCAAACGCGCTGCCGCCAAGCGCACACGCGACGACCGCCGCGTACACGACTCGTCGCAGGCTGAAAAGGATCACCCTCTCCTCCAATCGATTGTGTGGATCGATCCGAGCGGCTGGTTCCCGCCGCGAGCCGATGGCAAACGTGAGAGTTTTGGCCTGAGTGGCCCTACGGCGCCTGCGGGAGCTTTTTCGTCCCTCGCCGTGCCGCCGGCGCGGACGGCGGCGGCACCACCGGCCCAATGTCGCCGTCGGGTGCCTCGTCGAGATCGATCATCACCGGGGCGTGATCGCTCGGGCCGGTGCCCTTGCGTGCGTGCCGGTCGATCCAGGCCGCCTTGACGCGCTCGGCGACCGGACCGCTTGCCAGCACGAGGTCGATCCGCATACCCAGGTCCTGGTGGAACATGCCGGCGCGATAATCCCAGTAGGTGAACACTCGCTGGGTCGGCCAGCGCTCGCGAACCACGTCGTGCAGGCCGAGCGCCTCCAGCTCGGCCAGGGCCTCGCGCTCCGGCGCCGTCACGTGCGTCTGTCCGATGTAGGCGTCCGGATCGAACACGTCCTCGTCGGTTGGGGCGATGTTCATGTCACCGCAGACGATCGTCGCGTCGGGTCCGGCGGCGACGGCGTCGCGCAGCGATGCCAGCCAGGCCAGCTTGTACTGGTAGTGCTCGGAGTCCGGTACGCGCCCGTTCGGCACGTAAACCGAGACGACGCGGATGCCGTCACACGTGGCCGCGATCGCCCGGGCCTCGGCGTGGGGGAATCCGGGCGCACCGGGCAGGCCCCTGACCACGTCCTCAAGACCGACGCGCGACAGGATGGCCACGCCGTTCCAGGTCGGCTCGCCGTGCGTGGCCATCTCGTAGCCGCGCTCGGCCAGCGCATCGCCCAGCAGTTCGGCGAACGCCTCGTCGGCCAGTTTCGTCTCCTGTAGGCAGACGACGTCCGGCCGGCGCTGATCGAGCCACGGCAGCAGGCGGGGCAGCCGCTGCTTGATCGAGTTCACATTCCACGTGGCCAGGCGCACGTGTAATCACGGTAGCGGGGTCCGCTTATGATCCGCATCCAGTGGGACGCCTGGTACCTGTGGCGGTTGGCTTGATGCTCGTGCTCGCTTCATGCGGGTCGAGCGGCACGAAAACGGTCACGACGACGACTACGACCACGGCCAAGCCGCCGACCCCGGTGTACTTCCAAGGTGTGGCCGGCGGGCGCACGCAGCGCCCGACTCGACTCGAGCTCACCGGCGATGGGACGCTGTACGTCAGTGATGTGCAATGGAGCGCCTGGGGAGGCGCCACGGCCATCGGCAGCGGCAACGCGCAGTACCACGGTTGCACCCCGAATTGCGCGCAGGCGCCGCCGCACACCGCGCTCGTCGCGATCCGCCTGGCCCGGATTCGGACCTGCGCCGGCCAGAGCTACTACTCGAGTGTGACTCTGACGATGAACTCTGGCCGGCTGCTGGATAAGCAGTTCCTGGAACGGTCCTGGAGTCCGTGCTGAGGCGGGGCGCCGGCTACGCGGCGGTGTAGGCCAGGTGCACGACGCCGCTCTCGAAGGCGTCGCTGCCGGCCAGCGCCAGCTTGACCTCGGGGCCATCCATGAACAGCTTCAGGCCCCCACCGAGCGCGATGGGGTAGACGAACAGGTGCAGCTCATCTACTAGGCCGTCCGCCAGCATCCCGCGCACGAGCTGGCCGCTTCCGCTCACGTATAGGTTGCCCTCGACACGGTCCTTGAGCGACTGGAGCTCCTGGGCCGAGTACGGGCCGATGACCGTCGAGTTCTCCCAGGCGGGGTTCTCCAGGGTGCCCGACACGACGTACTTGGTCGACTCATTGAAGAACGGCGCGCCCGGATCTTGCTCGGCGGTGCGTCCCGGCCATGACTTGGAGAACAGCTCGAACGTGTTGCGGCCGAGGAGAATCGCCTCGCACGACGCCACGACAGCGCCGATCGCCTCGCCCATCTTCGGATCGAAT
>JBJMLD010000091.1:0-53907 GCA_045805545.1 Solirubrobacteraceae bacterium | reverse complement strand
TCGCCGAAGGCGCCGGCTAGTGCGGGTCAGCAGCGCGGCGCGAGCACTCCGTCGACGGCGCAGGCGACGAGTCAGGCCAGGCAGGAGAAGAAGCTGACGTTGCCGGTGACCAACGGTCCGGCGACCAAGAGCCAGACCACGAGCACGGCGACGCAGACGCCGCTGGTCAAGGAGCGGCTGTTCGCCGACCCGTCGCGGCCGGCGTCCTACGCGGCGGGCGGGTCGCTTCAGCTGCGCACGAGCACGGCGAAGATCTCGAGTTTTCAGAACTACTTCTCAGACGTCCTTCACCTGGGCAAGAACCAGTACACGCTCAAACCACTCAAGGCGGGGGCTGTCGTGGTCGCGGGGACGATTCTCGGGCGGGTCGCGGCGGGCGATCAGAAGACCGCGTCGCATATGACGTTCATGGTTCAGCCCGCGGGTAAGAACGCTCCGCAGATCGATCCCAAGCCGATCCTCGATGGCTGGAAGCTGCTCGAGGCGACCGCGGTTTATCGCGCGGCCGGGGTGAACCCGTTCTTCGGGCCCGGCGCGAAGAACCCGACGATCGGGCAGATCCTGCTGATGTCAAAAGAGCAGCTGCAAAACCGGATCCTCCAAGACCCCCACGTGCAGATCTACGCGTGCGGGCGGCGCGACATCGAAGCCGGACTGATCGACCGGCGCGTCTTGGCCACGCTCGAGTTCCTCGCCGCCTCCGGCCTAAGCCCGAACGTGTCCGGACTGATCTGCGGCCACGGCGTGCTGACCAGCACCAGCCCGGCCAACACCGCCGGCGCGACCGGCAGCTCGGTCGACATCGCCAAGATCAACAACATCGCGATCAAGGGCCACGGCGGCAAAGGCTCGATCACCGACATCACCATCCGCCGCCTCCTCACCCTCCAAGGCGCGATGAAACCCGACCAGATCATCTCCACCATGACCTACAAAGGCCAAGCCAACACGCTCGCCCTGCCCGACCACTCAGACCGCATCCAAGTCACCTTCACCCCCCTCTACGGCACCAACAAAAAACTCTCCAACCAAATCAAATCAATCCTCCAACCCGGCCAATGGGACCAGCTGATCAACCGCATCAGCCAAATCCCCGAACCCGTCGTCCCAATCGCACCCAGCAAATACGCCATCCGCACCACCAGCCCCGGCGCCCACTAACCCACACCGCGGGCGCAGCGGCGCGATGAGCGATGGGACTCGAACGCGCGACCGCCTGGGCCGCAACCCGATCACGGGCGCGCCAGGGCAGGTGCGTCTAAGTACGCTCGGGCCGCTTGGTCAAGAACGGTGTGATCGAAGCCGCGGTGACCACGGCGAACCGCTCGTCTGCTCGCTCGCCGTCGTCGAAATGACCTGACAACTCGAGGCTGACAGCGCCGTGAGCTGAAGCGATCAGCACCTCGGCGACAAACGCTGGGTCTGCCGATGGGGTGAGCGCGCCCGCCTTCATCGCCTCGGCGACGAACGAAGCGAGCGTGTCGAAGCTAGCGGCGGCTGCCCGACGTGCCGCCTCACTGGGCTGATAGCTCGGAAGCGAGTTGCCGAACATCAGGCCGTAGCGGCCAGGGTCCTCGAGCGCGGCATGGCGGTAGGCGTGCGCAGCGGCCGCGAGCCGACGCATTGGATCGGAGTCCGGGAGGCTAAGCAGTCTCGAGCGCAGCCCGTCGTGGCCGGCCTGCACCATCGCGTCGATGATCGCGTTCTTGCTGTCGAACACCGAGTACAGCACTGTCGTCGACGCGCCAATGTGATCGGCGATCTTGCGCATCGTCAGGCCGCCTGCGCCGTCCAGCATCAACAGCTCGCCGGCGGCGCGCAACACAGTCTCGGCGAGTGCCTGGCGGCCCGCGTCGCGAGCGCGCTGGTAGGGCGTCGCCTTCGCTGCGCTTGGCGAGCCCGAACCAGGTGTAGCGCTTCGGCGCGGCATCGGCCGCCCAGCCTATCCGCACCTCCCCACAGCTCGAGCGACGCTGCCGAGGCGCCCGAACGCCTCCTATTCCCAGGTGAGCCGTTCCGGGAAACGAGGCAGCCCGTCGTCAGGAATCGGCTCCCAGGATGCCGCGTAGCCGACGAACTGATGCACCGAGGGGCGGATGCCGGGGTCGCTATCGAGCGCGCCGAGGCGCACCGCGATCAATTCCGGGTTTTCTGGATGCGTAGTGAACAGCTGACTGCCGCACAAGCCGCAGAAGCTCTTGGCCCAGCCATCATCTGCGGGCCTGTAGGTGGCGACATGCTGCTCGCCCGCGGTCAGCGCAAACGAGCCGGGTTCCGTCAGACCGCTCACGGAGAACGCCGTACCCGTACGGCGTTGGCAGCGCTTGCAATGGCAGTAGGCGGCACCTAGGAGTGGGCGCGACACCGCGAACGTGACCGCGCCGCACATACAACCCCCCGTCACCATGCCGTCTGTAACGCTGCGCTCCATCGAACACGACGTTATCAAGCCGTACCAATGTTGTCGAAGCGGGGATGCTCGCTTCCGCCCTCAACCATCAACGGCAAAAAGAACAAAACGCAAAATCAGCAAAGCTGATGGAAGGGACATCCGTGGGCGCGGCGTCCGCGGTCGTGTTGCGGAAGTCGGGAGGGAAGTCAAGGGAAGTCGCGGTTGCGCGCACCGCGGTTTAGCGATGGCTTTTCATCCGATGCGGGTGATGCCGCAGGCAGCCGTCTCGATAAACGTGCGGAGCGGCTATGTGCGGAAGGCCGGTGAAGGCTCGACTTAGACGGGGAGGAAGGCTGGCCAGCTCCGAGCGGTGCGGAATTCGACGCTGATTGGAAGGATCGCCGCGCTCAGCGCCGTGCTCGTCGCGCTCGTCGCCGTCCTGTGGATCTTGCTCGCCGGCGGCAGCGGCTACAGCGTACGCGCGGTCTTGATCAACGCCAGCCAAATCGTCCGCGGAGACCAGGTCGAGGTCGCCGGCCGTCCGATCGGCAGCGTTTCCGGTATCGCGCTGACCCGCCACGGCCAGGCGCAGCTGACGCTGTCGATCGACGACGCTGCGTACCGGCCACTGCGCCAAGGCACTGAGGCGACGGTGCGCCAGACCTCGCTGTCCGGGATCGCCAATCGCTACGTCGACCTGCGGTTAGGCCCGGGGCTTGCTCCCTCAATTCCCGATGGTGGCGTGATCGCCACGACCAACACGACAAGCGCTGTCGACCTCGACCAGCTTTTCAACACGCTGGATCCGCTGACGCTGAAAGGCCTGCAGGACGTCATCCAAGGCTCGGCGTCCCAGTACGCCGCGCAGGGACGGGCCGCGGCGCGCGGCTGGGCGTACCTGAACCCGGCGATCGCCGCGAGCAGTGCGCTGTTCCGCGAGATCGACCGCGATTCCAGCACCTTCACGAACCTGATCGTGGCCTCGAGCCGGCTGGTCACCGACCTCGCCGCCCGCAGCTCCGACCTGAGTGGCCTGGTCACAAACCTGGCGACGACCACCCAGGCGACCGCGGCACAGAGCTCGGCCCTCGGCCAGTCGATACGGCTGTTGCCACCGTTCATGCGCCTGGCCGACACGACGTTCGTGAACCTGAGGACGGCGCTGAATGTGCTGTCGCCGCTCGTCGATGCAACTAAGCCGGTGGCGCCCAAGCTTCAACAGCTGCTGTCGCAGTTGCAGCCGCTCGCAGAGCAGGCGGTCCCGACCGTCCACGAATTGGCCCTTGTCGTGCACCGACCCGGCCCGAACAACGACCTGATCGACCTCACGCGTCTCGGCGTGCCGCTTGCCGCCGCGACCGTCGAGCCCGTGCATGCCGTGGGCAAGACCAGGCCTGGCGCCTTCCCGCAGGCAACCGTGGCGCTGAATGACTTCACGCCCGAACTGGCCACGGCACGTCCGTACGCGGTCGATCTCACCGGCTGGTTCGAGGGGTTCTCCCATCCGGGAACGATCGACGCGAATGGCGGCGCGAGTCGCGTGGCCGCCACGCTGGGCGTCCTCTCGGCCGCGGACAGCACGCTCCTGAGCTCACTCCCGGTCTCGCGGCAGCTGACGAAGGTGGTCCAGTTGCTGACCGGTCCGGGTGGCGGCCTCACCGCGTTCCAGGGCGATCGCTGTCCGGGATCGGTCGAGCGAGGTGCAGTTTTCTACCCGCAGAGCGGGTTTCCGTGTAACCCGCATCAGGTCCCGACGGGTCCATGAGGCGGGTCCTGTCCTGTGCTGCGCTCGCGTTCGCCGTCGCCGCGTCGGTGGTCGTATCCGGCGCAGCCGGGAGTGACTCGAGTGCCGCGGGGACGTACCGGATCGAGTTCGACAATGCCTTCGGCCTGGTCTCCGGAGCCGACTTCAAGGTCGCCGGAGTGAGGGCCGGGACGATCGCATCGATCGGCCTACCGAAAGCGTGCAAGGCCGGACGCAGCCGCGCCTGCTACGCCCTAGTCACAATCAAGGTGACGCAGTCGGGCTTCGGCCAATTCCATGCCGACGCGTTCTGCCAGTCCCGGCCGCAGTCGCTGATCGGCGAGTACTTCGTCGACTGCCAGCCGGGAGCACGTGGCCCGGTCCTGCCGCCGGGGAGCACGATTCCGGTCTCCCACACGCAGTCGACGATCCCGGGAGACCTGCTCCAGAACGTCCTGCGGCTTCCGTATCGCGAGCGGCTGGCGCTGATCATCAACGAGCTGGGCGCGGGCGTCGCGGGTCGGGCCGACGATCTCCAAGCCGCGCTCCGGCGCGCGGTCCCGGCACTGACCGAGACCGACGACCTGCTGAACCTGCTGGCCAACGACTCGAAGACCCTGCAGCGGCTGACGGTGAGCGCCGACACTGTCGTGACGGCACTCGCCGGGAATCGCCAGAACGTGCAGCGGTTCATCGTCACGGCCAACGACACCGCGACCGCGACGGCGAGGCAGCAGGCCAGCCTTCGGGCTGCGCTCGCTCTGCTCCCGGGGTTCCTCGCGCAGCTTCGTCCTGCAATGTCCCAGCTCGGCGCGAGCGCCGTCGCGAACGAGCCGGTTCTGCAGAGCCTGAACGCATCGGCTGGGCAGCTCACCGCGCTGCTTCACAACCTGCCGCCGTTCGCGAGTGCCGCGCTGCCGGCACTCACGTCACTGGGAAAGGCCTCCGTGACCGGCACGGCCGCGGTACAGGCCGCGGCGCCGACCGTCCAGCACCTGAACGCGCTCGCGCAACCGACGCCGGAGCTCGCACAGAACCTCGCGATCGTCCTGCACGATCTCGACGACCGCAGCCGGGCGGTCGAGCCGGATGCCCGCAGTCCGAGTGGTCAAGGCTATACGGGGTTGGAGGCACTCCTCCAGTACGTCTTCAACCAGACGCTCGCCATCAACACGTATGGGCCGTTCGGCCATCTCCTGGCGGTCAACTCCTTCGTCGACCCGGCTTGCTCCCCATACGCCACGCCGGCGACGATCGCTCTGAGCCTCAAGCAGTTCGGTCCCAGCTACCGCCGCTGCTACGCCTGGCTAGGGCCCAACCAGCCGGCGGTCAACCAGACCGACCCCTCGAATCCGAGCGCGTGCGTCCCCGATCCGGGCGGCGCACCTCCGGGCTTTCACGGACCGAAGACGTCGGCCTGCAAGCTGCGGGCAGCCGCCGATCCCCCGCGCTCGGCGGCGCCGACTTCGACGACGGGCACGCCACGGGCGAAACCCCCAGCACGCGACCTCCCAGCGGGCTCCGGTACCCAGCCCAAGGGCAGGTCCACCGCGGCCGCGCGTCAGCTCCTCAACTATCTGCTGGCGCCGTGAGGGTGATGCACACGTGAGACCACCTGCCCAATCCGCGTTTCGAAATCCAGTGCTGATCGGTGCGGTCACCGTGCTGTTCATCCTCTTGGCGGTCTTGCTCGCGTACAGCGCCAACGCCGGACTGCCGTTCGTGCCGACGCGCGAGCTGAAGGTCGATATCAGCAACGGCGCGAACCTCGTCGTCGGCAACGACGTGCGCGAAGGCGGGTACCGGATCGGCCTCGTATCCGACCTCGCGCCAATCAGGTTGTCCGACGGGCGCGCCGGCGCGCAGTTGACGCTGCGGCTGAATACGGCCTACGGCAAGGTGCCCGCCAATTCGACTGTCTCGATCCGTCCCCTGTCGGTGCTCGGGTCTAAGTACGTCGACCTACACAGAGGGACATCACGGACCGTGATCCCGGACGGCGGCACGCTGCCGACGTCCCAGACGTCCGTCCCAGTGCAGTTCGAGGACATCTTCCAGACGTTCAATGCACCTACGCGAGATGCGATCCAGGCCAACCTGATCGGCCTCAGCGCATCGCTCGCCGGCCGTGGCTCGGCGCTGAACGACACGCTGGCCAGCCTCCCCGCGCTGTTGAGCCACTTGGAGCCGGTAGCGCGATACCTGTCTGATCCGCGCACCGAGCTGACAAGGTTCATCGGCTCGCTCGCGGCCTTCACGGGCACGGTGGCGCCTGTGGCGCAGGTGGCGTCGCGCCTGTTCACCGACATGGCGACCACTTTCGCCGCGCTCTCGCGCGACCCGAATGCGCTCGAGGCATCGATCGCGGAGTCGCCCCCGACGCTTGCCGTCGGGACGCAGTCCCTGCAGATCCTGACGCCGTTCCTCGCGGACGTGACCACTCTCGGGCAGCAGCTGAGCCCGGCCACGGCCCAGCTGCAACCGACGCTGACGGCGCTGAATCCGGCGATCGTCGCCGGCACCCAGACGTTGGTCAGCACGCCGATCCTGAACGCGAACCTGCAGCAGCTACTCGCGGCGCTGGAGCAGCTCGCCCTCGCTCCCGCCACTAACCCGTCGCTGTCGGCGCTGACCGCGACGGTGACCACGCTGAACCCGGTCGTGCGCTACCTCGGGCCATTCCAGACCGTGTGCGACACCTGGAACTACTGGTGGACGTACGTTGCGGAACATCTATCCGCCCACACGAAGTACGGCTTCGCGCAGCGCGCGATGATCAATCTCGCGGCCCCGTCGGGTGGCAGCGTCGGGCAGCAGGGCGTCACGACGCCGGTGAACGGCGCCTCCGGAAGCGACAGCCCGCCACTAAGTATCTTCGGCGGTCAGCAGTTCCTCCACGCCCAGAGCTACGGCGCCGCCGTCGACACACAGGGGAGCGCCGACTGCGAGACAGGTCAGCGCGGCTGGCCGAAGAAACTGAACGCGTTCGACCCCGAGGGCCGTAACTTCGCGCTCGACGCCCACACGCCGGGCAATCAGGGTCCGACGTTCCACGGCCGTGCCCGTGTGCCCGCCGGCGAGACGTTCAGCCGCAATCCTCAGACCGGTCCCCAGCTGCCATGAGCACGGCCCGCCGCAAGCGCCGCCGCCGGGGTGGCCGTCTCACGGCGCTACAGGCGGGAGCGGTGGGGGCCCTCGTCATCGTGTTGCTGACGTATCTCGCCTTCACGAAGTTCGCCAATCCGCTCGCCAGCCCCTTCACGGTGCACGCGATCTTCTCGAGTGCCAGCGGACTTCGCCCCGGCTCGCTCGTGCGGATCGCCGGCATCAACGTCGGACAGGTGCAAAGCATCGACCGCGTCCCGGGGTGCAAGTCGGCCGCCCGCCAGCGCATCCTTTGCTCGGCGGCCAAGGTGACCATCACCGTCGCAAACCAGGGGCTGCCCCTCCACACCGACGCCGTCTTCCGGATCCGACCCAGGATCTTCCTGGAGGGGAACTTCTTCGTCGATGTCAGTCCCGGCACGCCCGCAGCATCGCGGGCTCCGAATGGCTACACCTTCCCCGTCCAGCAGGGCGTCGAGCCGGTCCAACTCGATCAGGTCCTGACCTCACTACAGGCAGACACGAGGCGCAATCTGCAGATCCTGCTGCGCCAGTACGGGATCGGGGTCAAGCGCGGCGGTTCCGCCTACAACGAGTCGATTCAATACTGGCTGCCGGCCTACCGCTACTCCTCGATCGTCGCGCACGACGCGCTGGGGATCCAGCCCCACGACCTCTCAATCTGGATCGCGGCCCAGGCAGACGTGGCCCGCGCACTCGACGCCAACCCTCAGAACCTGAAGAGCCTGATCACGGACTTCAACGTGACCGCGAATGCGTTCGCCCGTGAGAACGTCGCGCTCCAGGCCACGCTGGCCGAGCTCCCGCGGACGCTCACCGCGGCGATTCCCGCCTTCAATGCGCTCAACGCCGCCTTCCCACCGGTGGAGACGCTGGCCGTGAGGCTGCTGCCCGGCGTGCGCAGCGCCGGGCCGGCGATCGATGCCTCACTGCCCCTCGTGGAGCAGCTGCGGCTTCTCGTCCAGCCCTCCGAACTCGGCGGCCTGTCGACCGATCTTGCCGCGGCCGTTCCGTCGCTCGCGCAACTCGCGAACGAGACGATCCCGCTGATGCAATCCGGCGTCCGCCCGGCCGCGAGCTGCGCCGCGACCGTCGTGCACCCCTGGTCGCAGCTGACACTGCCGGACCCGAACTTCAATGCCTCAAACGGATTTCCGCCGCGCAAGGTGTACGTCGAGGCGGTCGACTACCTGCCGGGACTGGCGGGCGAGTCCCGGACGTTCGACGCCAACGGCCCGTACATTCGCGTACTGCTCACGGGCGGTCCGCTCACCTACTCGCTCCAACCGGGCGGGTTCGGGCAGGCCGTCGCGCCCCTGACCGCGAGTCAGCCGACACTTCCGCCGGGAGACAAACGCCCGCCGCTTGCCCCGAACGTGGCGTGTGAGACGCAGCCACCGATCACCGATCTGTCCTCCCCGTCGGGGCCGCCACTGGCCCAGCTGAAGTAGGCGTGGCGTGAAGCGAGCCATACGCAAACACTCAGGCGACTTCGCGGCGATCGTGATCCTGCTTGTGCTGTCGATCGGTGTTGCCGGCTACATCCTCGCTCACGAACGGTTGCGCTTTCCGATCATTCAGTCCCCGCGATTCGAATTGAACGCTGAATTTGCCACCGCCCAGGCCGTCACGCCGGGGCAAGGTCAATCCGTTCGCGTGTCGGGAGTCCAGGTGGGTGAGATCGGTGGCGTCTCGCTGCGTCGCGGGGTCGCAGTTGTGCAGATGAACATCGATCAGCAGTACAGGCACCTGATCCATACCGATGCGACTGCGCTCCTGCGCCCGCGCACTGGGCTCAAGGACATGTTCATCGAGGTCAATCCGGGATCGCCTGGGACGCCGACGGCGCAACCGGGCTACACGATCCCGGTCGCAAACACGCTGCCGGACGTCAACGTCGACGAGATCCTGGCCTCGCTCGACGCGGACACGCGCGCTTACCTCGAGCTGCTGATCAACGGTGCTGGGCAGGGGCTGGCGCATGGCGGCGGCAACGAGCTTGCCGGCGTTCTCGAGCGCTTCGAGCCCACGCATCGTGATCTCGCACGTCTAAACGGCGCGCTGGCGGCGCGGGGAGCGAATCTCCGTCGCCTGGTCCACTCGCTCCGGCGGCTGACCGTCGCGGTCGCCGCAAGGCAGCATCAGCTTTCGCAGCTGGTCGATTCGAGTTCTGCCGTGTTCCGCGCCTTCGCGTCCGAACAGCACAACGTCAGCCAGTCGATCGCTGATCTTCCTGCGACGCTGAGTCAGACCACGACGACGCTCGGCGAGGTTCAAACTTTCGCCAATGAGCTCGGGCCGACCGCCACCAACCTGCTCCCGGCGGCTTCGGCCCTTCCGGCCGCCAATCGCGCGCTCATACATCTCGCCGGCAGGAACGCCGTCAGCTGCGGCTCGGGCTCGAGCTGCCTGATCGTCAAGAGTCAGATCCGCCCGTTCGTGATCGCTGCGGGCCCCGTCGTCAACGAGCTGGCCCCGGCGGCATCCAATCTCGCGACCGCGACGCCGAACCTGCAGCGGGCATTCGTCGTCGTCAACCACCTGCTCAACATGCTCGGCTATGCCCCCGGCGGCGGTCAACACGGCTACTTGTGGTGGCTGGCGTGGTTGGGCCACAACACGCGGACGCTGTTCTCGGTCCAGGACGCCAACGGCCCCTACCGCCCGCTGTTCATTCAGTTCAGCTGCTCGCAGATCGCGCTCTTGTCGAACCCGGGCTCGCCATTCGCTCTCGTCGGCGGTCTACTGAACCTTGCGCCCACCCGGCCGTTCTGTGGCTTGACGCCGGCGCAGGACCGTCCGACCCGCGCCAAGCGCTGATGCAGACCAGCAGCCCACCCACCAGCAGGATCATCGCGATGGCGCTGTTTGCCCTCTCGTGCGTCGGGCTCCTGCTGTTCCTGTGGCTTTCGTTCGGGGGCACGATTCCGCTGGCCGCGCAGGGGTACCGCTTCAAGGCATCGTTCCCAAACGCCCAGCAGCTGGCCACGCAGGCCGACGTGCGGATCGCTGGGGTGTCGGTCGGAAAGGTCGTCGCGGAGTCGCTCGATCCGGGGGGGAACCGGACGATCGCCACGATCCAGCTCGACCGGCAGTACGCGCCGATTCACCGGGACGCTCGCGCGATCCTGCGGCAGAAGACGATCATCGGCGAGACCTACGTGGAGCTGACGCCTGGATCGCCCAGCGCGCCCGCTGTAAGCGACGGCGGCATGCTCGCTCGCACGCGCGTCGAGCCGGCCGTGCAGCTCGACCAGATCTTCAACGCGCTCGACCCGGTGACGCGCCGCGCGTTCCAGGTGTGGCAGCAGCAGCTCGCGCTCGCCCTGCGCGGCAACGGCCAGAACCTCAACAGCGCGATCGGCAACCTGCCTCAGTTCGCCGCGGACGCAAACGACGTCGTGCGGGTCCTCGACGTTCAACGCACCGCGACGATCCGCCTCATCCGCAACGGCGGCACGGTGTTCGCCGCGCTGACCCAGAGTCAACCAGCCCTGCGCAACCTGATCACGAGCGCGGGGACAACGTTCGCCACAACCGCGGCCAACAACCAGCAGCTCGCGGCGACGATCGCCGTGCTGCCGACCTTCCTGAACGAGACGAGATTGACATTCGCTCGCCTCCAGCAGTTCGCGCTCGACACCGATCCGCTCGTCCAGGCGCTCGTCCCGGTGGCGCAGTCGCTAGGACCGACGCTCACAGCGCTCCAGACCCTCTCGCCGGACCTCCAGACGCTGTTCGTCGAGCTGCGTCCGTTGATCGGCGCGTCCGTCACGGGCTTCCCCGCCTTCGCCCGTGTACTGCGTGGGGCCGAGCCGCTGCTCGGAGCGCTGCTGCCGTTTCTCGAGCAGCTGAACCCGATCCTCAACTGGCTCTCGCTGCACCAGCAGCTGCTGTCGGACTTCATCTCGGTCGGCGCGGTCGGACTCGCCGCCAAGACCACCGCCTACGGCGGCACGGGCGTCCGCTGCGCCGGCGTTCCGTGCGGCCATTACCTGCGTCAGTTCTCGCCGGTCGGCCCGGAGACCTCCGGTCTGGCTGCTCAGCGTGATCCGAACAGTCGCGGGAACACCTACCCGCCACCGCTGTGGCTCGCAAACCCGGCGACCTTCTCGGCGGGCGGGAGGTTCCCGGGCAGCTTCGCGCTGCCGTCGTGGGACTGCAAGCCGACCGGCGCGCCCGGCGACGGCGCGCGGCCGGCCACAGCCACCAATCAGGCATGCTGGGTCGCGCCCCCGCTGCCGGGCGCCAAGCCCGGCCAGATCCCACATATCCTGGCCGCCCACTATCCGGCGAAGTAGCGTGCGACGCCTCCACAGACAGAGCCCGAGAATGTGCACCGGCCGCGTCGTGAAGCAAGGTGACCGGTGCAGATGACACCGCGATCGCCAGGCACGATCAGACGCATCAGGACGCGCTCCGAGCCGGAGTTGACTCCCGTGAGCCATCGGGAAGTGGCGCTCCTCGACGAGCACCTACACCTGACCGTTGCTTCTATGCAACACCCGCGGTTATCGACCCGCCGCAGCCCTCCCTTGAGGACCCGGCGGTCAGCGAGCAGTCGCGCGTCGGCGGCTGCGGCGCCGCACAGGCAGCAGGCCGCTTTCTCAGTCCTCGCGCTCGACGGCCGCAGCAAGCTTCGAAAGCACGTCCGCCAAGTCCGCGTATGCGCGCCCGACAGCCCGTAGGCTGCGGCCCTCGCTCACGCGATCGAGTTCCGCGACGGCCTCATCGAAGCGCTCCCAGAGCTTTGCTGGGCCCCGGCGCCCAGTTCCGGGCTGAAGCTCGTAGGGCGGCTTTGCGCCGCCCCTGGCGGGTGGCCACTCGAACCCGTCCCGGTACGCCGCCTCAGAAGCCTCGGCCGCCGCTTTGCGGCGGCGGCCAGGCCGGCAAGGCGTGCGCTGAATCCGGCGTCGGGCGGCGCCAGCACGTGCTCGCGAAGCGCTGCGCGCCATGCCGTTCGCGCCTCGTCGAACGCTGCTCCGACTCCGCGCTCACCCGCCGAACAGCCCTTCGCTCACATCCGGGCCCGACACGCCCGCGCTCACGGCAGCACGCCGCAGAGGCCACCGGCTCGACGCGGCGGCGGGGATCGCCAAGGACGACCCCGCGGCCGCAAGAATGATCCTCCACGAACGGGTCCTCGACCTGACGGTGACGTTCTTCGATGTGCGCGGCGAGTGGACGCCTCCGACGAAGCGCCGAACGGGCCGGATCGCCGACCTCGACCCGGGCCTGCACGGTCTGCTCACCGCGATGTACGCGGACGGCGCGTCGTTCGAGGTCCAGCTCGCGCTCGCTTCGGCGGATGCTCCCACTCATCTACGACGACACGGCTACCTGACGCCGGGCGTTGCCCAGTCGTCGGACCTGACTCTCGCTTCCGACGAATGGGGAGAGCGGGTGGGATGCGGGCGCTGGCGCCTCTGTGGTCGCGGAGGCGATCGCTTTCGCTCTCGTCGCGGCGGGAGCGGAAAGCGGTTCGTCGGGCTCCTGGCCAGCCCCTCCCGGCGCGCCGTCACCCAATCCGGGTGATGGCGTGGGCGGCGCGTGATGTGAACGTCCCCTGGAACAGCGTCTGAGGAGGTCGGTGGCACTGCAGAATGGGGTGGCGTCGTGACTGATGTCGATGTGGACGGCCAGTCTCGTGACAAGGCAGCGGCCGATGGTTAGCGGTGTTCGTGCGACTGCGAGCCCAGGCCAGCATCCGTGGGGTTCCTGCCCGCGGGCGCGACAGGTTGCTTGCGATGGTGGATGAGGTCGCCGTACACGCCGCTGAGGAGGGGGCCGGCAGTCGGCGCGTGTCGCTGTTGCTGGCGATGGCGATGTTCGTGCTGGTCGTCGACACCTCATTGATGAACGTGTCGATCTCAAAGGTCGTTCACGATCTCGGGACGACGGTGAGCGCGGTCCAGTCCGCGATCGCGCTCGAGGCCCTCGTGTCGGCGGCGTTCATCCTGATCAACAGCAAGGTGGGCGACCTGATCGGTCGCAAGCGGGCGTACATCCTGGGCCTCCTCGCCTACGCGATCGGCGCGCTGGCGATGACCCTGGCCGAGGGTATCGCTGCGATCGTGATCTTCTGGGCGATCATCGGCGGGCTCGGTGCCTCGCTGTTGCTGCCGGCGATGCAGTCGCTGATCCATGGCAACTTCGAGGGGGCCGCCCAGAAGAAGACCTATGCGCTCGTGGGAGCGTCGGCGGCAATCGCCGCGGCGATCGGGCCACTCCTCGGGGGGTTTCTGACGACTTACCTGTCCTGGCGCGTTGGCTTCCTGCTCGAGGTGGTCGTGATTGCGATCATCCTTTCGCAGATCAAGCACGTTAACGACGTCCCGTACACGGGCGACCGACACTTCGACGTTGTCGGAGCAGTCCTCTCCGTCCTGGGTATGGGCGGCGTCGTGCTCGGCATCCTGGTCTGGCAGGAGGGCGGCGACTACGTCGTGCTCTTGATTGTGCTCGGCGCGCTGGCACTGGCGGCGTTCGCCCGCTGGCTCGTGCGGCGGCATCGTGAGGGAAAGGTCACGGTGCTCGACCCGGACTTGTTTCGACTCCCGCACTTCCGGGTCGGGATATCCGGGCAGACGATGCAGAACATCACCCTCGGGGGCGCGATGATCGCCCTCCCGATCTTTCTGCAGATCAAGCTCGAGTACAACGCGATGCAGACCGGCTTGTCCCTCGCGCCGCTCTCACTCACGATGTTCGCGGTAGCCCTCCTCGCCGGTCGAAAGGCCGGACAGCGGCGCCCAGCGAGCATCATCCGCGTCGGGTTCGCGCTCAGCACCCTCGGTCTAGCGCTGCTGATCCCGCTCGTCCCGAGAGCCAGCTCGGGCTGGTATCTCGTCGTGCCGCTGATCATCACAGGAGCGGGGCTCGGTCTGCTCGTGTCCCAACTCAATAATTACACGCTCGCGCCAATCGATGAGGAGCGCATCAGCGAGGCAGCCGGAGTCAACTCCGCCGCCGGCTCGTTCGGGCTGTCGTTCGGCCTCGCAATGGCAGGCGGCATTCTCCTGGCGACCCTCTCGGTGGCGTTCACGCACATGGTGAACGACAGCTCGGTGATCCCGTCGTCGCAGCGGCAGCAGATCTCAAACACGTTAGAGCACGACGCAGAGGTCACGAGTAACACCCAACTGGAAGAGCTTGTCAAGCACGAGCCTCGCGCTGTTCAGGACGAGATCCTCAAAATCAACACCGACGCCACGAACCTCGCGCTCCAAGTGGCGTTACTGATCCCGATCTTGGCTGGCGGCGTGGGGCTGTTCAACTCCTTCCGGATGATGCGGCTCCCCGAAATCAAACCCTCCGCGGCGGTCGAGGCCGCCGCCCTCGGGTGACCCTCTTTGACAATAGTGACGCCTCGAACGACTGAACGTGTCGTCGGCGGTCGTGCTTCGGGTTCGCGGCGAGATCAGCGACGACTAAGCGCACAGGCGCGCTATGCGCGGCCTGCAGGGCCGCGGATCTCGCGGTGGCCGTTAGCCCGTGCGTGGGGTGACGGCGGAGCTAACGAGAGCGGCGAGCGACGGGCCGCCGTAGTCGATCAGAGCCCGAGGGGATGCTCGATTTCCGGCAGCCGGTCGAGAGTCTCGCGCATGCGGCCCAGCGCGTCCCCGCGCGCCCTGCGAGCGCGCACAGCGGCCAGCGCTGCTGGGGCCTCCCAGGCGGCGAACAGCGGGCAACCGACACAGACCACGACCACCAAGGGCAGAGCCCCGGCCGGAGCGGGTGCAAGCACGGACGCCACGCAGACACCGACGCTGACCAGGGCCGTCAACAACGTCGTGAGCAGAATCAATCGGGCGTTTGAAGTTTCGCTGCGCACGTCGTTTGGTCTCCTGAATGCCTGGGGCAAATGGTCTAAACGAGGTTACCGCTCGCGCGATTGTGGAGCGCCGGTTTGCTCGGCAACGCTTGAGCAAGGCCGTCGCAGCTGATCCTCAGTCCCGTTGGCGACGATATTGGTCGTCGGCACCGATGAAACGAGCCGTTGTCAATGGGAACGCTCGTTGCGATCGGCTATCCGGCTCAGGGGACCACTGAGCAGGCGAGGCAGACGTGATCCGGACCTCACTGTCCGATGAGGACACCAAGCGTCTGCAGGACGCCCTGCAGCCCGCGACTCCAGCAAGCGCCTGACTGCCAGGTTGCGGACGACTGGCTGCCGGCTTGATCGGCCGGCAGCAAGTTCTCTCCTCCGAGCTGGTGACTAGCCGAGCAGGCCCGCGGCTCGCGCCCGCGGCACGGCCTGAGGGGGCGGTTTTCGGCATCTGATGCGCAAGCGTGTGCACGTCATCCCTAATGGGTGACGCGCACAGTCGATCAAGCAGACACGCTGTGGCTAATGCATACGCCCGTAGTGCGGGCGCGTCACCCGCTCAAACCGAAAGGAGCGACCATGCATGAAAACCGAGGCTTCGGCCGGGCGATCTTCGCGACCGTTCTGCTGATGATCGCCGGCCCACTGAACATCGTCTACGGGATCGCGGCGATATCCAATTCGAACTTCTTCCAGCACAACGGCCACTACGTCTTCGCCAACCTGAAGACGTGGGGCTGGATCACGTTGCTGCTTGGAATCCTCGAGATCCTCGCGGCGATCTCGCTGATCAGCGGTCACGCCTTCGGCCGGTGGTTCGCGATCGGCGTAGCTGGCCTAGCCGCAATCGGTGCGTTGCTTGAGATCCCGGCGTATCCGTTGTGGTCTCTCGCCGTGTTCGCGCTGACGCTGTGGATCATTCGCGGCCTGGCCGTCTTCGAGGGGCCCCCGGAATCAGACGGCTGGGTCGACTCGCCACAGGCCATGGAGCCATCACAACAACCGATCGCTCCCCGGCCTCCTGCTTGACGGCCAATCTAACGTGTCGGTGCTCGTCGGGGCGGACGAGCGCAGGCACGCGGCTGTCGGACGTCCTCCGGAACCGTCGTGACGCCCGGCGGGGACGCGACCCTAGCGGCAGGCACCTCCAGGACGAGAACCTGAAACAGCGATCGGAACGCCCGATAGGAGAGCTGGCGCACGCATGGCGTCGACGGGGTGATCTGGCGCAGGCTTGCAGCGATTTGCTAGCGGACGTCGACGAAAGAGGACCTCGATCGCGTTGTTGCCGTAGCCGAGCCTGCTGAGTTGCACGGCAAACGCCCCTGGCTCGGTGGCGCTCACCACTTCAGCTCGATCTCAAGTTCCCGCTCGTCCGACTCGACCTCGAGCTCGACCTTGAGCTGGACCTCGCCCGGCACGTGAACGCTGAATTTCATGCCACCGCGTTCGAAGGCGACCTCCTCGTCGTCGCTCGCGAGCAGGTTGGCGAGTCGACGCAACCTGGTCGCGACCTCCTTACGAGTCACCGTTTCCTTTTGCTCGACTTCGAAGATGTCCATTGGGTCTCCTTCCGGATTGATGCCCGCCGCGAGGCGTGCGCAGGAGCGGTGATTGTTTGCGCGTCCCTGGGGGCGATATCTCGTCGCTGGCTAGGGGCCGAGCCCTTCTCCGAGCCAAGCTTTCGCGGCGGCGAGGTCGTGGACTCGGAAGGCCTTTGCCTTGCCCGGCAGCAGGGCCGACAGCGCGCGGACGGCGGGTCGCATCCAGTCCTCGTCGCTGACGACAGCGACGCGCTCGAACGACGTGGCGTGGCGGGCGCGAAACCCGCTGTCGGCCGTCACCGCGTCGCCTTCGACGTCGCGAGCGTCGGCCCCCAAGAGGTAGAGCAGCCGGATCTTCCGGCCGTCCGCCATCTCGTGCCGGAGCACCGGCTCGACCGTCTCCTCCCAGTCATCATCCTCGACCTGACCGATCGCCTCAAAGCCGATCGCGCCAGCCGGCATGTCCCTCATGCGTTGCAGCATGCTCGCTCCTCGTGTTTTCGCGGTCTGCCGCGAGCTTAGGGGCCGACGCCGTTCGCACCATCACCCGGATCGGACGATCCGATGAGTCGCGATGAAGACCTGCTTTCAACACCACTCTGCGCGGATGTGTCGGACCCGGCTACGGCTCGATCCGGCGGAGCCCCAAAACGACCCGAAGCGACCGAAACCCGAACGTCCCGCCGAGACTTTGATGCCCTTTTGATGCCCTCGACGCCCATACGCCAGGCCCTCAAACAACAAATCCCCCGTAGCGACGGGGGATCACGAGGGGTGAGCGATGGGACTCGAACCCACGACCGCCTGGACCACAACCAGGAGCTCTACCAGCTGAGCTACGCCCACCGTGAGGCGACTGAATCTAGCAGTGGATCGGGCCACTCTGGAGCACGGCGCTTGACGAACTTGGCCGGCGCCAGCGAGGATTCGGGTCAGATCCGGGAAGCCGGATCGCGAGCTCGACGATGCCCCTCCCCCCGCCCCAGCCCGACTCGATAGCACTGATCACCGGCGCCTCGGCCGGTATCGGCGAGCAGTTCGCGCGGCAGCTGTCGGCGCGCGGGCACCGGGTGGCGCTGGTGGCGCGCCGGGAGGACCGACTGCAGCAGCTGACCGAGGAGCTCGGCGGCGGGGAGCGGGCGGTGGCGATCGGGGCCGATCTGGCCGTCGAGGCGGACCGGGATCGCCTGGCGGAGCGGATCGAGAGCCTGGGCGCCAACGTCGAGGTGCTGGTCAACAACGCCGGACTCGGCATGTTCGGTTCTTTCGCTGACACCGGCCGAGAGGCCGAGCTCAGGCAGCTCCGGGTGGATGTCGAGGCGGTCGTCGATCTGATGGCCCGCTACCTGCCGGGGATGGTGAAGCGCGGCCGCGGGGCGATCATCAACATGGCCTCGACGTCCGGCTTCCAGCCGCTTCCGTACAACGCCGGCTATTCCGCGGCCAAGTCACATGTGCTGATCCTGTCCGAGGCGGTCCACACCGAAGTCAAGGAACACGGCGTCACCGTGACGGCGGTGTGCCCCGGCCCGGTGCCAACCGAGTTCCAGGAGACGAACGACGCCCAGTTCGCCGAGCGCTTGCCGAAGATGACCTGGGTATCTGCCGAGCGCGTAGCGCGGGATGCGCTGGCGGCGGCGGACAGAGGCCGGCGCACGCTGATCCCCGGCGGCCCGCATGTTCGCGCCTCGTTCGCGCCGAATCGGCTTGCGCCGAGCTGGCTGGTGCTGCCCATCGCCAAGCGACTGATGGCGCGCAAGCCGACCTAGCCGGCTGCGCCAGGCCTTCGCGTTCGGGGCCAAGAGCTACGGTTCGCGCACAAATTTGTTCGCTGACGGGGGACATATGGAACTTAGCCTCATCTCGCTGGAGGAGCCGGTCGAGCGGCGCGTGTTCGAGAAGGGCTATTTCGAGCTCTACCGCGTCGGGCCGATGACGATCGGCCGAGCCACCTATGAGCCGGGCTGGGTCTGGTCAGAACACGTTGGGACCGCCGACAATGCCCGCTGGTGCGAGGTCGAGCACGTGGGGCTCGTCGTGAGTGGTCGGGCGGCGGTGGCCATGCGCGACGGCCCCGAGCGAGTGATGGAGCCGGGTCAGCTGTTCTACGTGCCGCCCGGCCACGACAGCTGGGTTGTCGGCGAGGAACCGTACGTCTCGCTGCACTTCATGGGCTCGGAGAGCTACGCGGCGGACTGACCCATTGCCGGGACCTACGGGTTGATGCCCTGACCTGGCGCGATCGTCGCTCCGTCGGGGACCTCGCACGGGAACGCCATCGGGTCGTAGGTCGCGCAGACCGCGAGCGGGCTCTGGAACAGCCCGACCGACGGCAGCGACTGACCCGAGAACGAGAACAGCGTCAGGTTGTCGTTCGGCGTACCGGCGCCGGGCTCCCACCCCACGCCCGGGATCCATTCCGGCTCCCAGTAGAAGAGGCCGAGCGCGCGATGGTTCGGCACCTGGGCGAGGATCGAGAGCAGGTCGTTGTAGAACGAGAGCTGGCCGCCGGGGGTGGCGGGATAGCCGGGCTCGAGCTGGCTTGCCTGCCAGACGAAGTTGCCCGTGCTGTCGCCTGCTGCCAACGTCCACGCATACTGCGACTCGGCGATGACGATCGGCTTGCCATACCGCGTGGCCAGGTCGTCGACGTTCTGCCGCAGCGCCTCGAGTGAGCCGTGGAAGAACGAGTAGTAGGAGAGACCGATCACGTCGAACGGGACGTGCTGAGCCAGGATGTTGTCGAAGAAGGCCCGGCTCTGGGCGTTGTCGCCGCCCTGGTCGTAGTGGATCATCACGCGCAGCCGATGGCCCTGAGGATTGCCGGCGCGCGCGCCCTGCACACCCGCGCGCAGCAGCGCGCCGAGGTTGTCCCAGCCGCCCCCGGCGCTCGAGTTGACCTGACCGATCGGCCACAGGATCCCGTTGCGGATCTCGTTACCGATCGAGACCATGTCGACCGGCGTCCCTTGCGAAGCGAACGCCCGGATCACCTGCTGCGTGTAGTTGCGCACGGTGTTGGTCAGCTGGGCAAGGTCCTGGCCTCGCCAGGCGGCCGGAATGTCCTGGTGCTGCGGATCGGCCCAGAAGTCCGAATAGTGGATGTCGAGGTACAGGCGATCGCCGGCGCGCTTGATCCGCCGGGCCATGGCCAGGTCGCTGGCCAGATTGCTGTAGCCGGGGGGCGGATTGACCCAGAGGCGCAGCCGCACGTAGTTCAGCCTGTGGTTGTTCAGGATTTGCAATGCGCTGGCCGGGGCTCCGTTGTCGGTGAACTGAGCGCCGGCCGCCTCCTCCTGCGGCTCGAAGGACAGGTCGGCCCCGCGATAGCGGATCGCCGTGTGCGGCGCGGGCGCGAAGGCCCGGAGCTCGCCGACGCATGGCGGCGTCCCATCGTTGTCGGTGACCGAGAGCTGGATGTAGCGCGCCCGGAGCCCATTTGCGGACGCGGGCAGGTAGACCGGCTGGCCGGCGGGCGGCGACATCTGCTGCGTGAGGTGCGGCTTCTGCCAATCGCCCGGTGTCGTCGCATAGGCCAGCGACACCGCCGCGCTCGTGTCCATCGTCCCGAGCGTGAAGCCGAACCCGCTCAGCCGGCGCACGCGTCCCAGGTCGACCGTGAGCGTCCCAGTCCACTCGGTCGAGCACCAACTCGTCGACGCGCTGCCGTCGACGGCGTTGCTGGCCGGGGCGTCGGCCTTCTCCGTCGTCGCGCTCGCCGTGCCGGTCAGCGCGACGTTCAGCGCCAGACCTGGTGTGCCGCGAGGGGCGCCGGACGCATTCTGGGCCGTGACCGGGGTGTGGGGCGCCAACGCCACCACGCTGATCGCGGCGATCGCTGCGAGCGCGCCCGTGATCGAGATTCGGGCCAGGGGACGGGCCAAAGCCGCCTTCATGCGCTGCCGCATCGCTGTACCTCCACCGAGAATGTGACCGCTAACACTTACCCCGGGGCTGGTGGCGAGAAACGCGGTCGCCGAGGTGTCATCGGCGCAACTTGATACGGGCAGGCTCGTTCCTGTTTTCGATGCGACGGCTTCTCGCGGTTATGGCTTGTGCCTTGGTGGCAGCGTCGGGCAGTGCGACCGCAGCACACGCGGCTTTCAGCGGTCAAAACGGGCTGATCGTCGCCCAACCGGTGAGCGGCCCCGGGGTCGTGCTGCTGGATCCGGTGACCCGGCATAGCCATCGCATCTGCACCTCGGCGGCGCGTTGCGGGAGGCCGGTGGCCCCACGTTGGTCGCCCGATGGTCGCGAGATCGTTTTTGTCGACTCCGGACGGATCGGGCTGGTCGCCTCGAACGGCGCGTGCGTCACCTGCCGCGCCGATCGCAGCTTGACGGGCGTGGCGGCGCGCAGCGCCGCATTCACTCGGGATGGCCGCAGCCTCCTTGTCGCGGGCCGGCACGGGCGAGATGCGGTGTGGTCTGTCTCGTTGACGCGGTCCTCCGAGAGCGAGGCATTTCCTGGACAAGCGAGCGACGCAGTCACAGCGGGAGGCGTTGACGCCGTCGTCCGCCATAGCTCGATCTGGCTGGGGCGCGGAGATCTCGGCAGCCTCGTGCGGTGGACACGCGGCCACTCACCCTCGTTCGCTCCGAAGGGGTCACTGCTCGCATTCGAGCGCGACGGGTGGGTGTGGACTTTGGACCTTGCGCACGGACGCGGGCTTCACCGGATTGCCCGCGGGAGCGCGCCGGCGTTCTCGCCCGATGGAAACGAGATCGCGTTCGTCGGTAAGGGGCACTTTGTGTTCGTCGTCCCGCGTCGCGGCGGATCGCCGCATCGGATCGGTGCGGTGAGGGCACGGACCATCGACTGGGGCCGGCGATCCGGCCGCGCTGCGGCGTGTACTCCGCCTGGCAACGCCACGGTATATAGGACTCAGCAAGCCGTCGTCTGGTGGACGCCACCCGTTGACAGCGGTGAGGTGTCGACCATCAAGGTGTACGGCTGCGCGCTCGCAACAGGGATCCGCCGGACGCTGCTCTCGAATACCGGGTTCGAGGTACCTGCCGCCACGATCTCGCACGTTGCCGTAGCTGGTGTCTACGCGGCAGTCAACTTCACCATCTCCGACAAGTACGCCGGCTCGACCGAGTTCGTCGCCGTCTACGACGTTCGCGCCGGTCGTGAGTCGACCGGTTCCGAGACATGCCGATCCGGCCCATATGAGTATCCGCTTGACTGCTTTGCAGTCGACTCGTTACAGGTCAACTCGCGCGGCTTCGCCGCCTGGCACGAGGCCGTGGACAACGGCCATGCCTTTCCCATCGGCAGCGTTTCGTGCCCGTCGTCGTCGTTATGCGTGGCGGCGGCCGGACCGAGCGGAATCTGGACATCCACCCACCCTCAGCCGGACCATCTGGCATGGAACGTAATCGAGCTGCCCGGCGCTGCTGTGTACCGTGCCTCGTGCTCTGCGGGTCCCCTTTGCTTCGGCCCGTCCGGGAACAGCACGTATCGCTCCTCGGATCCAACCGCCGGCGCCGGCGCGTGGACACCGATTGCCATCCAGCTCAACCATGTCGCGTGTCCGTCAACGTCGTTGTGCGTCGGTATCGAAGGTTCGGATGGCCTTGCCACGACCACTGATCCGCTCGGCGACGCCTCGACCTGGTCCGTCGCAAAACTTAATCCCGGGACGTTCCTTGTCGACCTGGCATGTCCGTCGCCGTCACTCTGCGTGGCAGTCGACAGCGGGGGTAACGTCCTCACCTCGACAAACCCCGCCGGCGGCGCAGGCGCTTGGACCAGCGCGCACATCGCTTCGAGCGCCTCGGCGGTCTCATGCCCCGCCGCGACATTCTGCGCCGCAGTCGTCGACGGTTCCGGCATTGCCACGAGCACCGCCCCGGGCGGCCGGGCCGGCGCGTGGCACATACAGACAGTTCCGACCCTTTTCGTCTACGGGCCGATCTCGTGCCCGTCCCCGACGCTGTGCGTCGTTGCTGCGTCTGGTGGCTTGCTCACGTCGAGCAACCCGACCGGAGGCGCCGATGCGTGGTCAACGACAACTCTTGCTCGGACGATCACCGCCCTCTCCTGCCCGACCACGACGCTCTGTGTCGCCGGGGACGAAGGCGGTCAGCTGTATGTGACCGACAATCCAACGGGCGGCGCCGGCGCGTGGCCCCACGCGCTCGTGGCAGCAACGCCATGCACCTTCACCACAGGATGCATCGAGGAGCACGTAGTTGCCGCGGACGACACGGGCGTCAACCGGCTCGACACAACGGTTGGGGCCGGTCACTCGCTCACGAATGTTGCTCTCGGGCCCCACAGCGTGACCTGGCTGCACGACGGTGTCCCGCGGCTGGCCTCGCTCCGCTGAGAAGACGTGCAAGCGTCTCACGCGGGGCACGTACAGCACAATTCTCCACATCGCACACATGGCCGAGCCAGCGCTCCAACGTCCCACAGAGTCGACTGACCTCGGCGGCGGCGTCACGCTCCAGATCAGCGTCGCGCCCGGCGACTTCCCGCACGCTCGCGCGACCCTTCGCCACCAGCTCCGGCGATGGGGGGGCCAAGTCGATGAGGTCATGCTCACGCTTGATCGCAGCGGCGATGGGGAACGCGATCGCGCGCATCACCGCGATCTCGGGAAGCTGCTCAGCACGCTGCTCGACGAGCACCCCAACGCGCGGGTCGTGGAGGTCGGCTATGACGCCAGCACGATGGACGCGGTCCGGCGGCGCTTCTCCCTGACCCGACCGGTCCCGACCAAAGACTGCTTCGGGAAGGCCGTTTATGCGTACCTGTTCGGCCTCTGGGCGGTCAGCTCCCGGTATGTCCTCCACGTCGATTCGGACATGATGTTCGGTGGCGGGAGCCAGGGCTGGATCGCGGAGGCAAAGCGCGTTCTGGCGCAGCCACACGTGTTCACGTGCAGCCCGTTGCCCGGACCCCCGAGCCCCGGGCCATGGCGTCGACGCGTCGCAATCGGCCACGCCGGCTCGCGGCGGCCCAGTGCGTTGTCACGCAACGGCGTGCCGCTCTCACTGCCCGGTTTGCCCGGCCCCGCGTATCGGTTCTCGCGTATGAGCACCCGGAATTTCATGCTCGATCGGTCGAGCATCGACGGTGAGGACGGCGGGTTGCCCATGGCTCGGCCAGGCCTTCGCGCCCTGATCGGCGCCGTCTCGAAAGGCGCACTGGTCAAGGGCAATCCCCTGTGCGCTCCGGCGGAGACCTCACTGACGCAGACGATGACGCGGCTCGGACAGGTCCGCGTCGATTTTCTCGGTACGCCGCCCGGTATGTGGTCACTGCACCCACCGGTGCGCTCGATCGACTTCTATCGGACGCTGCCCGAGATCATCCGGCGGATCGAAGCGGACGATATCCCGGAGCGGCAAAGAGGGGATTACGACCTCTGCGCCTGGACGGACAGCGCGGACGGTCCAGCTACAGACGCACCTCACGCCGATCGATGACGCCTACCCACCAGACGCGGAACGATGGGGAGGGCGTCGACGTCACGGTGCTGGTGCTGCTGCGTGACGAGGAGCGCCACGTGGAGGAGGCGGTGGCGGCGATGAAGGCTCAGACGTTCGAGGGCTCGGTCGAGTTCTTGCTTCTCGATGGCGGCTCGACGGACTCCACGTTGGACAAACTCGAGCGGCTGATAGGAGGCGATGCGCGCTTCCAGGTCGAGGTGAAGACCGGCTGGAGCATCCCGCAGCGCCTTAACCACGGATTGCGCATCGCTCGCGGAGCTCTGATCGCCCGCATGGACGCGCACGCAGTGTTCCCGCCCAACTATCTCAGCGACGGAGTTCGCAGACTCGCGGCGGGAGATGTCGCCTCAGTCAGCGGTCCACAGGTCGCGTCGGGAACCGACGGCTGGCCACGAGCGATCGCACTTGCGCTGCGCTCACCGCTTGGCAGAGGAGGCGCGCGGTTCCGCCAGGTGACGGCCTCGGAGATCGACGTCGACAGCGGATACTGCGGGATCTGGACACGGGAGCTCCTGCTCGCTCATGGGGGGTGGAACGAGCGGGCGCTCAAGGGCGAGGACATGGAGCTTGCCTTCCGCGTCAGGCGCGCCGGCGGGCGGATTGTCTGCGTGCCGTCGATGGCAGCCCGGTACGCACCCCGGGAAACGCTCGGCCTGCTCGCCCTCCAGTACTGGCGCTACGCGGAGCGTCGCGCGTGGGCTGCCAGTCTGGACGTAGGAGTACTGCGCCGCTCCCATCTCCTCCCGCCGGCGTTCGCGCTGACCGTGGTCTTCGCCTGTGCCGCGCCGGGGCAGATCGCGCGCCGGGCCCGGCGACTCCTCGGGATCTACAGCGGTGCCGTCGTCGTCGAGGCGATCCGTCTCGGCCGGGGCCGGCGCCCAAGCGACGTCGTGGCGCTACCGGCGATCTTCCTCATCATGCATCTCGCGTGGGGTTTCGGCTTCCTGTTCGGCTGCATCGTGAACGGCTGGCCGACGATCGCGAGGCTCATGGGCCGACCCGTTTCCCGAGATCACGGTCTTGAGGGTCAGCCAGATGATCAGCGCGTCTAGCCTCAGGCTTCGGCGCTTCACATAGAACAAGTCGCGCTGCAACTTTGCCACGGTGCCTTCGACTGAGCCGGCGTATCCCAGGTTGACCTGCGCCCAGCCCGTGAGGCCCGGCCGGACGCAGTGCCGGACTCCGTAGGAGGGCACCTGCTCGCACAGCCGCTCGACGATCGGCACCTGCTCCGGGCGCGGGCCGATCAGCGCGAGCTCGCCCCGCAGGACGTTCCAAAGCTGAGGGAGTTCGTCGAGACGAAAGCGACGCAGATGCCTGCCGACCGAGGTGACGCGGTGGGCGTGAACGTGCGCCCACCCTGCCTCGGCGTGCAGAGCCGTGGTCATCGTGCGCAGCTTCAGCAGGGTGAACGGGACGCCACCTTTGCCCACTCGGCGCTGCCGGTACAGCGCCGGGCCTTTGCTGGTCAGGCGGATCGCCAGCGCAGCCACACACAGGCCCGGAAGGGTGAGCGCCAGCAGCAATCCCGCGAGCAGAATCTCCACGCCGCGGTATGTGATGCCGCCCAGCCCGCGAAGGGATCCATGACTGGCATCCGCCAGCGGCGGCACAGCCGCGAGTTCGGCCAGCGGAATCTTCTTGAATTCGGCCTCGTAGAAGGATGCGAATCGGACAACCGACAGGCTCGCCGCAGCGAGGGCGTTGAGGGCCTCCTCGGTCCCCTCACGCCGCATCGCGTCGCCCTCGACGGTCACGACCGTCGCCCGCGACCTGACTACATCGGCTGTGAGTGCGGCGAGGTTGGGCACGGCCGCCCGATCGCTCGCGAGCCACGATCCGACGAGCTGTCGGTCGGGGCAGCGTTGAAGCTCGCGGATGAGGTCGCGCTCGCACGCGGCCGAGCCGACGAAGTAGACGCGGCGCAAACCGGACTGAGCACGCATCTCCGCGGCCCGCAAACCGGCGGCTGCGGCCAGCGTCGCGAACGAGGTCCCGACCGTGAGGCCGAACCGTGCCGGCGAGAAGGCGAATCCCGCGAATGCCGAGGCGCCTGTCACGACGCAGGCCGTCGCGAGCGCGCTCAGCAGCGCGGCCAGTGCGCCGCTCGTCCGTCTGCGGGTTGGTACCGCCGCGCAGAGGCTCCGGAACAGGGCTCGCGTCGCCAGCGCGATCGCGGCTGCCACGGGAACGAGGCCGAACCAGTACCACGGCTGCATGCGCCCGGCGAGTGCGGGAGCGGACACAGCGATGAACAGCAGCATGGACAGGCACCAGCTGGCGAGGCGAGTCGTCGGCCAAGTCGTGTTTCCCGCCACGGGGCGCTCCCAGGTTCTGGGGCCGGCAGCGTGGGCGACTGGGTCTGGCTCAAGCAGATCCGGGGCGCTTTCGACCGCGCGCGTGACGCCGCTCATCGGGTTCCTCGGGCACGTGTCGGCGTCGGGTGGATACGCACGTCGTGCGGATCGAGCGCGGCGGCACGGGCATAGTCCGCCGCCGCAACATCGGGCGCCCCGCGCCGTCGCTCGAGATCTCCGAGGAGCGCCGGGGCGACGAAGTTGTGGCGTTCGCGCTCCGCGGCCGCCAACAGCGTCGCCTGTGCGTCGCGATAGTCGTTCAGCTCTGCGTACGCTGCCGCGAGCGCGTAGCGCGCCGGCAGCGAGTACGGATCGAGCGACACCGCCTCGAGCAACGTCGAGATCGCCAGGCGGGGCGAGTGGGCAATCTGTCGAGTTCCCCGCTTCGTGTACTCGCTGCCGGCGTACTGCCTTCCGATGCTCGCCGCCAGCACTGCCACGACCGCGAGCCCTGCTGCCCACACTAGACGGTGCGCGCCTCGGCGCGCGCGTCGCGCCGGAGCATCGACACGCAGCACGAGCAAGGCAGCGGCGACTATCGCCATTGCCGTGATCCCCGGAATGTCATAGAGCCAATCGACGCTCGTCCCGGCAAGCCAGGCGGCGAACATCCCCGCAGCTGCCACCCTGACGAACACGTCTCCGGCGGCGAGCGTCCCTCGTCGGGTGAAACACGCCCAGACGACGGCGCCAGCGAACAGGACCAGCCCGAGAATCCCGCCGATCCCCAGCTCAGCAGCCATCTGCAACGCCAAGCTGTGCGGCTGACGCACGTACTCCGGGTTGCGCCGCAGCCGGTAGTACTCGACGTCGTAGTTGCCGGCCCCGAGGCCGGTGAGCGGATGTCGCTCGAACTCGCGGACCGCGACGCGCCACAGGTCGTAGCGATAGCCGCCGGCGTCGAGGATGCGAACGGGTGCGGCGTCGTTGAAGCGCATCGCGGTAAACGAGTCGTACTGACGGCTGATCGACGGTGCCGCGACAACGAGCCCGGCGGCGAGCAGCGCTCCGGCCGCCAGCAGCAGCGCGATGCCGACCCCACGCTGGAGCCGCCGGGCACGCTGCACTCCCAGTCGGCCGGCGTAGTGAGCAGCGATCAGACGCGCAAGAGCGCATCCCAAGCTCGCCGCGACGATGGCGATCCCCCCAGCGCGCAGGACGCCGTCGGTGGGCGGCAGAGACCTCGCTGCCACCCCACCGGCTGAATAGACCCGTAGGGTCCAGGGGAGACTGACCGCCACCGACGCAGCGACGAGCAGGATGTTCAGGGCGCGCGTCGTCCGGGAGCCGGTGCAGCACAACACGAGGATCACCGCCGCGACCGTCGCCGGGAGCAGAGCACGGGACTGCGTGAGGACGGCCGTGCAGCCGATCAGCGCTGCGGCGCCCAACGATCCGGCGCGCCAGACCGGTCGCCTCGCCGTCTCCGCGAGCGCGACCCATGGCCACAGTCCCATGACAAGAAGCGCCGCGTCGGCATTGACGTAATCAATGGGCGCATCGAGGCGGTGTGAGGCGAAGTCGCCTGAGGCGGCGCCGAGGAGCATCGACGCGCAGAGCCAGAGGCTGACGATCAGCGCCGCTGCGCCCAGGATGATCATGACCGTCCTCGCCGTATCGCGCCGCCTGACGGCGAGCAGCACGATCGCGAAGACCGCGCAGTAGAGGGCCAGGCGGTTCGTCTCGGTCCAGACGGCTTCCTTTGACTCAGCCCACAGCCACGACGCCGCGCTGAGAACCAGCAACAGGCCGAGGCCGGCGGTGGCAGCGGTGCACGAGCCACGCAGGACCGGGACGCGGACCCGCAACAGAACGATCACGACGACGAGCATTCCGAGTGCCAGGACACCCCAGAGCTCGAAGTCGAAGTAGCCCTGGGCCACCGGCGAAGCTGCCAGGACTGCCGCGAGGGCCACAGCCAGCCAAGCTGGGCCAGCACCCGTCGGCAGAGTCGATGACGGGGCGGCTGGCGCGATCTGCGTCGCGACGTCGTCCTGCCACGCGCTCGCGATGCCGGACGCCATCGCTCGTCTAGCTATGGCTAGTCGACATGTCGTGTCGGCGCTCACGCCGCGTGAGCGCTTGGCCGCCCAGCGCGCCCAGAGCGACCACGCAGAAGGCGGCTCCGAGCATCCACACGACGGCAGAGGCACCGGAGGCCACGTGTACGATCCGAGCGGCCTCGGCCGAACCGCGAGTGGTGGCCCTCTCGGGACCGGCGCCGCCGGACGCGCCGCCGTGGGTTCGCTCCCGAGACGCCGGTCGGCGTGATGAGCGTGGCGCGCGGGATATCGCGGCGCGTGCCGAGCGACCAGTCCCGGGCACCGCCCCGGCGGCAGAGACGCGGCGCCGTGCGCGCGCACCGCCACGAGCCGCGGCCGCTGCGCCAGGCGCCGCCGTGATGCCCTGCCCGAACGTCCCGCCCCGACCGCCGATCCCCCGCGCCTGCCCGAGCGGGAATGCGTATTCCGTGCCGGTCGGACCGTTTGGATCTCCGTGCACGCCGGGCCCCGAAGCGGCGGCGCCGGCCGGCAAGCAATTCGTTAGCAACAGCAACGACGCGAGCAGCAGGGCACCACGCGCGCGTGCCCCGGCCGTCCGGGATCCGACCATCACGCGGCAGGCCGAGCGGTGCCGAACAACTCCCAGCATCGAAGATCCAAACGCCCCCAGAGTGATGATGGCTAGCGGCTGCGGGCGAGCCTATCCGTTGAGGGTGAGCTCCGCAGGTTTTTCGCCGCCAGGCTCAGCGCTCGTGAACCAGCTGCGAGATCCGGTGCACGTAGTCCTCACGCGTGCGGAGTTGCCCGGCTTTGAAGGCGCCGCGACGTAGCTCGTCGGCGAGTGCCGGGTCACCGAGAAGACGATTCACGGCCTCACGCGCCGCCGACGCGTCGCCGGCAGGGAACGCCAACGCCGTCTCGCCGTGCTCGACGTAGTCCGTGAGGCCGCGGACGTTGGACGTCACGAGCGCTGCGCCGGCTCGGGTCGCATCGAACACCCGGATGTGCCCGGAGCTGACATCGCCTTCGCGCAGTGGCAAGAGATAGACCGCCGCATTCCTCAGCAGCTCCTGATGAGCCTCGGGGGGTATGTCACACCACACTCGCGCCCGATGATCCGCATTCAGCTGCTTGACGAAGCGCCGGTCGCGCGGATCGCAGACGATCTCCAGCTCCCACGACTGCCCCTCTGCCGCGGCGAAGACCAGCGGCCAGTCACACAAGGTTCGGCCGGACGCGAGGACCCGTCGGCCGCGACCTTCGCGCGGTGGCAACTGTTCGCCGGCGACCGTCAGCGGAAATGGGATGAACGTGAAGCGCTCGCGCGCAATGCCAAATTCCCGGGCGTTCCGGTCGACCTCCCAGGATGAGAGCGTATGCGCGCGCTCGAGCGCCGAACGCAGCACCGGCCCGATGATCCATCGCTGATACCCGGCCCGGAGCCAGCGCCGACGCCGCGATATGGCGATCGAAGATCGACGGCGCAATGGTGCCGGGCGGAACTCGAGCAGCACCAGATAGGGCCGGCGCCGTGGCCGCAACCGTTCGAGCAGCATCACGGTGCGGAAGGTCACGCCACTGTCGGATAGGACAAGTCGGTCATAGCGCCTCGCGCACGACCACAGAGCGATCCCTCGCACGAGCGGGTTGCCGATGTGCCGGGCAGCCCACCGAGGCAACGGCTCGTGCTCAAGGGTCGGAACACCCAGCTCGACCGCATACCAGGAGTCGCCCAGAACACGCACGGCGGCCGCCCCGCTACGACTGGCTCGGCGCCGGGACGTCAGCGACTCGGCGTCGGGCATCCAAGGCGGGAACCACCGACACCGCCAGCAGCGCTGGCCCGAGGCCGAGGAGGATCCACAAGAACATGTCGTAGCCGTTGGACTGGAACAGCTGCGCGGCGAGGATGCCGACAGTGGCCAGGAGAACAGCCCGGGCCAGGCCGGCGAGATCGTGTCGCCCAGCCCGCGCGAACTGCCGCGCCGCACGATGCGCTGCCGCCAGGGCCGCGATGACAGCCGTCAGGAATAGTCCGAGGCCCGGAAC
Organism: Solirubrobacteraceae bacterium; assembly: GCA_045805545.1. Classification (GTDB taxonomy): domain Bacteria; phylum Actinomycetota; class Thermoleophilia; order Solirubrobacterales; family Solirubrobacteraceae; genus Palsa-465. The sequence goes on along the minus strand of JBJMLD010000091.1, from coordinate 23,401 downwards.
CCCGGTTTCGGCGAGCAGCTGAAGATACGTGTCGTGGACGACGTGGGGAGACTCGATCTGGCTGACGTAGCGCAACATGCCCGGGCGCCGGACGTAATCCTGGGAGACGACGCGGAAGTTGTCGAGGCCCACTCCCACTGGCGCGTGATCGGCGGCGATCCGCCAGGCCACTTCCCACAGCGTCGTGCGGCCGGTGCCTCCGCTGCCGAAGCTCGTGACCCGATGAAACGCGCTCGGCGACGCTGCGAACCAGATACCTGCAACCGTCGCCACCAGCGCCAGCGCCAGGAGCACACGGCGCAGCTGACGCCGGTAGAGGATGATCGCGGCGAGCACAACCGCGACGGCGGCCAGCGCCCCGCCGCGCGACTGCGTCGCCACGAGGCCGATGGTCAGAACGGCGGCAGCGCCTCCGAGCACAGCGCGTTCGAACCCGCGCCGCCGATCGGCGATCAGAGCAAGGCTCAGCACGATCACCGGCAGCAGCTGCGCAGCCAGATCGTTCGGGTTGCCTTCTGCGCCTCCGAAACGGCCGGCGGCTTGGTGTTGGGCAACGCCGACGCCGACTGACACCACCGCGCCGAGCACGAACGCGGCGAGCACAAGCCTGACGCGGCCCGGCGTGGTGATCGTGCTGGCAACGACGATCATCGCCGCGCAGGCGGTCATCCACGTGCGTAACACATCCCATCCCACATGTGGATCCCGGGCCCACAGAACGGAGAGCGCCAACCACATAAGAAACAGCGCGACGGAGCCGACGAGGATCCGCTGGCCGGGGAGCAGCTGGCGGAGCGGCGGACGCAGGCGAACGAGTGAGCCCAGCCAGGCGGCGGCGATCCCGAGCCCCATGAGCGACGTGACCACGCCCGGCCGCACGAAGAGCGCCGGAATCCACAGGGCGACGCCCAGGGCCACGTCGACCATCACCACGTAGGCGAACAGCACTGCCCCTATCAGTGCGGCGCCCACAACCGGCTTGAGTGCGAGCAGGGCGCCGATGAGAACCGCGGCGGCCACGCTCGCCACGGCTGTCGGCGGCGGCCACGTTCGGTGGCGCACAGCACTCACGGCTGCGTCTGGTCCTCGACACGCCGGCGCTTCTCGAGGAGCTCCGGATTCAAGGTGGCGACGTTCCCCATCCCGGAGTCCCCAGCCGCTTCGGGCAAGCGTCTCGGACGGATCACGCCGTCGGCGATAAGCGCGACGGCGATGCCGAGGATCAGCCCGGCGAACAGGGCGAGCGTCAGGACGTGCCGGACGGTTGGGCCGGTTACGGAACCACGTCCGGCTGCTGGATGCAGCAACGAGAATGTGGGATCGTTGCCGTCGCTGATGGCGCGAAGGCTCGCGATGCGCGGGGTGGCGGACGGCAGGGTTTCCCTGAGCGAGGCGACCAACCCGAGCGCCTGTGCGTGCAGCATCGCCGTGTGCTCGGCGAGAGCCACGGCCGTGAAGGTGTTGGCCAGGCTCCGTGCATCTCCGGATTGGGCAGCCCGGGCCTCGACCGCCAGAACGTTCGTGCCTCCCATCGGGGACACGCTGATCGCGGCGCTCACCTTGCTCTGCGTCCATCCGCCACCGAGGCGCTGCGCAGTCGCGGCCGACGCCGACGGCGAATCGATCATCGTGGCGGCGGTCTCCGCCGCGCGGAAGGGATCCCCCGGTGTATCGCGCACCACCGCGGCAAGTCCGAGATACGTAGGGTCGTAATACGGCGTCGGCGTGACGAGCACCTGGGCGGTGGCGCTGTAGCGAGGAGTGCGCACCAGCAGCCAGGCACCGGCACCGAGCAGTACCGCGAGCGCGACCGCCACCACCAGGAGAGGATGGCGGCGGACGGCGCGGACATAGGGCTCAAACCCGCCTTCTCCTAGGGCGGGCGTATACGTCGATGGCTGACCGTCAGAGCGCCCCACTCGCGGTGCGAACTCTAATTCGACTCGCAACCACGGGCAAGCGGCTGTTAGCGTCGGCACGTGGCGGAAGCTGGGTCAACCGGGATGCGGCTTCGTGTCGTCCGCGGAGTGTTCTGGTCGTGCACCTCGCTGGCCGCGGGACGCTTCCTGGTCCTTGTCTCGACGTCCGTTCTAGCCCGTCTGCTCTCACCACGCGACTTTGGTCTGGTTGCGCTGGCGCTGATCTTCACGACGGCGCTCGACGCCCTCAGGGATCTCGGGATCAACAAGGCACTGATCGTCACCGAGGATGACGATGGTGGGCGGGCGAACACCGCCTTCTGTCTGACCGTGGCTATGGGCAGCGGCCTGGCTGTGGCCCTCGTGGCGCTCAGCCCGGTGGTGGCTCACGTCGTCGGCCAGCCGCGGCTCCTGCCGCTGCTCGCGGTTCTCGCCCTAAATCTCCCGCTCAGGTCACTCGGGCTGACCCACTACACCCTTGCGCAGCGTGATCTGGAGTTTCGACAGCGAACGATCGCCGAGCTGGTCGAGGTCGTCATTCGCGCAGCCGTCGGCATCGGCATGGCGCTCGCCGGCTTCGGCGCGTGGAGCCTGGTCGGCGGGTACCTGAGCGGGACGCTGGGCTGGACGTGCGTGCTGTGGGCACAGGTGCGCTGGAGACCGCAGCTCCGCATCCGGCGGCGCGATCTTTCGCCGCTGATGCGGTTCGGCGGCGGCGTCACGACGGTTGGACTGATCGGCATGACGATGGGCTACGCCGACAACCTGCTCGTTGGCGCCGTGTTGGGTCCGACGGCACTCGGGATCTACAGCGTGGCGTATCGGCTGCCCGAGACGCTCATCGTTGACGTCATCGCGGCTGTGGGACTCGTTCTGTTCCCGGCGTTCAGCCTGTGTGAGCGCGGTGCGCTGCGCGGCGCCGCACTCGCGGCAACGCGCTATGTGGCACTCGTCGCCCTCCCGATCGTCGTCATCCTCCTGACCCTGGCCGACCCGCTCGTGTTCGTGCTGTTCGGACCCCGCTGGCACGCGGCCGCCCGCGTCATTCAGGTGCTGAGCATCGGCTTCGCCGGCTGGCCACTCGGACAGGTTGCCGGCAATGCGTACTTGGCCACCAGGCGCGTCGATGTGATGATCAAGCTGGCGGTCCCGCAGGGCATCCTGCTCGTCGCTCTGATCGCTGTGTTCGTACACGACGGCATCGTCGCCGTCGCCATCTGCCAGACCGCGGTGCGGGTCGTGTTCGTCGCGATTGGCATCTACGTGTCGACGAGGATCCTTCACTTCCGTCGCGCCGAGCTGTGGAGGGCCGTGCGGCCACCGCTCCTGGCCGCGACCGCGATGGGCGCAGGGATCGTCGTGCTCAGCCAATTTGTGCACGCCCCGGTGCCGCGCGTGGTCGCCGGCTGCCTCGTCGGTGGCGCCATCTACGCCGCGGTTGCCTGGCTGCTCGCTGCCGACGTGGTCAAGGAGCTCTCGCGGCTCACGCGCGGCGCATGGAGCACGCCTCGACTCACAACGCTCGCCGCACCCGAAGACGCACCGGCGAAGAGCACCGCGTGAACGGGGATCAGCCACTCGTCAGCGCGATCATCCCCGTCTACAACGGCGGGCATTACGTGGCCGAGGCGATCACCAGCATCCTGGTCCAGACGTACGCGCCAATCGAGTGCATCGTCGTCGACGACGGCTCGACCGACGGCAGCGCCGGAGTGGTGCGACGGTTCGGAGATCGCGTCACGTATCTGTGGCGGCCTCGGGGCGGCGTGGCCGCAGCGCGGAACGCCGGGGCAAGGGCGGCGAGGGGACAGTTCCTGGCGTTCCTCGATGCCGATGACACCTGGGTGGAGACGAAGATCGAGCGCCAGATGGCGCTGCTGGCTGAGCGCCCGGGGCTCGGTCTGGTCTACGGCTCGGTGCGTCGCATCGATGTGGGCGGGTTGCACGGCGCTGTGGTCCCGGCGCCCCGCCCGCAGGATGCTCTGCGCAATGTCCTCCTTCAACGAGGACCAGGGGTTGCCCTCGCTCAGACCGGCCTGATCCCGTCGTCGGTGTTCCGAGCCATCGGCGGCTTCGATGAGCGGCTGTCCACGGCCGCAGACTCCGACCTCGCGTGCAGAATCGCCTTGCGCTGCGAGCTGGCGGCGGTGACAGAGCCACTGGCTAGCTATCGCAGCCACCCGACGCAGATGCATCTGGACATCGCGCCATTCGAGCATGACGTCAAGCTTCTCCTGCGAAAAGCGTTTGGCTCAGGCCTGCTGCCGGCCGAGCTGCAACGGCTCAGGCGCCGCGCGCATGCGAATCTGGCCTTCACGCTCGCGTACCTGCGCTACGCCGACGGGGCCGAGCCGCGCGCGGCGTTGCGGCAACTATGCGTTGCGTTCGGTTTTGCTCCGATCGAGACGCTGAAGTGGGTTGCCGGCGCCGTCGCCCGGCGCGCACCGCGTCGCGCCTAGCTCGAGAGCGCGGATCCACTCGTCGGTCACGTGCCCGATCGCGTGCTCCCGAGCGACGTAGGCTCGGCAGCGCGCCGCAAGGTCGTCTCGATCGTTGCGCTGCTCCCAGATCGTGCGGGCAATCTCCGCCAGCCTCGTCGGGGACCCGTGCGCGAACGCTCCGAGCCGTTCGCTCTGGATTACGCCGTCCGGATCGTGGCTCAGCGCGACGGCAGGCACCCCGCGGCTCCAGCCCTCGAGGAACACGTTCGGCATCCCTTCCGAGATCGAGGTGCTCACGACCGCCACACTCGATTCGTAGAGGGGGACGAGTTCGCGACGCTGCCGCGAGCGTAGGACGTCGAGGTTCGGCAGGTCGGCCGCCATGCGCTCGATCGCGGAGAACGCGAGACCTTGCTCGTGCGCGGGCACGTCGACCGCGACCATCCGGAAACGTGCCTCGGGCACTACCCGCGCCAGCTCGAGGTAGGCCGTGGGGCGCTTGTGGTGCGCCAACCGGCCGATCCAGAGGAAGGCATCAGGATCAGACGCCTCAAACGAGGCCGGCTCGGCGATGCTCTTGATCCGCAGTGGCCGACGGTCGAAGCGCTTGCGGCAGAGTGGCACTTGCTCATCGCTCTGGACGACCACCTCGTGCGCCAGCCGCACTCCGAGGTCGAAAGGCACCCGGTGGCGACGTTTCCACGCGGCACGGTCGAAGTCGCGCAGACCCGCGCTTGCGAAGACGAACCGCGTGCCCAGGAGCCTGGCCATCACCGCAACCGGAGCGGTGTGGATGTTCGCACTCCGCTGCACGATCACTTTCGAGGGGTTCGCCAACAGCGTCCGAACCAAGAGAATCCAGAACATCACGGTTCTGATCACGGGGGCAGACATTGGTGAGGCAGGCTGGGGAACCACGTCGACGCCGTCCACCTGTGCGACCAGCGGGACGCCGTCGGCCAGCGTCGCAATCGCCACGCGGAAGTTCCTCCGCACCAGCGCCCGCGCCAGCATGAGGACCTGGTTCTCGGCCCCGCCCGCTGAATCTGGATGGGTTTGCCGCAGGAGGGGCGAGGCCGTCGGCATCAAGAACAGGACGTCCCTGCTACGCCGGCGCCGATTCACGACCCACCCCCGATGCCACCTCACCGCGCTCAGACTAATCGACGCGTGCATCAGCGGCCGCGGACCGAACCTACGGCGGAGACCACTTAGGATCCCCGGAGCTCAGTTTGATCGGAATCCGAGCCTGCGTGACACCAACTCTCGATCGGATTATCAGCACGATCCGCGTTCCGCGCGTGGGCGTCCTGGACGTGTATTTCGGCGCCGGCGAGCGCCAAGCGGCCGTCGAGCAGCAGTTCTTCTCCTCGCTGTGGATGCCCAATGGAACCGCGAAGACGAGCCACGATGGGCGTCTGGATGATCTCAACGCTCTGGTCAGCACCCTGCTCCCGGCTGATACGCGGGTGGCCGTGATGGACGTGGCCGCCGGCTCTGGAATCTCCAGTCTTGAATGGGCCGAGCAGCTGACCGCCACCGGCCGAGAGGTTCGGATGCTTATCGGCGACCTGCACGCGTGGGGTTGGCTGAGTACGTGGGGAACGCGATGTGCCGTTCTGTACCTCGACGACGGCCGGCCGCTGACGGTCGAGTTCTACGGCCGGCGTCTGGACCTGGCCTCAGGCCGGCTGATCGTGCGCGGCGCTCGCTTTCTCACCGCGGCGCTGTTCGGAGTCTGCTCGCGCGCCCAGCCGGCAGCGACACTTGCGGCACCTCGCAAGTGGCGCCCGGTTCACCGCCGCATCCCGTTGTTCAGCCCCCGCGTGCTTGGCTCACCAGCGTTCGCGTTAACAGCGGATGACATTGGCGTCCCCGGCCGCTTCCGGGAGCAGTTCGACGTCGTCCGGGCGGCGAACATCCTCAACCGCAGCTACTTCGACGAGACTACGCTTTCGCGGTTCGCGGCAAATCTGGTAGCGCGCGTCAGGGATGGCGGCCTGCTCGCGATCTGCCGGACGTCCTGTGACGGCACGAATCGGGGCACCGTTTTTCGACGGACGGGTCGCTCTGTCGTCGTTCGGGAGCGGCTCGGCGGAGGTTCCGAGGTCGAGGATCTCGTGCTGGCCTCGGGCGCGGCAGCGTGGGAATGAGCTCCCTGCCCGCGACAACGGATCTGCAAGGCGTCGACTCGTCGAGATCGGGGCTGCAGCGGAGCCTTTCGTACCTCGGAGGAGCACGGACGGGTGCCATCGTGATGCTGGCCTTCGTGGCCGTGACGAATCGCTGGGTCAGCTGGGCTGACGCCGTTGGTCGCTACCACGACGGGGACCCGATTAGCTATCGGGCGATTGCCGCCGCGGCTCCGGGACTCCTGCACCGGCGAATCGCCGAGTGGCATGCCGAGCGGTTCATTCCCAACTACCTCGTTGGGTGCGTCGCGAAGCTCCTGCACGCTGGGTTGACTCCAACCTATCGCGTCGCCTGTGTGGTGCTGGCCGTGGTGATCTGTCTCGTCCTGGCCGATGTACTTGTGCGCCTGCACGTCAGTCGTGCAACTGCGGCCGTGTGCCTTGCTGTCTTCATTCTGAACCCGTACGGGCTGCGCTACTTCTTCTTCGGAGTCGGGCGGGTGGCTGACCTGATGTTCATACTTGGCGCCCTGATCGCGGCGCGGGGCCTGGTGCTGCGGGCGCCGGTGAGCCTGCTCGCAGGCCTGTTGCTGGCAACGATGGCGCGCCAGACGGCGCTCCCCGCGGCGCTGGTTGCGAGCGTGGTGATCGTGTCCGATCCGGCCTGGCGCGCCCGGCTCGGCGCAACTCGCGGCGCTTTCGCAGGCGCAGTCATTGCGCTTCCGGTTGCTTGTTACGTGGTGATCAGGATCGTCGCAGCGCCGTTCTCGGGCCCGGCGCCAAGCCTCCACGCCATGACGCTGCTCGGGTCGGGCAACCTGCATGCGCTCCTCGACCACTTCGCCCGCAGCGCAATTTCGCTGTTGGCAGTGACGGCGCTACTCGCCGCTTCGTGGTGGCGGTTACGTGATCGCGGCATCCGCACCCAGGCGTCCATCGACGCGGCAACCGACGGCATCGATCGAGCCGGCGGCTACGCCTGCCTGCTCGTCGGCGCGGCGATCGCACTGCAACCGGTGATCCTCAACCCGTCATGGGCGCAGGACAGCGAGCCACGGCTGGCCGTGCTCGGCATGGCGCCGCTCGTGCTCGCTCTCGCAGTGCTCATGCGTGGTCTTGCGCTCGACGGCGCGGCCCGCCTCGGACTGGCCACGGCGGCGGTACTGGTGGGGTTGCTCGCGATCGGATCCTTCCACCACATCTTCACTGTGGTCGGACCGGCGAGCAAGGGAGAGACGGTCGCTCTGCAATGCACGATTGCGATCGCGGCCGGAGCGCTGCTGCTGTGGAGCAGTCGCCGAGCTCCCGAGCCCGGATAGTGTGGGGCGTGATGGGGATCGTTCGAGCGTCGACGCGCTGGCTTGCGCTCGCCGCACTGCTCCTGGCTTGCGCGCCGGCGGGAGCGTCCGCCTTCAGCAAGGCGATCTGGGGACCGCTCGAGCGTGGCGGTGTCAGTCAGTTCCCGATGTACAAGAGCCTCGGGGTATCGATCTACGAGGCGGATCTCTGGTGGTCGAATGTCGCGACGCGCCGTCCGGTCAATCCGACCGATCCGAACGATCCGGCCTACCACTGGCCCGATGATCTTGGCCGTGCGATGGCAGCGGCCAACCGCTTCCACATCCGCGTGCTGCTACAGGTCATCCAGGCACCCGGGTGGGCCAACGGCGGGCGCTCGACGAACTGGGCGCCAACGCACGTCGGCGACTACGCCGCGTTCGTGACCGCTGCTGCGCGTCGATACCCCGGGGTTCACCTATGGATGATCTGGGGTGAGCCGACGCGGCGTCAGAACTTCCAGCCCCTCACTCCCGCTCCCCCGCAAGGCAAGCTGAACGCGGCTCAGCAGTTGGCTCCCCACACCTACGCCCGCATCCTCGACTCGGCGTATGTGGCGCTCAAGCGGGTGAGCCCGAGGAACCTCGTGATCGGAGGCTGCACCTACACCGCGGGCGAGATCCGGACCGAGCAGTGGATCCGCAACCTGCGGCTCCCGTCAGGCCGGGTCCCGCGCATGGACATCTATGCACACAATCCGTTTTCCTGGCAGGCCCCGAACTTTTCGAGACCACCGTCGCCGAACGGCACGGTGCAGTTCTCAGACCTCCCGCGACTCGCGACCTGGATCGACCGCTACCTTCACCGGCCGCTTCCGATCTTCCTCTCCGAATGGACCATTCCGACCCGGCACGACGGGCAGTTCAACTTCTGGGTCGACCCGCCCGTGGCCGCGCAATGGATTACCCGCGCCCTCGCCATGGCCCGCAGCTGGCGACGGATCTACGGTCTCGGCTGGATCAACGTCTACGACACGCCGCCCGTGAGCTACGGCGGCCTGCTCACCGCCGGCGGCGATCGTAAGCCGAGCTTCTACGCCTTCGCGCGGTAGAGCGCGTCGACCCGATGGGCATCGGCACCGCTCTTGCCGGTCTCACGGTCCGTCACACGCGCGCGAAAAGCCGCCCCGGACCTCAGGCGCTGATTCCTAGCGACCTAAGCCAAGAGCGCGGCGAGGTACAGATCAGCGCCGCCTGTCCTCGGTTCCAAGACGAGAGCAGGAACTCGCTGGCCGTCAGAGGAGGACGTACCCAGGTGGGTCCAGTGTCTCGAACAAGAGGCCCCGGCGTTCGCCGGGGCCTCGTTATCGATTGCGTCAGCCGGTCGGGGTGCTCGAGCCGAGGCCGAGGGCCCGCAGGATGCGGTTGAGCTCGAGTTGCGTCAACCCGCTGGACAGGTTGCCGATGCCGAGCTGGTTCAGGACGTTTTGGATTTGTGTCGTGGACAGGTTCAGGCCGAGGCTGTTCAGCAGACTCTGCAGTCCGCTGAGACTCGTCACGCCGCCGCCGCCGGCGAGGCCGCACAGGAGCTGGCCGAGCAGTCCCTGGCTGGGAATTGCGGTGATCGTGACGACCACGGGGTCGGCTTTGGTCTTGCCGTAAAGATCGACGACGAGACCAAGCAGGTCCAGGTGCAGCGGCCCCAGCACCAGCTTGAGCACCTGGCAGGACATCTGCGCCGCGCCCGCCACCGGCTCCGACGTGGCAAACACCGGCAGGGATCGGCCGTGGAGGCGAGAGTTCAGGGCGCGAGCAACGCTCGCGGCGCGAGGGAACGTGACCTTGGCATGAGACAGCGCGCAGAACAGGTCACCGAGCACGCGGCCACGCAGGGCGTAGACGTCCAGACTGATGTGTGAGGTCTGGACCCGCACGCCGAGGAGCTCGAGGTCGAGCGGCGCGAGCCGGAGCGTGATGACGTTACACCGTCGATTGCGACCCGCGGCCACGACCGCGAACCTCACAGGCGCGCTGTCGCGCGACACGCTCGTGCCGGAGCTCAGCTTCCCCGTCAGAGTCCCATTCGCGACCACGCCGGCCGCCGTCGCGCGGAAGCTGGTGATCTTCGCCGCTACAGACAGCCTCGACGACCTGGCGACAATGGTCGACGAGCTAGCACTCGCCGACGGTGCAACGACCGCGGCGAGAGCGAGTGCTACGAAACCGGCAACGACGAGCTTGCGCATCGTCTCCTCCCTTACTGGACGGATTGATGCGCCTCCCGCGCGGGAGTCCCCTACCCGATGCCCGGTCGGCCCACACCACGCACGGGAAGTAGCGCCCGGGCCTCTTAATCGCTCCTGGTACGGCTAGAGGCGGAAGCGAGCCCAAGGCCGCCACGCGTCCGATAAGGCATCGAGGGGGGTGAAACGCCGCCGACCGTCAGCGGCTGGCGTCGTGCGCGGAGAACGGGCCGCGCGTCGGAGGTCCAAGCAGCCAAACTGAACTACTGGCATTACCGGCGATTACCGACGCCCCCGGCAGGATTCGAACCTGCGACCATCGGATTAGAAGTCCGGTGCTCTGTCCACTGAGCTACGGGGGCTCGACCTGCGGCAGACTGTAGAGGTGTTTGTGCGTCGACTTGGCTGGGCTCGGCGAGGTGCGCTCGTGCTGGTGGCGCTGTGCATCGTCGGCGCCGCCGCGCTGGCGCCGGCCGGAGCGGCCCGGCTGCGACCAGGGCAGCCGACGACGTGTGAGCTGCCCGGCTACGGGGCGCCGCTCAACCACATCTGGCAGCCGGATGTGAACGCCGCGATCAGTTACGCGCACACGCGTGCCGGAGACATTGCGTTCGCCGTCCGCACCGAGCACCGGTTCTGGGGCTACCGGGCCGAGCACGTCGAGTGGTCGGCCAGTGTGGTCAAGGCGATGCTGTTGGTGGCGTACCTTGACCGGCCGTCCGTCGCCAACCGACCACTCAACGGGTATGACGGATCGCTGCTGGCGCCGATGATCGAGTTCTCGGACAACAACGCGGCGACGACGGTGGTCGGGATCGTCGGCGACAGCGGCCTGTGGGCGCTGGCCAATCGCGTCGGGATGACGCACTTCGGCACCGACCCAATCTGGGGCAAGACGCGGATCACGGCGGACGACCAGACGAAGTTCCTCTACAACATCGACAACTACGTCGTGCCGCGCCACCGGGCGTACGCGATGCATCTGCTGGCATCGGTGACGCCGTCCCAGCGTTGGGGCATCGGCGAGATCCCACCGGCTCACTGGAATCTGTACTTCAAGGGCGGCTGGGGCTCCGGGACGGGCCTGCTCGACCATCAGGTCGTCCTGCTCACGCGGGGCTGCGCGCGCGTGTCGCTGGCCGTGCTCTCGATGTTCGACGGCTCTCACCCGTACGGGAAAGAGACCCTGCGCGGGATCATCTCGCGGCTGCTGCACGGCTTCCCGACGGCAGCCCACACCGACTGGCGCCGGCCGGGACATCGCTTGCCCGGCGGCGGCGACCGTCGCGTCGCGCTCAAGGCAAAAGGCGGCTAAGCACGAACCGACCCGACCCAGTCGGGGCGCCCGGATTCGAACCGGGGACCTCCTGCTCCCAAAGCAGGCGCGCTACCAGGCTGCGCCACGCCCCGTCTGCAGGCCGAGTCTAGCCGTCGCGAGCGCGCCCGCATCCACCGCGCCCGCTGCGAGACTGCACCGGTGCCCCCGCCCCGCACGCGTTCGCCCCGGCTCGGCTATGCGCTTGCTGCCTCCGCCGCGACGCTGTGGGCCCTGAACGGCTCGCTGGCCAAGTTCCTGCTCGCCGACCATCTGCCGGCGCCGCGGCTGGCCGAGCTCCGCTCGATCGGGACGTTCCTGGCGATCGCCGTCGGGGTTGCGCTGACGCGGCCGGCGCTGCTGAGAATCCGCCGGCGCGATGTCCCGCGGCTGGCGCTGCTCGGGATGGTCGGGCTCTCGGGGGTCACCGCGTTTTACTTCGCGGCGATCGCCCGGCTCGACATCGGCGTCGCCTTGACCGTGCAGTACATCGGACCTGTGCTGTTGCTCGTGTGGCTGAAGGTCGCGCACCGGCGCTCCCTGCCGCGCGGGCTGTGGGCGGCCGCGGGACTGGCTCTGTTCGGTTGCTTCTTCGTGGTCCGCGCGTACGACCCGACAACGCTCGACGGACTTGGACTCCTGGCCGCGGTCGGTGCCGCCATCACGTTCGCGATGTACCTGTTCGCCGGCGAGCAGGCCGGCCAGCGGTATTTGCCGGCCACGACGTTGCTGTGGGGCTTCGGATTCTCCGCGCTGTTCTGGCTCATCACGCAACCGCTCTGGTCGTTTCCGCTGCATCCCCTGCATGGCGCACGCAACATCGCGTTCGCGGTCTACGTAGTTGTCGGCGGAACACTGGCGCCGTTCGGATGCATGTTCGCCGCGGTCCGGCACCTTCCGGCGCACCGGGCTGCGGTGGTGGCGACGCTCGAGCCGGTCCTCGGCGCGGGCCTGGCCTGGGCGATCCACGGCGAGGCGCTCGCCGTGCCCCAGATCGCCGGCGGGCTGATCGTGGTCGGCGCGATCATCTGGGTGCAGATGCAGCGTCCCGCGCTCGACGCGGAGCTGGCGCCGGCGTACGGTGAGGTTCGGCCGCGGCGAGCCGCTCGTCGGGACCGCCGGCCGCCCAGCCTGGTGGAGTAGCCTCCCGGCCCGCGATGGCCCAGCTCGAACCGCTCAGCGCGCTGCACTACGACCTGGACAAGACCGGCGGACTGCAGCCGGTGGTGGCGCCGCCGTACGACGTGATCGATCCCCAGCAACGGGCCGAGCTCGAGGCGCGCTCGCCCTACAACGTGGTTCGCATCGATCTCCCCCAGGCTCCGGACGGAGGCGATCCCTACGCTCACGCCGCCGAGCTGTTCGGGCGTTGGCAAGCCGACGGCGCGCTCGTCCAAGACTCCGAGCCGGCGGTGTGGCCGCTCGAGCAGGACTACACGGGGCCGGATGGCGCGGCGCGAACCCGGCACGGCTTTCTGGCGCGGGTCCGCGTGGAGCCATACGGACCGGGTCGGATCAGGCCGCATGAGCGAACTCACCCCGGGCCGAGGGAAGATCGCCTGCGGCTCACCCGCGCGACGAAAGCCAACCTATCCCCCATCTTCGCGCTCTTCTCCGACCCGCAAGGCGCGGCGGCGCGCGCGCTGGCCGTCACCGGCGAACAGGAACCATGGGCGCAGACCACCGACGACGACGGCACGGTGAACCGCATCTGGCGGGTCAGCGACCCGGCGGCGATCGCTGCCGCGCAAGACGCGCTGGCCGGCACCGAACTGCTGATCGCCGACGGCCATCACCGCTACGAGACCGCCCGCGTGTACGCCGAGGAGGTCGGTGGCGAGGGCGAGCACCGCTACGTGCTGATGTGCTTGGTGGCGCTTCAGGACCCCGGCCTGACGGTGTTCCCGACCCACCGCCTCGTCCGCGGGCTGCGCCCCGATCAGCACGAGACGCTCGCCATCGCGCTGCGCCGCGCCTTTGACATCGAACCGCTCGAGACCACCGACGCCTTGACGCCCGCGCCGGGAGAGGAAGTCAAGATGGGCTACATCGACGCGCACTTCCGCCGGCCGTTCATGCTCAGGCTGAAGGAGCCCGCGATCGCCGACGCCGCGCTGCCCGAGCACGCCGAGCCGTACCGGCGGCTCGACACGGCGGTGCTCGAGGCGCTGATCCTCAAAGGGCCGCTCGAGATGACCGACGAGCGGATCGATCACCTCGACGGCCTCGGCTATGCCCGCAGCGACGCCGAGGCGCTGGAGCTGGTCACCTCAGGCCAGTACGACGCCGCTTTCTTCATGGCGCCAACCCCTGTGGACCGCGTACAGGCGGTCGCCGCGAGTGGGGAGAGCATGCCGCCGAAGTCGACGTATTTCTATCCCAAGGTGCCGACCGGACTGGTCTTCAATCGCCTGAGCTGATCGGCGCCGCGGCGGCGCTACGATGAGAGTGCGCCCACCGAGGCAACATCGACCAACGAGGACCAGCCAATGAAGGCAACTGCACACCGCAACACGGCGACAGCATTCACGCACACGGTCGACGTCCGCCAGCATCAGCTGGTGGCGGACGAGCCGCGTGAACACGGGGGCGACGACGAGGGCCCGAGCCCACAAGAGCTGCTGGCGGCAAGCTTGGCCTCATGCACGGCTGTGACCGTCGAGATGTACGCCAAGCGCAAGGGGTGGGACCTTGGTCCTGTCGAGGTCGTGTGTGACTACGCGCCGGCGGAACGAGGCTGTCCGACCAAGTTCACGGTCGAGCTTCGGCTGCCCGCCGCCTGTAGCCAGGAGCAGGTCGAGAAGCTGCGCGTGATCGCAGCCAAGTGTCCGGTCCACCGCACGCTGGACGGCGAGGTCATGTTCGAAGACCGCATCCAGCTGGTGGAACCCGCGGCTACCTAGGCCGCGAGACCAGCCTCAGTGGCCCGAAAGGGTCGTAGTGCCGCTGGTCGTTGTGCCGCCACCGGAGCCGCTCGAGTCACCCGTGCCGCTGGATCCGCCACTCGATCCACCGTCGTGCCCGTCGGTGCCGCCGCCCGAGCCCGAGCCGGTGGACGTTGGATCGCCCGAACCGCTCCCGCTGTGGTCACCGCCACCGTCTGAGTGATCGGAGCCGTCGGTGGAGGCAGTCGCCGTGGTGGACGAGCCGCTGCTCGACGAGCTGCCGCTCGTGCCGCCGCCGTCCGAGCCCCCGCTGTGATCGCCGCCCGAGGGCCCGCCTGGGCCTGATTGACCGGAACCGCCCGAGCCGCCCGGCGAGCCCGAACCACCACCAGATCCGTCAGAACCGCCAGATCCGCTTGAGCCGTCCCCGGGGCCCGAGCGAGAAGGCTCGCTACCGCGGCCAGGACCGGACGAGCCGTTTCCGCCGCGACCCCCGCCGCCAGGGCCAGGGCCGCGAGAACCCCGACCCGACCCGGCTCCACCGAGCACAGCACCGTTGCCAGATGCGCCAGCGCCAACGCCGCCGGCCGGAGTGCTCCTACCAGCCGGCCCGCTCAACGCGACCAGCGCCACCGTCGACGATCCGCCCGCGGCGGCGCCCGCCGCCGGTCCGGCCACAGCTCCGGCCCGGCCCGCGGCATGCCCCGCCAGTGCCGCGTGGGCGTGACGGTTCGAGGGATGCGCGACGTGGCTCGCCGAGATCCCGGCTGCCGTGGCAAGCGCACCCGCGGCCACGACGGCGCCGCCCTTCAGCAGGACGCCGCCGAGTCCGGCCGAGCCGCTGCCGGCAACCGCTTCCAGCACCGTGGCTGAGCGCCCGCCGCCGGTCGGGCTTTGGCGAAGCGCCCACTGGATCAGCGGCGACGGCGTAACGGCCGCGGCCGCGGCGCGAAGTGTCGCGCGGGCGCGGTAGATCAGGCCACGTACGGCGCCGTGACTGAGACCGAGTGCTGCCGCAACCTCGTCGTGGCTGCGGCCTTCAAACGCTGTACTCAGGATCACTTGGCGCTGAAGCTCGGGGAGCGAAGCCAGGCCGGCCAGCGCTTCGCGGACCGCGAGCCGGCGCTCGACTTCGTGATCGGCGCCGCCGGCCCCCACACCGCGCTCGATTGCGACCTGTTCGTGGGCGGGCCGGCGCAGGTTGCTGATCGCCACGTTGTGCACGATCCGGTACAGCCACGCCCGCGGGTCGCGCACGTCGGTCTCGCCGGCCGATAGTGCGATCCAGGCCTGAAGGAGCGCCTGCTGGAGGATGTCCTCCGCCGTCGCGTCAGACGAGGTCAGCCGTCGGCAGTACTTGAGCAGCTGCCGGCGGTAGCGCTGGATGAGAGCCTCGAAGGCGCGCTCGTGCCCGTCGCGAGCCAGCGCGAGCAGCCGTTCGTCCGGCTGCGTTTGAAGGAATCGGATGGAGATCGCGAGCGGGCTCATGTCAAAGAGCTCTCGTACCGGCGAGCAGAAGCACCCTGCCTTCTAACCAAGACGCCCCGGGAGCGGTGAAGCTTCCTCAAAACAATGTGCATTCGTGCTTGCAACCTCCTGGTAGCCGACCGGCGGCCCGGGCTGGGCCGCCGGTCGCGCATCACCTAATGACCAGGATCGCCTACGGCATCAGGCTGACCTTCTCCCACACGGCGCCCGCGGACGTGATCCGCAGCTCGGCGCCGGTGACTGACGTTCCGGACGCGAGGCCGGTCGAGGTGCAGGCCTGACCGTTCTCGTCGTCGCCACCGCCGTTGTCGTCGCCGCGGCCATTGTCATCGCCGCCGCGGTTGTCGCCACCGCCGCCTCCATCACCGTCGGCGTGCATCGTTGACTCGTTCTCGGCGGCCTCGCACTCGATCTCGGTGTCGTTCGTGACCTTGCCGCTCACGCTCGACCCGTCGTTCAGCTTGATCGTGAGGACGCCGTTCGTGAACGAGTCGACCTTCCCGACCGCATCCGAGGTCTGAGTGCTCGGCGTGGCGGGATTGTTCACGTCGCCGAAGCGCTTGTGGACCACGCGGGCGTGGTGTACGCGCTTGTGGTGGTGGCGTTTGTGATGGTGCTTCGCCAGCGCGCTGGCCGGAGCGATCGCCAGCACCAGTGCGCTGGCAAATGCCGTCAACGTCAGTCGTTTCATCGAGTACCTCCCTTGGCATCCGTCGACCGACGGCGCCTCGTGCGTGCAGAAATCAGACCTGAGACGCACGCCGGCGGAAAAACTCACGCGGCGGTGAAAAATTCCCGCCCGGGCGGTGGATCCCACCCACTAGCTGTAGCCACCGAGAAGGTTGGTCGCGCTGGTCAGGCGGCGCGTGACGGCGCGGAGGGCGGCAATGTGTGGCAGAGCGCCAAAAACGAATGTCAGCGCCGGCCGTCCAGGCCGCTTGCATGCGGTTTGGTCGAATAAGGCCAAAAACGCATGCGAGCGCGTCAGCAGGGCGTCGCTCGCCTACGTTCTTGGCGTTGCGGGCGTGCACGGGGCATCCCGCGTATCAGGATGGCGTTTCCGCCCGCGAGATCACGCGAATGGTGGCCGCGGATGAACCAACCTACTCAGCAACTACAACTAGCGAGGGTGCATGCCGCCGTCGATCGTGAACACGTGATTGGTCACGTAGCCGTTGCGCAGGATCGCCACGACGAGGTCGGAGACCTCCTCAGGCCGCCCGACACGGCCTACCGGCACCCGCGCACCCAACTCGGTCGGGTCCCCGGGCAGCATGGGCGTCTCGACGAATCCCGGCGCGACGGCGTTGACCGTCACCCCGTCTGGCGCGACGCGGCTGGAGAGGAAGAACGTCAGGCCGTGCAGGCCGGCCTTCGAAGCGGCGTAATCGGGACCGACGACCCCGCCCCGGAATGCGGCGGCTGAGGACATGAACAGAATGCGGCCGTACCCGCGCTCGCGCATCCCGGGGAGCGCCGCTTGGGCGAGCAGGAACGGGGCGCGCAGGTTGACGGCCAGGGTGCGATCGAACGCCGCCGCGTCGACGTCGGGATACGCAGCGGGACGGGCCAGCCCGTGGTTCGCCACCAGCAGATCGATCGCTCCCAGCGCGGTCTCGGTCTCGGCGACCAAACGGCGCGGCGCCTCGGGATCCTCCATGTCGGCACCGAACGCCGCCCCACCGATCTCGTCCGCGAGACGCTCGGCCGGATCACGCTGAGAGCCGTAACTGACCGCTACGCGTACGCCCGCGGCGGCCAGCTGACGACAGATCGCCGCGCCGATCCCGCCGCTGCCACCGGTGACGAGCGCGACCCGGCCGGTCAGATCGTCAATCGACAATCTCTACTCCTGCCGCCTCAAGCTCGGCCAACGCACGTTCGCCGTCCCCCGGCTGCACCTCCACCGCGCGCGTGGCGCCTCGATGCAGGATCACGTCGAAGCCGGCGCGGCGCGCGTCGAGCGCAGTTTCCTTGACGCAGTAATCGAGCGCCAAGCCTCCGACGTGGACCCGGTCGATGCCGTGCTCGCGCAGCAGTCGCTCGAGCTCCGTGTGCTCAAAGCCGGAATAACCCTCGTGGTCTGGCGCCTGCCCGGTGTCGACGACGTCGTCAATGGCGCTCGCGTCGAACCTCTCGTGCAACTGAGCGCCCGGCGAGTCCTGCACACAATGCACTGGCCACGGGCCCCCGTAATCGGCAAACGAGTGGTGATCTGCGGGATGCCAGTCGCGCGTGGCCACCACGTAGTCGCATTCACGGGCTAGGCGGTTGATCGGCTCGACGACCGCGTCGCCCTCGGGGACGGCCAGGGCGCCACCGGGACAGAAGTCGTTTTGGACATCGACGGCGATCAAACCCTCCATGCCGCTGAATATAGTCAGACGATGCCCGCCCGACTGAGCAGCCTCCGGGATGACCTTCGGCGCGTTCTGCTCGCCCCCGAGGAGGCAATCGCGCTCGACGTCAGCGGCCGCACCGACGCCGCCGTGCTCGTGCCGCTCTACGTCCAGGCCGATGAGCTGCACGCGGTATTCACCAAGCGCCGCGACGATCTCCGGCGCCATCCAGGCGAGATCTCGTTTCCGGGCGGGCGCTATGACGAGGGCGAGGCCGATCTGCGCGCCACCGCGCTACGCGAGGCCGACGAGGAGATCGGGCTGCCGCCGGACGCAGTGGAGATCGTGGGCGCGCTGCAGCCCACGCCGACTATCGCCACCGGGTATGCCGTCTATCCGTTCGTCGGGTTGATCGCGGCCGGCCGCGAGTGGACGCTCAGCGCCCGGGAGGTGGCGGAAGTCATCGAGTTGCCCCTCCGAGAGCTGGTGGCCGGCTACGACCGGCGCCGGTTGATCCGCCGCGGACTGCCGATCCGAACAGATACCTACCTGGTCGGCGAGCACCTGATCTGGGGCGCGACGGCCAGGATCCTGGCTGACTTGTTCGATCGCATCGGCCCGCTGCTCGACTAGCGCCCCGCTGAGCACTCAGAGCACTCGCTCGAACGCCGCAGCGGCAGCTTCCAGCCAGCCCGCATGGTCAGCCGGATCGGCTTCCAGAAGCACGTACGGGATCAGTGACCCCTCGCAGGCGGCGCGCACGATCCCCGCCCCGGTCCGGCCCAGCTCACCGTCCGGCACCTCGTACACGAGGCCGCGCACCGTCGTATCCAGCATCCGCGTGAGCAGCATGTCGAGGCGGGGACCGTGCAACGCGCGCAGCCGCTCCGGCGGGCCCGTCGCCGCGCCGAGCAGCACACAGGCGACGCTGACATGGTCGAAGGCAGGGGAGATCGTGGCGATTCGGTCCGGATCCGCCACCACCGCCTCCGCCCCGCCGGCCTCGATCTCAGCCACGCGATCGCGCCGACGCGTCGTCGCCCGCACGACGTGGCCGCGCGCCTTGAGCGTCCCCGCCAGCTCCCGGCCGCGGCAGCCGCAGCCGATGATCAGGCAGCGCGCCAACCGGTCAGTGCTCGGGCGATGGAGGCGATCCCGCCTCGGGCTCGCTGCCGGCGGCAGGCGGCTTACGCTCGAACTCCTGGCGAGCCTGCGCGGGCGTGCGTTCCGGAAGCCCTCGGGCTCGCCGTCGCGCGTTGGTCACCTCGAGCAGCTGGTCTAGCTCGCGGTCGGCCATGTACGCCTCCTGGCGCCGCCGCTGCTCGGCCACGTCCTCCATCACGCGCATCTCCAGGTCGGAGACTGTGACCTCGGACTCGCCGCGCTCGCGTCGGCGCTTGTTGTGCGCCTCGAGCATCTGGTCCAGGTCCTCGGCGTCGAGCGCTTCCCGGTTCTCGGTGATCTCGCGTGCGCTCTTGAGTCCGAGCTGCTCCAGTCCGCTGCCCGGGTAGTACTTGCCGAGCAGCCAGATCCACAGGATCAGCGCGGCCAGCCCACCCAGAATCACTAGCGCGAACGGGTCCACCGCAACCCAGTCTAACGGTCGCGGCGAGACCGATTTGAGACTGAGGCGCGATTGTCAGGCGGTCGCGACGCGCCTACGGTTGCCACTCAACCACGAGCGAAGGATCTCAGTGATGGCATTCCACGGCCTGGCCGCGGAGCAACAGAAGACAGCAGCCCTGATCGCGGGCGGGATCGTCGGACAGGCGACGATCAACGAGGTTACCGACAGCGGCGCCACGATCAACGACAACCCTCGTGTCCAGCTGCACCTGATGGTCACGGTTCCGGGCAGGGCTCCGTATCCGGCCACCCTCACGCAGGTGGTGAGCCGGATGTCGATCGGCCGTTTCCAGCCCGGCTCCGCCGTGCCTGTCCGGGTGAGCCCGGACGACCCGCAGACGCTCATGATCGCGTGACCCGATACCCGACTTCCGGGGGCTAAACCGGTCCCCGGATGGCCCAGCGGGCACCGCTCGCCATGGCCATCCGGGGACCATTTTCTTGCGCACGCGGAACGCTTTGGCAGCCGGCGCAACTTTCGCTGTGACGTCGGGTTTTGTGGTGCGTCAAGCAGCCCCCGTCCGGAAGGGAGCCGGGAACCCGGCGGTGGCCACCCCCTACCAAGCTGGGAAAAGGAGGGCGTAATGCGCCTACGCTTTGCCTTGCTCGCGTCAGTGGTGACCACGTTGTTGGTCGCCGCCGCACCGGGCATCGCCACTGCTGCACCCAGGCACAACCACGGCCTGACGATCAACGCCACGCCGAATCCGATCGTGGCCGGCCAGGGTGTCCTGATCTATGGTCAGCTGAAGGGCTCCCCCGTTCAGGGGCAGCCGATCCTCCTGTTTCACCGGGTCGGCCTCCAGCGTCACTTCAGCCTGATCGGACGCACCACCACCGACCAGTTCGGCTTCTACAAGTTCACCCGTGAGGAAGGCGTCGTCGACACCAATCGCAGCTGGTTCGTGCGCGGCCCCAACCGCTCGCACAGCCGCACGGTCCATGAGCGTGTGTCGGCGCTCATCAGCATCGCGGCCGATAAGGCCACGAGCGACACCAGCCAGCCGATCACGTTCACCGGAACCGTGTCTCCGACACATCGGTTCCAGCGCGTGCTCCTGCAGGAGCAGGTCGGCCAGAACGATAACTGGAAGACACTCAAGGTCGGGTTCCTGAACGCCAGCTCGAGCTACTCGATCTCCTACCGCTGGCGTGTGCCGGGCGACCGCGACGTGCGTGTCGTGCTGCCGGGCGATCCGCGCAACATCCGCTCGGAGTCCGACGCGGTGACCGTCTCGATCCAACAGGCACAGGTGCCTGGGTTCACGATCAACTCCTCGGCACCGATCATCCCGGAGGGTTCGATGGTGACGATCTCCGGTGTGCTCGACCAGCCGAACAGCACCACTCCCGAGCCGAATACCAGCGTCTCGTTGTGGGAGCGTGAGCCCTCACACGGTCCGTTCCGCAAGCTCGAGGACACGACTACGGCAACCGACGGCAGCTACAGCTTCCTCGAGAAGCCATCGGTCAACGAGATCTACCAGGTGCGGACCACGCTGCCGCCCAACCGCCGTACGGCACCCCTGTTCGAGGGTGTGCGTGACGTCCTCCAGCTCCAGGCGACGCCGACGAGCACCACGGTGGGCGGAAAGGTGATGTTCATCGGCTCAATCACGCCGGATAAGGCCGGCCATCTGGTCGTCCTGCAGCGTCTCGGCGCTGACGGCGACTGGCACGCGGTCGAGGCTCGGCGCGTGCGACAGAACGACACGTTCCAGTTCGTGTGGAGGTTCGGGAAGGCGGGCACGGACACGTTCCGCGCGAAGATCTTCACCGATCCGCACAACATCGGCGCGGCATCGGCCCCGGTGACCATCACCGTGACCGGAATCACGCCGATTTCGTCACTTCCGCCCGCGTCCTAGACGCAGGCCGAGTTACGTCGCACCACGGCCCCCGTCGCGTCGCGCGGCGGGGGTCGTCGCTTAACCGGCGGACGATGCGCTAGGCCGCCACGGCCCAGAGCCGCCAGCGGCCGGGGACACCCTTGAGCTCACGCTCGCCGCGGTCGACGAACTGGATCCCGGACCCAACAACGAGGTCCTTGACCGTCCCGGAGACGAGCACGTCGCCGGGACCGGCCGCGGCGCCGACGCGGGCGCCGATGTGGACGGCGATGCCGCCGACGTCATCGCCGATCACCTCGACTTCGCCCGTGTGCAGCCCGCAACGGACCTCGAGCCCGAACTGAGCTCGGGCGCCCTCGCGGATGGCCGTGGCGCAGCGGATGGCTCGCGCCGGACCGTCGAAAGTGGCCAGGAATCCGTCGCCCAGCGTCTTCACGGCGCGCCCGCGGAAGCGCGAGAGCTCGCGGCCGACCGAGACCTCGACGCCCTCGAGCAGATCGCGCCAGCGCCGGTCGCCGAGCTCCGCCGCGCGCTGCGTCGACTCGACGATGTCGGAGAACATCACGGTGGCGAGGATCCGCTCGGCGTCGGTGCTGCGGCGCGCACCGGTCAGAAACTCCTCGATCTCTTCGAGCAGCGACACCGAGTCGGCGCCGAACGAGATCGCCTCATCGCCGGGCAGCTCCACCAGCCGCGCGCCCGGGATGTGCTGGGCCAGGTAGAGCGAATGGCGCCTGTCGACCATCGTGTCGCCCGCGCGATGTAGCACCAGCGTCGGCACCTGGATCGTCGGCAGCACCGCGCGCACGTCAACCTCCGCGTTCATCATCATGAACTTGGCCGCCGTGCCGGGACTGGCGGCGAGCCGCTCGAGCTTGGCGAACCAGGCTCGCAGCCGGGCATTGTTCGCTGAGGACTTCGGCGCCAGGCCGGTGATCCGCGAGCCGGTTCCCCAGTCGCTGTGCATCGCGGATGTCCGCTCCTCCAGTGTCATCGCCCAGTCGTAGTCGGGCGCCCACGACATGCGTGGCATTCCCTCGTAGAGGATCAGCGCGGTGGTGCGCTCGGGGTGAGTGGCCGCGAACAGCGTGGCCATCGCGCCGCCTTCGAGCTGGGCGTACACCGCGGCCTGCTCCGAACCCGCGGCGTCCATTACGGCGACGACGTCGTCCATCTGCTCTTCCAGCGTCGGCGCGGCACCGACGGGATCTGACAGGCCCGACCCCCGCCGGTCGAACATAATCAGCCGGGAGAACGAGGCAAGCCGACTGAAGTAGCGCGCGATCGCCGGCTCCTCCCAGTAGTGCTCGACCTGGGAGATCCAGGTCGGCACGTAGACGAGGTCGCGCGGGCCATTCCCAACCACCTGGTAGGCGATGTGAACATCGCCGCTGCGCGCGTATTTCGTCTCCGGGGCCATCGACGGCCTCAGCGTAACGAGCTTCGGTAGCGTGCCGACTATGGACTTCGAGCTAAACGACGAGCAACAGCTGATCCGTGAGACGGCTCGCGCCTTCACCGACAACGAGATCATCGACCGAGCACGGGAGAACGACCGCAACGAGCACTTCGACCTGGAGCTCGTGAGCAAGATCGCCGACCAGGGATACCTCGGCGCAATAGTCCCGCGCGAGTATGGCGGCGCCGGCCTCGACTACCTAACGTACGGGTTGGTCGTCGAGGAGATCGGCCGCGGTGACTCGGCCATGCGGACCGTCATCTCGGTGCAGACGTCGCTCGTCTGCTCGGCGATCCTCCGCTGGGGAACCGAGGAGCAGAAGCAGCACTACCTGCCCAAGCTGTGCTCAGGCGAATGGCTGGGCTGCTTTGGCCTGACCGAGCCCGACACCGGCTCGGACGCGGCCAACCAGAAGACGCGGGCCAAG
>JBJMLD010000090.1:0-9401 GCA_045805545.1 Solirubrobacteraceae bacterium | reverse complement strand
GGTCAAGCTAACCCTCGCGGTGAGAGCGCGTGAACGCTGCTGCAACCGGTCGGCTGGCTTGTTCACCAACACTAACCACGAACGATGTTTCCACTGACCGACCGGCACCTTCCACTATCGGGGTTCTAGAGGCGGCCAAGCGCAGCAGAACGGCGTTGGGCGAGTGGGTAGGAGGCCAGCGCGACGCATCGAGCCCGGCGAATCGCCCGAGGATGCTGAGCAGCAGAGGATCTGCGGGGGCCCAGATACCACCCAAACGGATTTCCGCCCACTCGTGGGGCGTCCCCAACGGCGGCGCCAGCAGCAGCCCGTATGCCATCCGCGCCTCGATTCCGCGTTGTTGGCACTCACTCACAACGAACCGCGATGCTGTGAAGCAGGCAGCAAGTCCCGTACGCCGCGCAAAGTCGACGTCGCCGGCTAGGGTCGGGGGTAGCATGTAAAAGTCGAACGCGGCGGCTTGGTGAAGGACACGCTGAACGCTTGGGGGAAAGGCGCTCTCACAGTTCGCCATGTGCACATTGAGCCTGGCGACGATCTGGTCGGGACCGATTACGGTCTTCACGCGGCGCCCTTCGGGCAACAAAACATCTACAGTCGCGCCAGGGCTGGCGTACGTGCGATAGCGCAGTTCGATCATGTGCGACCCAGACTGAGCAGCCTTCGTGACCGAGTTTGCCCACGAACGCATGGTTCTCAGGTACACGCGCGCAGATCCGAGTCGCAGAGCGATGTAGTGAAGGTCGGACCACGCAAATCTGGCCTCACCTTCGAAGGAAGATCGGGGCAATCCGCGGTCCGCGAGAAGATTCGCAATGGCCGATGTGATCCCGAACTCAAGCTCGGCTCGCCGGGGGGCGACGTCGTACACCCTTGCGGCTGGCGGCACCGCGCCTAGAGCAGCTATCCAACGATCGACCGCATCGAGCGGCACGGCGGAGATCTCGCTGTCTTCACGCACCACGCGAATACAGCATCGGACACTTGGAGCAAACGGGCATGAGGCCGTGCTCCTCGACGGTCTGGCGCAGCTCCATCAGCTGAGGTCCATGCCAGACGTCGGCGAGTTGGGAGGTGGCGAGTCGACCGACGGCAAGCTCGGGAAAGAACTTGCAGGTAATGGCCTCGCCGCTCGGAAGAACATCGAGGC
The DNA here is from genome assembly GCA_045805545.1 of Solirubrobacteraceae bacterium. Taxonomy (GTDB): domain Bacteria; phylum Actinomycetota; class Thermoleophilia; order Solirubrobacterales; family Solirubrobacteraceae; genus Palsa-465. The sequence continues at coordinate 8,251 of JBJMLD010000090.1, read as the reverse complement.
GGCTGTTGATCGACAGGCAGCGAGTCCGGCCGCTGGCCGGCCGTTCGCTCCCGGCCAGGAACCCTTCGAGGCTCGCGTCGTCGATTTCCGGGTTGTAGCGCACCTTCGTGCGCCATTCGGCGTTGTCGATGCGGGCCAGATCGCTGCGAAGGTTGCTGATCGCAGAGGGGTCGAGGGAGAACGTGTACGAATGCCAGCTCCCGCTTCCCCTCGGCACACGTGCCGCGACGGCAGGAAGGTGCTCGTCAACGTAGTCATCCATCAGCGCGGCGGTCCGCGGCGAGATGTGCCATGGGTAACTGAGGTAGACCGCGTCAACGCCCTCGTCCTGCAGAAAAGTGACGAAGTCGAATAGCTTCCCTACCATCGACTCCTGGAATACGCAGTTAACGGTCACCTCCCCGCAGTAGTTACCCTCCTGCCGCTCATGGACGAGGCGCCGCAGCCCTTTCATGGTGCGACGCCACGCGAGAGCTCCGCGCAGGGCGTCGTGCTCGGCCTCGAAGCCATCGAGCGCGATGAACATCTCCAGGCGCTCGGAGATGGTGAGTAGCGAGTCGAGGCGCTTTTCGATGTACACACCATTGGTGCAAACCGACGTCCAACGTCGGTGCTCGGCAAGCAGCTCGACGAGGTCGTCCCAGTGCGAATAGAACAGCGGTTCACCACCCCAGAGGAACACGTTTGCCCGGCGCTCGCGCGTCGCATCGAGGACCTTGGCCACCACATCAATGTCGAGGTCGCGGTTGCGGTCCTCAGCTTCGAGGGTCAGGTGGTGGCCGTCGTCACCCCACTGGTAACAGTGGTGACAGCGTAGGTTGCAGCGGTTGGTGAGCTTGAAGGAAACCTCATCGGGCAACGGTCGTACGGCCTGGCGAACTCGCCGGGCGGCGAGCGCGCCGGGGGCCACGCGGCGCAGCTTTTCGAATGCCACGCGATCGACAACGGGACTACTCTTCACCTGGGTCATGAGTCGTTCCTCTGCCTTGCGGTTGTCCGGGCGATGGGGTGCGCCGATGCGTTGTAGTACCTCGCGCAGGCGGTGCAAATCGAGAACAGCTCACGGCGGAGGTGGGAGCGAACCCCCGACGCGCGCTCGCCGTGCCAGATGTCGACCAAGCTGCGCTCGTAGATGTTTCCGATCGTGATGTCGTAGAACGAGTGACACGTCGTGACATCCCCGCGCGCCGAGATCTCCGCGTACATCCACGGCACGGCGCAACGCTGGTGATGGCTTGTCATCGCCGTCCAATCGGCCGAGAGGTATGCGGAGATCGTCTCGTCTTCCAGGGTGTGCGGCTGGCTGAAGAACCGGATGCCGCGCTCATGGCATTCATCGCGGACGCGACGCATCTGGCGGGCGACCGTGTCGGCATCGACGCTCGCGAACACTGCCGGGTCGCGCACGTAGGCGGCGGCGTTTGGGGTTGTCCTCACTCCAAACTTCTCGTGGGCCACTCGCGCGTAGTGGCGATGCTGCTCGGCCGTCACGTAGCTCTGCATCTCAATGCTGACGGCACCGAGCTGTGAGAGGTCAAGCCCGAGGAAGAACTCCTCGATCGTGTGGTAATTGTCCGGCGTCACGATGAAACAGACGCCGAGCTCCGGATACGGATGTCCGGTCTCCTGTTTGAGACGGTGGATCGCATCCATCCCGCGGGTCGCGCGGTCGTATACGCCCGCACCGCGCTGCGCGTCGTTGATCTCCCTCGGGCCATCCAGCGAGACCCACACTCGGACTGGATTGGCGGACACAAGTCGACGGGCGTGCCGGGGAAGCGTCGTGCCGTTCGTCGGGAACGCAACCTCACAGCCCGCATCTCCGAGCACCTGCAGAAGCTTCCAGATACCGCGATACAGCATCGGTTCCCCGCCGAAGAACTCAACGTGGGGCTTATCTGCAAGACACTCCTCGAGCCGCTCGAGAATTACGTCGAGGTCGAGCTCAGCCAGGCCGGGCAACGACTTATACGACCCGGATTCGCCCCACTCGTAGCACATGTTGCACCGCAGATTGCAGCGCTCGAGCAGCTGGATGACGATCCACGATGGGGCCCCACTGACGGGACGCAGCTCAGCCGTGGTCACGCTACCGCCTCCGCCACGAGTGGCTCGATCTCTTGCTCGCGAGCCTCGAGCAGCCTGTGATGGAGATCCTCCAGCACACCGTGGTCAAAGCCGGTCTCGCGCCAGCGCTCGAAGTCGATCCCGAAGCCGAGCTCCTGCCACAGCGCACCGTTCTTGGCCTCCGGCTCGCCCCACGGAGCGAGAAGCACGACAGGCGTGGCAGCGGCGAGTGAGTCGAGCAGCGTGCCGCCACCCGGCTTGCTCACCACGGCCATCGCCTCGCGAACGTTCACGTGCGCTGCGGGGTATCTGCGCTCCAATCGATAGCGCACCTCGCCGTCGGGGCAAACCTCCCCGAGCGGCGGGAAGGTGAGCTCTCCAGCCGCGTTGCGTACCCAGGGATGCCACTGGGGGTCGCTCACGTAGCGCCGGTCGAGCGGTCCCCGGCCGTCCCAGTCAGGAGAACCGGGACCGAGAACGTCGAGCGCATACCCGGCTTGCGAGAACTCCGTCAGCACGTCCGCGTAGGTCCCCAAGCCCCAGCCGCCACCGTGGGCGACAAGCCGGGGCGCTCGCTCAGCAAAGGGAAGTGGAGCGCCCGCCGGCACGGGGAGACGCCTGCCCAGGGCGCGCCGCTCCCAGTTCCATAGCCAGAGCTCCCGCCGCACGACGCCCTCCGGCTCGCGGTGGACACGAAAAGAATCGCTCTCAACGGCATCGATACGGCACAGGTCAAGTTCGATGCGCGTGTCCGGCATCGAAGCCGCATAGCGCTCGAGCACGGGCAGCCAATATCCGGACCAAACGAGAAAGCGAGCACGGCCCTCTCCTCGCCAAGCGCTGAGCAGTCGACTGATGCGTTCCTGGTCAAGGCGCCCCTCGACGCTCCCCGCCATCCGTCGACCGGCTAGCGCAAGGCGGAAGTCTCGATGGAAGGCCGTCTGGTGCATGAGGTGGCGTTCGATATGCGAGCTGGTGAACCAGCCCTCGACGACCTCGACGTCGACCCGATACCCCGCGTCGCGCAATAGCGCTTGATGCAACAGGGCCGCGACATAGGAGCCGAGGCCAACCGCCGACGTAAGTACGGTGAGCGGGGTCACTGCCGGGGCATTGCGTCAAGGAACGAGGCGAGATCAGTCAGCGACTCGAGGTGGTCGTAGCTCAGCCGCTCGAAATCGACTTCGATCGCCAGGCTTGCCTCGATCTCGAGCATGAACTGCAGGAGCTCGAGAGAGTCCAGGCGCACGTCGCTGATCACACTCGCGTTATCAGGGAGATTCTTGAGAGCCGGATCGCCGCGGAGGTCGGCGAGAACGTCCTTAAGCGCGATCACGGTGGGCATTCTGTATCTCCTAAGCCAGTTGCATGCGTGGATTCAGGCAAGCGCAGCCTTCTCGATCTTCCCGTTCGCCGTCCGGGGCATGGAGTCGACGATTTCGATGGCTCGTGGGACCATGAATGGCTCAAGCAGCTCGCGGCATGCCGTGCGGAGAGCGGCCGGCGTCAGCTCGCTGCGGTCGTCCACGAGAACGAACGCGTGGATAGCGTCACCGAGAACCTCGTCAGGGCGGCCGACCACCGCGGCCTCGAGCACACCGGGCACGGATCGAAGCGCGGCCTCGACCTCGGCGGGAGCGACCTTCTCCCCGCGTGACTTCATAACGTCGTCCATCCGCGAGACGAAATAGAGGTACCCGTCGTCATCGAGCCGGCACAGGTCACCGGTGTAGAGGACAACCTCTCCAGGATCCGGTCCCGGGCGAAGGCGTCGAGCCGTTTCCTCGGGGCGGCGCCAATAGCCGGCCATCACCGTCGGACCACGGACGACGAGCTCACCGACCTCGCCAGTCGCGACGACCCGATCTTCGGCGTCGACCAGCCAGATCTCATTGCCAGGGATGGCAACGCCGACACTGTCAGGCTTCCGCTCAAGGTCGTCTGGCGGCAGATACGTACAACGCTTGCATTCTGTCAACCCGTACATCGAGAAGATCTGTGCCCTGGGGAAGGCACCCCGGAGCCAAGCCACCTGTTCGCTCGCGAGGGCGGATCCAGTACTCGTGATCGCTCGGACGCCGGTCAAGTCCCAGCGCTCAGACGACCGAAGCCTTGCCAGCATGCCAAACATGGTCGGCACCCCTGGGAAGACGGTCACCTCCTCACGGACGATCGTGTTGAGGATCTGCCCAGGGAGGTCGAATGACCGCTCCAGCACCAGGCGTGCACCGACCTTCACGCTCATGATCATCTGATATAGGCCGTAGTCGAATGACAACGGCAACGCGCACAGCAACACGTCGCGGCACGTGAGATCCAAGTAGCTGCTAATCGCGGTCGCTGCGGCATCCACGTTGTCGTGGGTCACCATCACGGCCTTCGGCTCTCCGCTACTACCAGACGTGTAGATCAACGCCGCTAGATCCGTACGAGCAGGGACGCCTAGGTCGCCGGCCGCGTGTGAGCCCGCGGCGACGGCATCATCCAGCGTTATTGAGTGAGCGAAGTGGGGCAGGTCGGCAAGCGCGGAAGGGGACCCAGCGACGATCACGGCGCGGAGCTTCGTCAATCCGGCGGCCACCGCGACGCCTACCAGGGATTCGTCCGTAATCAGCGCGGCCGCATCAGCGTCCTTCAGCACCCATGCCAGCTTGTGGGCGGGCGTCCGCGGGCTGATCATTACCACCACGGCCCCGCACATCACCGCCGCCCAGAAGCCGACGGCCGCCGTGAGCGTGTTGGGGCTGAATACGATGACTCTGTCACCAGCTCGCACGCCGGACGCGCGGAGCGAGTGCGCTAGGGCAGTCGCGTCGTGTCCAAGCTGGCCGTAGGTCAGGGTTGCGCCACCCGCGCTAATCGCCTGGACGTCAGGCGCACGGCGCGCCGCCTCAGTCAAGAAGTCATGCAGCACCGCACGCGCCGATCGTCGAGCTGCAGCCCGCGGAGCCGAAGGGTGAAACCCCTGCCGAGGTTGGATAGCAGCCCGACTCCCCACACCGTCATGTTGAGGGGGGACGCTCTCAGCTGACCATGGCGCTGTCAAGGCACAGGCCGGCCGTTCTGGTCAGATTCGGCGGGCCGAGCTGCGTGCTCGTGCTGCACGCGCCATGACATTTAGGGGACCCGGCGTGATCAGCGACAGGTCGCCTATCCCCAGCCGATCGGCTGCGGTCTTCCTCTGATGCCAGAACGGATAGATGAGCGTCGGGCGGCTCACGCGCTCGAGGCGCTGGTGCTCCTCCGCGCTCAGCTGCAAGTTGATCGCAGCGAGGTTGTCGCGCAGCTGCTCTTCGCTCCGGGCGCCGACGATCAGGCTCGTGACCGCTGGCCGCCTGAGCAGCCAGGCCAACGCGACCTGAGCCGCGGACACGCCGTGCTCCTCAGCGACCTCGATGAGCGCATCGACGGTGTCCCAGAGCTTGTCCTCGTCGTAGACGGGCGGCTCGTCCCAGTCGGTGGTGTGCCGGGAGCCCTCGGGCGCCGGTTGGTCGCGGCGGTACTTGCCTGAGAGCAGGCCGCCGGCCAGCGGACTCCAGATGAGCAGGCCCAATCCTTGATCGAGCGCCGAGGGGACAATCTCGTACTCGGCCGAGCGCTCCTGAAGCGACAGGTACACCTGCTGGCTGACAAAGGCCGGCAACCCTTCCGCGCGCGCGATGCCGAGCGCCTTCATGACCTGCCAGCCGGCGAAGTTCGAACACCCGACGTAGCGCACCTTGCCGCTCTGGAGGAGATGCTCGAGGGCGCCGAGCGTCTCCTCGAGTGGTGTCTGCCCATCCCACCCGTGGAGCTGGTAGAGGTCGATGTAATCGGTGCCGAGCCGGCGCAGGCTCGCCTCACAGGCCCGGACGAGATGATGGCGGGAGAGGCCCGCGTCGTTCGGCCCGTCGCCCATCGGAAAGCGCGCCTTGGTGGCCAGGATGACGTCGTCCCGGCGCGACCCAAGCGCCTCACCGACGATCTCCTCCGTCTTGCCCATCGAGTAAACGTCCGCCGTGTCGATCATGTTGACGCCCGCCTCGAGGGCCAGGTCGATTTGACGCCGGGCGTCCTGCACGTCGCCGGCGCCGACATTGGCGAACACGCCGCCGCCACCGAACCCCATGGTGCCCAGCGTCATGGCCGAGATACGCAGGCCCGAGCGCCCGAGTTGCCGGTACTCCACAGTTTCTCCTTTGCAGCCGTGATTTCGCGCTAATCGTTGCGTATCGTGCGATCGGTCATGGGCCTGAGGACACCGCGGGGACCGCAATGGCGCTTCACCGCCGGACGCTGAATCGCGTCGCCACCACGTCCGTCGCCTCGCGCGTCCTTGCTCGCGGAGTAGGGATCGCGTTTGCACTGCAGGTAGCCGGCGCCGGGAGCGCATTTGTGATGCAGCTCTGTCTCGCGCGGTGGCTCGGTGCCACTGCCTATGGCACATACACCTACGTCATTGCGTGGAGCGGGATTCTGGCAATCGCGGCGGGGATAGGATTCCCCATGCTGGTCCTTCGCGTGCTACCCGATTATTCAATTCGTCGGGACTGGGCACGGGTGAAGGGCATGCTCGCCACCAGCCTCGTGGGGACGGTCCTGATCGGCGGGTTGATCGCGCTGCTTGGCATCACGCTGGTTCTATCTCTTGGCTGGCAGAGTAAGGCGTCCGGCGCCGACTCGGTGATCGGCTTTGTCATGGTGCCCCTGTTCGCCCTGATGGCCCTTCAGCAGGAGATGGTCCGTAGTTTTCGGAGAATCGCGCTCGCTTATGCGCCGTCTCTTCTCCTGCGTCCCGGCCTCGTCATCTTGGGCGGCGCCTGTGTCGTTGCGTTCGGTGACCAGCTCGATAGCAGGATGGCGCTCGCGCTCACGGCCACGGCAACGGTCGTTGTGATTGGACTCCAGGCTTGGCGGTTCCGACGCGCGCTAGGTCCGATCGTTTTGTCAGCACGAGCCGTGTACGAACGGCGCATCTGGATCAGAGCAGCTCTTCCGCTGCTGCTCGTGTCGGGCTTCCTAGTCATCATCGAGCAAACCGACATTGTCATGGTCGGCGCCATCCTCGGGCACCGCGCCGCTGGCCTGTATGGCGCGGCGGCCAAGACGGCAAGTCTGGTCGGGCTCATTCTGATAGCGGTCAACGCGATCGGAGCACCGATGTTCTCCGCCCTGTTCGCACAGAACCGCCATGAGGACCTTCAGCAGCTTGTATCCGCAATAGTCGCCTGGGCGTTCTGGCCGTCGTGTCTGCTCAGTATTGTCCTCGCCACCTGCGCGCCTCTCGTCCTCACTCTTTTCGGGCCGGCATTTTCTTCTGCCGAGTGGCTACTGCGCGTTCTCCTCGTCGGCCAGATCGTCAATGCCGCCGCCGGTTCGGTCGGGTGGCTCATGCTGATGTCCGGTCGTCAGAACGTGGCCACCCGGGTCTATGGATGGGTTGCGCTTATCCACATCGTTCTCCTTGCCGTCCTGACACCCGTATTCGGGACGGTCGGGGCTGCGGCCGCGACGACGCTCACGATGAGCTTGTGGAATATCTGGCTTCATGCCGTGGTTGTCCGCGAGCTCAACATTCACCCTTCCATCATCTTCAATCTGCGCTCAGCTCGCGTCTGACGGGGCAACCCGGCGCTGCCGACGCGAACGGGCGACCTCCGGCTGCGCCAACTCGTTCGCATACCGCAGCCTAACGCGAAGACGCGATGCTGCCGATACATCGTTTGGGGTGCATTTCCAGGCCAAGGAGCGAAGGATCGCCATGAACGCGAACACCGCTGATGAAACTAGCCGCGTCCTCGTCGTCGGGGCCGGACCGGCCGGTCTGGTCGTCGCCTGCGAGCTCGCCCGCCGCGGCGTCGGCGTGCGTTTGATCGACAAACTGCCCGCACCGACCGAGGAGTCGCGGGCGATCATCGTGCATGCTCGCAGTCTGGAGATGATGGAACGCATCGGCACGGTCGATGCACTTATCGCCTCGGGCGTAAAGCTAAGCGCGCTGGAGATGCACGCCGACGGGGAGCTTCTCGGCCGCGTCGAGCTTGGAACTGTCGATAGCCCGTATCCGTTCTCCATCTCCACCGCCCAGACCGAGACCGAGCGTGTCTTGGCCGAGCGCCTAGAAGCGCTGGGCGTCACGATTGACCGCGGTGTCGAGCTCGTCGGGCTAGAGCAGGACGACAGTGAAGTGCGCTCCATCCTGCGG
>JBJMLD010000089.1:0-19558 GCA_045805545.1 Solirubrobacteraceae bacterium | reverse complement strand
GTCGAGTCGCGGATCCAGCTGTAGCGGTAGTCCCAGTTGCGCTCGCCGCCGGGCGACTCGGGCAGCGATGTCGTGGCGGCGGCGATCAGCGCGCCGGTCGGCGCATAGGTCAGACCCTTCAGCGTCAGCGCGCTGCGCTGGAGGAATGTGCGCCACGGGTGGTCAGGGAAGTTGCCGCGGTCGAGCCAGTGCTGCCAATGATGGGCCGTCCAGACGAGGCGGCCGTACGCCTCCTCGAAGGTCTGCGGGGGCTCGTGCTCGCTCCAGGACAGCGCGCAGTAGATCTGCTCGCCCTCCTTCATCCGGTGTCGCGCGGTCGCGCGCGGCCCCTCGAAGCCGAGCCGCAGGTCGGTGGTCAGCTTCAACTGCAGGTCGGTTCCCGCCACCGTGGCCACGCCCTCGTGGTAGCCGGCACCGGCGTATTCCCAGTGGGCCGGCTGGCGGCCGTAGTCGAACACCGGCTCGCAGTCGAGCGCGATCTCGACCTCGCCGTTGACGCAGCGAACGGTGCGGAGCAGGACGTGATCGGCGTCGTAGTCGGTCGGCGTGCGGCGGTGCGTGTGCGAGCGCTCGCCCTCGTGGTGCCAGTTGCCGATGAGTAGGACGTCGCGCACGATGATCCAGCCGGCGCCGGTGTTCCAGCTCGTCTCGAGCACCATCGTGCCGGGCAGATAGCGCCGCGAGGCCGGTACCGCGACGCCGGAGGGGCCGATCCGGAAGGCGCCGGCATCGCGGTCGAGCATCGCGCCGAATACGCTCGGGGAGTCGACTCGAGGCAGGCACATCCACTCGACGTTGCCGCTCGGCGCGACCAGCGCGACCGTCTCGCAGTCGGAGAGAAACGCGTAGTCGGCGATCGGTGGGAAGGCGCTCCCGCCGAGCGTGATGTCGGGCGCGAGCTGGCGCATCGGCGCCTGCGCTGACCCCGGCGGGGTCAGGGTGTCGTGCTGCATGCCTCCGTCCGCCAGATCCACGATGTGGAGTATTGCGATCGCGCGCGCGACGCGTGCAAGTCCGGGACCGACGCCGTTACAGCACGCCGGCCAGGACCAGCGCGCCGATCGCCACCAGCACAGCCGCCGTGAACAGGTTGCCCCAGCGATCGAGCCAACCGGCCTGGACCCGGTAGCCGCCGGCTGTGGCGAACAGCGTCAGCGTGACGATCGTCCCGATCGTGACGAGGGCGAACACGACCAGCGCGCCGACGGCGGCGCCGGCCCCGGCCGTTGTCGCGGCCAGGAACACGGGCAGGATCGTCAGGTCCGGCGAGGCGGCGGCGCCGAATGGCACGACCACCGCGGCCAGCGCGGCGACGCGGCCGCGCGGCGGGTGCGGATGCTCATGCGTGTGCTCGTGCGCCTGCGCGGGATGCGCGTGCTCGCCGGCGCCGTGATCGTGGTCGTGCCCGTGGCCATGCCCGCTCAGCTCCAGCACGAGAAATCCGACTCCCGTCGCGATCAGCAGCGAGCCGATGATCGCGTCCTGCGCGTGCTCGACGCTCGAGCGGAACTGGAGACCGACGGCGATGATCACGGCACCGAGCACGATCGAGACGAGCACGTGGGCGACGCCGGCGAGCCCGGATAGGCGTGCCACCTTCGACAGCGGGTAGTGCTGCGTGCGTCCGACGACTGCCAGCGGCACCCAATGGTCGGGGAGCACGGCGTGGCCGAACCCGACGCCCGCCGCCGCTGCGAGCAGCGCTGGAGTCGCGGTCATGCGTCTAGAAGAGGTTGGTGTTGCGCATCCACGGCTTGAAAGACACGGTTTTGCGTACTACCTAACACACCCGCGGCGCCGAGTCAGCGTGCGCGCCGCAGGGACAGCGCCAAGAGCGCCGCCACGGCCGGCGGCATGACCCACCAGCCGCCGGCGCCGGCGCCGGCAACCGCCGCCGTCAGCGCCAGAGCGACGACGACACCGGCCGCCGTGACCCAGTCGTCGCCGACGACGAACTCCCACACGGCCCGCGCGACACGCTCGACCCAGCTCACGCCGTCCCCTCCACGGTGACAGGCACCGACCGCCGCGGCGCGCGCCGCAACCACGCCGCCATGGCCAGCGACACGAGCAACACGCCCGGCACGATCACTAGCAGCGCCGCGTCGCCGCCCGGCCAGTGAGCTCCGGCACCTTCGGCACCCCAGAACGTGCCGAACGCGGTCAGCATGACCCCGACCGAGAACTTCATCGCATTCTCCGGCACGCGCGAGAGCGGCGCATGGATCGCGAGCCCGGCACCCGACACGAGCGCCACCGCGACGGCGGCCGACGCGGCGGCGAGTCCGACTCGATTCTGATTGGCGCCGAACGTGAGCACGATGAACGCGACCTCGAGTCCCTCCAGCAACACGCCCTTGAACGAGATCGCGAACGCGTAGCCGTCCAAGCCGGCCAGCCGGCCGCGCGAGCCGGCGGCCAGCGCTGCCTCACGCTCGGCGGCGTAGGTCGCCTCCTCGTCGTGCAGCGCCTTCAGCCCAGCCGCCCGGAGCACCGCCTTGCGCAGCCACTGCAGCCCGAAGATGAGCAACAACCCGCCGACGATGAGGCGAAGAACGTTGAACGGCAATGCGGTCAGCGCGGGGCCAAGCGCGGCGACGATCGCGGCCAGCGCGAGCACCGCGGCCCCCACGCCGTAAAGGGCCGAGGACCAGCTCCGGCTACTCCCGACCGCGAGCACGATCGTCAGCGCCTCGACCGCCTCAACGGCACAGGCGAGGAGCACCGAAAGCGCGAGGCCGACCTCTGGTCCTGACACGCGATCAGTATGGCTGAGACGTTCTCAGGCCAGGCTCAAGCGCACGCCAAAGGTCTGCTCCAGCCCCTCGCGTCCGCGGTCGCTCACCAAGAGCGCTCGGCTGTGTCGGCCGCGGCTCACCCAGCCCAGATCGAGCATCCGCTCGGCCAGGGCGGCGCCGAGCGCGCCGGACAGATGGTGGCGCTGCTCGCTCCAGTCGACGCAGTAGCGGATCAGTGATCGGCGGCGTGGCAGCGAGTCGAAATCGATGCCGAAGGCCTGCATCTCCTCGATGCCCCGTTCGGTCAAGTGGTAGTCGAAGTCGAATCCGGGCGCCGACAGCCGGTCCTGGCGCGCCCGGGCCGGATCGAACACGCCGTCGCCGCCGCTTAGCACGCCGCGCTCGAGCAGCGCCGCCATGAGCTGGGTCCCGAGCACGCCGGCCAGATGGTCGTAGCAGGTCCGCGCGAAGCGCAGCGCCTGAGCCTTGGTGCCCTGTCGCAGCGAGCGCACGGGCTCGGCGGGAGCCAGCCGAGCGAGCGCCTCCAGCAGCTCTCCCACCTCGGGCTTCGACACCCGGTAATAGCGGTGGCGCCCGTGCTGCTCGACATCGAGCATTCCGCCGTCGAGCAGCTTGCCCAGATGGGCGCTCGCCGTCGAAGTCGCCACGCCGGCCTCATCGGCGAGCACGCTCGCGGGCAGGGCGCGCCCGTCACCGAGGGCGAGCAGGATCCGGGCCCGCGCGGGATCGGAGACCAGGGCTCCGACGGCCGCGATGTCGGCGTCTCCATCCATGCTCCACACGGTAGCGTGGGTACGTTTCGGTCCTGAGCGAAGGGTCTCCGGGAATACTCGATGTATGCGCAGACATCTACCGCTACTTGCTATCTGCCTCGGCTACCTGATGGTGATCGTCGACGCGACGATCGTGAACGTGGCACTGCCCTCGGTCGGTCGCGAGCTCGGCGGCGGCGTCAGCGGCCTGCAGTGGGTGATCGATGCCTACACGGTCGTGTTCGCGGCGCTGCTCCTTCCGGCCGGGTCACTGGGCGATCGGCTCGGCGCGCGTCGCGTGTTCAATGCCGGCCTAGGCCTGTTCACGCTCGCCTCGGCGGCATGCGCCGCCGCGCCGTCCGTGCCGCTGCTCGTGGCTGCCCGTGCGGTTCAGGGATTCGGCGCCGCGCTGCTCGTCCCGAGCTCGCTCGCGCTGCTCCGGGCCAGCTATCAGCAGCGCTCTGAGCGCGCTCGCGCGGTCGGCGTATGGGGCGCGGTGGCCGGCACCGGCGCGGCGTCCGGACCGATCCTCGGCGGCCTGCTCGTCGGGCTGATCAGCTGGCGCGCCGTATTCATCGTCAACCTGCCGCTCGGCATCCTCGGCCTGGTGCTGACGGCGCGGTATCTGCCCGCCCGCGGGGAAGGACTCGAAGGCAGCTTCGATCCACCGGGTCAGCTGCTGGGTATCGTCGCACTGACGCTGCTGACGCTCGGGTTGATCGAGGGCGGCTCGGCCGGCTGGTCCTCGCCGCGCACGCTCGTACCGCTGGCGGCGTTCGTGCCCGCGGTGATCCTGTTCGTGCTCACCGAGCGCGGCGTGCGCGACCCGATGCTGCCGCTTGGGCTTTTCCGCAGCCACACGTTCTCCGGCGCGAGCTTCGTCGGCCTGGCCATCAACCTCGGCTTCTACGGCCAGCTGTTCGCGCTCAGCCTGTACTTCCAGCACGAACGCGGTTTCTCGGCCCTGCAGACGGGTCTGGCGCTGCTCCCCGAGGGCATCTTCGTCGCCATCGCATCCGCGCTGTCGGGGCGGCTGACGGGGCGAACCGGACCGCGGCGGCCGATGCTCGCCGGTCTGACCCTGGGCGCGATCGGGTTCCTCGGACTGATGGCGGCCGGGCGCTCGACGAGCTACTGGATTCTCGTGCCGCCGTTGATCGCGGCCGGTTTCGGAATGGCGTTCACCATGCCTGCCGCGACGGCCGCGGTGATCGAGGCAGCGCCGGCCGAGCGGGCCGGGATCGCGTCCGGCGTGCTCAACGCCAGCCGCCAGGCCGGCGGCGCGATCGGTGTGGCGCTGCTGGGCACGCTGATCGCGGGCGGCGCGTTCATCACCGGGCTTCACGCCGCGATGGCCGTGTCCGCCCTGTCGTTCCTGGCCGCCGCCGTCGTGACCGCGGTTTCGGTGGAGCGATCCAGAAACGCATGAGCGGTGCGTCATCATGGATGTAGATGAACACGTTCAGAGGACCGCACGGGATAGGCGGTGGCGCTTCGGCCGAGCCGCCGCCCGCCCTGATGGACCCCGAGCGCGAGCGTGATACCCGGCGGGTCCTCCGGCTCTTTTCTCCCTACCGGTGGCGACTGGCCGCGGTAATTGGGCTGATCGTCTTCTCGTCCGGGTTGGGCGTCATCTCACCGTTCCTGCTGCGCGCTGTGCTCGACACGGCACTTCCGGATCACGACGCCACGCTGCTCACCGAGTTGGTCCTGGGGATGATCGCCATCGCCATCGCCACCGGTGCGATCAGCGTCGGGCAGACGTACATGTCGAATGTGATCGGCCAGCGGGTGATGCACGACCTGCGCGCCGCGGTGTACCGCCACCTGCAGCGGATGTCGCTGGCCTTCTTCACGCGCACGCGCACGGGCGAAGTTCAGTCGCGGATCGCCAACGACATCGGTGGCATCGACAGCGTGGTCACGACGACCGCCACATCGATCGCCCAGAACGTGACGATCGTGGTGGCGACGATCGTGGCCATGGTCCTGCTCGACTGGCGCCTGGCCGCCTTCTCGCTGGTGTTCGTCCCGCCGTTCGTGTGGCTGACCCGCCGCGTGGGCCAGGTGCGCCGGCGGATCACGACCGAGCGCCAGCGCCGGTTGGCCGACCTCTCAGCGCTGGTGTCCGAGTCGCTCTCGGTGTCCGGGATTATGCTCGGCAAGACGATGGGGCGGGGGCGCAATCTGGCCGAGCGCTTCACCACCGAATCGAGTGAGATCGCGGACATCGAGGTCCGCTCGCGAATGGCCGGGCGCTGGGTGATGTCGACCATCCAGATGGTGTTCGCGATCCAGCCCGCACTCGTTTACTGGATCGCGGGCCAGAACTTCGTACACGGCGGCCACGCGATCTCGATCGGGACCGTGGTGGCGTTCACGCAGCTGCAGACGCGGCTGCTGTTCCCGATCCAGAGCCTGCTCTCGACCGGCGCCGACGTCGAGGCGTCGATGGCGCTGTTCGACCGCATCTTCGAGTACCTCGATCTGCCGGTCGACATCGTCGAGAAGCCCGACCCGGTCCGGCTGCGCCCGGAGGAGGTGCTCGGCGAGGTGCGCTTCGAGGACGTGTCGTTCCGCTATGGCGCCGACGGGACGTGGACGCTTCGGGACATCGGCCTGATCGTGCCGGCCGGGACGCGGACGGCGATCGTGGGTGAGACGGGCGCGGGCAAGACGACGCTCGGCTACCTGGTCGCGCGCCTGTACGAGCCGCAGGAAGGTCGGGTCACGATCGACGGCGTCGACGTGCGTGACGCGAGCCTCGAGTCGCTGGCCGCGACCGTCGGCGTCGTCTCCCAGGAGACCTACCTGTTCCACGCCACCGTGCGCGAGAACCTGCGCTTCGCCTGCCCCGACGCGAGTGACGAGGAGATCGAGGCGGCGGCCCGGACGGCGCGGATCCACGATCTGATCGCGTCGCTGCCGGACGGATACGACACCGTCGTGGGCGAGCGCGGCTACCGCTTCTCCGGCGGCGAGAAACAGCGCATGGCGATCGCGCGGACGGTTCTGCGCAACCCGCCGGTGCTCGTGCTCGACGAGGCCACGAGCTCGCTCGACACCCAGACCGAGGCGGCCGTTCAGGCGTCTTTGGAGGCGCTGGCCGAGGGCCGTACGACCATTACGATCGCCCACCGCCTCTCGACCGTGCGCGACGCCGATCAGATCGCCGTGCTCGACCACGGCCGGGTCGTCGAGCGGGGTCGGCACGAGGAGCTGCTCGAGCGCGGCGGGCTGTACGCGGCCCTGGTGGCGCGGGACGTGGCCGAAGAACCGGTGTAGGTCGGTGCCCACCCGTCGGCGCACCCCGGGAGTGATGTAGCCCCGCCGGCGGTGGTCTGCTCGGAACTCGAGGGTGCGCCGACGGGTACCGCCCGCCCTTTCGGAGCCGTGGTGGCGCGGACGGGCACCGCTCGCCCTTTCGGAGCCGTGGCGGCGCGGACGGGCACCGCCCGCCCTCTCCCAGCCGTGGCGGCCCGGAACCGTCTGCCAACCCTCTCAGGCCGCGTGCAAAAGTCACCAAATCGGCAGCACATCGTGGCGTGGGGTTAAAAAGGCACGCCTACGATGCATTTCTCAGCAAACCGGCGAGGGCATGCGTGATTTGGTGAGTTTTTCACCCCACTGGCGGCCAGGGCGGGGCCGGCCGGGCGCGGGGCTCGCGCGCGGGGCGGGGCCGCGTGAGGCCCGGGCTACCAGTCCAACGCTCGGCCGTCGCGGAAGAAGCCGCCGGTGGGGCCGTCGTCGGGCAGCGTGACGCCCCACACGACTGAGGCGGCGCCGTCGGCGACTCGGCGACCGCCTGGTCCGCCCATATCGGTGGCGACCCAGCCCGGGCAGATCGCGTTGACCAACACGCCATCCCGCCGCAGCTCGGCGGCGAGCGTGCGGGTGAACGCATTCAAAGCCGCCTTGCTCACCTGGTAGGCGGGCGTGCCGGCGCCCATGCTCGACAGCTGGCCGGCGCCGCTCGAGACGTTGACGATGCGGCCGTGATCGGAGGACCGGAGCAGTGGCAGCAGTGCCAACGCGGTCCGCCACGCCCCGAACAAGTTCGTCTCCATCGCCTCGTGGACGACATCGAGGTCGGCGCTGTCGGCCCGCTGCCAGGTGTCGTAGTGGATCGCCGCGTTGTTGATGAGCGCGTCGCAGCGTCCGAAGCGCTCGCTCACCCAGTCAGCGGCTGCGCGCACAGAAACCCCATCGGCGACGTCGAGCTGGCAGGCGACGACGCCCAGCTCCGCCGCGGCAGCCTCGCCGCGCGACAGATCCCTTGAGCCCAGCACGACGTCAAACCCAAGGCGGGCGAGCTGGCGGCACACCTCGTAGCCGATGCCGCGGTTGCCGCCGGTGACGACGGCGACCGAGCGGCTCACGCTCACGCCGAGGAGGGCTCAGGCACCCCGGCTTCGGGCGGCGGCTGGCTCGACGTGCGCGCCGCCTCGCCCTCGACCCGGAAGTGGGGCAGCATTCGGTCGAGGAAGCCGGGCAGTCGCCAGTTCCAGTCGCCGAGCATCATCATCAGCGAGGGGACGAGCACGGAGCGGACGATCACCGCGTCGAGCAGCACCGCGCTGGCCAGCCCGACGCCGAACAGCTTGATCACGCGATCGCCACCGAGCACGAACGCGCCGAACACAAGGACCATGATCGCGGCGGCGGCGGTGATCGTGCGGCCGGTGGCGGCAAGGCCGTGGGCCACCGCCTCCTTGTTGTCGCGCCGGCGGTGCCACTCCTCGAAGATGCGGCTGACCAGGAACACCTCGTAGTCCATCGAGAGCCCGAAGACGATCGGGAAGACCAGCACGGGCAGGAAGGCTTCGATCGGTCCCTTCGAATCGACCCCGATCAGCGACGCCAGCCAACCCTTCTGGAAAATCGCCGTGACGACACCGAGCGCGGCACCGGTGGACAGGATGTTCATCGTGGCCGCGGTGAGCGGGATGGCGATGCTGCGGAACACGCACATCAAGAGCAGAAAGCTGAGCAGTACGACGATCGTGATGAACAGCGGCAGCTTGCGCGACAAGACGTGGGAGAAGTCGTCGAAGATCGCCGTGTTACCGGCCGTCAGCACGCGCAGACCCGTGCCGTGCTGCGCCGCCGGGATGACCGTGCCACGCAACTTGTGCAGGAGGTCGGCCGTCGAGACGTCCTGCGGCGAGCCCTTCGGGTAGACGTTCGCGAGGGCCACGGAGGCGTGCCCATTCACGCCGGGAATGACCGCCGGGCGGGTCGATCCGACCACCCCAGGCGTGCCGGCCACGGCTTGCTCGACGCGGGCGAAGTCGGCCACCTGTGCGGCCGAGTGGACCTCGGCCACGAGCTGGATCGGGCCGTTGTAGCCGGGGCCGAAGCCCTTTGCGAGCAGGTCGTAGGCCTTGCGGGTGGTCGAGCTGGCGGGATCCGAGCCGGCGTCGGCCGAGCCCAGTCGCATGGAGAGGAAGGGGATCGCGATGATCACCATCACGGCGGCGGCGGCGATCGCAAAGGCGGCGGGGCGACGCTCCATCCAGTCGGTCCAGCGGCGCCAGGCGCGGGACTCGTCGGTCACGCTCAGCTTGTTCTCGCTGAGCGACCGGCGCTCGCGCCGGCGCAGGACGAAGCGACCAAAGAACCCGAGCAGGGCGGGCAGCAACGTCAGCGCGGCGAGGACCGTGAAGGCGACCGCGATCGAGGCCGCCACCGCGACGCCGTAGAGGAAGCTCACGCCGAGCGCGAACATCCCGAGCATCGCTATGCACACGATGATGCCGGCGAACAGGACGGCCCGGCCCGAGGTGTCGAGCGATTCGACTATCGCGTCCTCACGCGTGAGGCCACGCATGACGCCCTGCTTGTACCGGGTGACGATGAACAGGGCGTAATCCACGCCGACGCCGAGCCCGATCAGCAAAGCGAGCTGATCGGAGAACGAGGCCATGCTGATCACGTGCGTGAGCAGGCCGATCACCGCGATGCCGGCGCCGAGCGACACGCCGGCCGTGACGAGCGGCAGGAGCATGGCCAGCAGCGAGCCGAACACGATGAACAGCACGACGGCGGCGAAGATGAACCCGTAAAACAGGCTCGACTGGTCGTTGTTCTGGCGGCCCTGTTGGGCCACCTGTCCCTCGACCTGGAACTGGACGCCGTTGCCGCTCGAGTCCGTGATGAGCGAGACGAAACGCTTGGCCGCGTCGTTGCCGACCTTGTTCGACTGCGCGTCGAACGTGACGTTGGCATAGGCGATCTGCCCCGAGGAAGCGATCTGCCGCGCGCCGGCCACCGTGTAGGGCGAGGCGATCGTCGTCACGTGCGGGAAGTGGGAGAGCTTGCCGAGCAGAGTCTCGAACTTCGCCCGCGGCCCGGGGTCGGTGACCTTGCCGGAGTCGACTGCGATCACCACCTGCTCGGTGTCGCCCGAGACCTTGGGCGCGTTGCGCTGCAACAGGCGCACGGCGTCGAAGCTCTCGGTGTGCGGCAGCTTGAAGTTGTCGGAGTAGGCGCTTCCGGCAGCGGAATGCAGGGCGGTGAGGCCTACCAACCCCACGATCCATGCCAGCAGGACGATGCGCCGGTGCACGAAGCACCACCTGGCAAGTGATCTCATCGGAACCTGATTGTGCCGATGATCTTTGAAGAATGTCTGAAAGTCGGCCGGCGGCTCAACCGACGAGGGCCAGATCCACCGATTCGACCTCGGACTCGAGCAGCTCGTCCAGCTTCTCCCGGGTGTCGGTCTCGGCCACCGGCGTGTAAAGGATCAGCCGCTGCTCGGGCGCCTCGACCGGGTTGAACACGGCGTGCTCGAAATGCAGCGTCCCGGCCACGGGATGCTCGATGCGCTTGCGGCCCTCGCCGCTGCGCGCCACCTCGTGGCGCTTCCAGGCCTTGCAGAACTCGGGACTCGCCTGCCGGAGCGATTGGATCAGCTCGTCGAACGTCGGATCGCCGATGTGCTCGGCGCTGTCGGCCCGGAACTTGGCCACGGCGAGCCGGCTTGACTGCTCCCAGTTGCTGAACAGCTGGCGGCGAGCCGGGTCCATGAACATCAGCCACAGGTGGTTGCGCGCGGCGCGCGGAACGCTGCCGAAATCGCCGAACACGGCGCAGGCGGCGCGGTTCCAGGCCAGGAAGTCCCAGCGACGTCCGATCACGTAGGCCGGGCTCGGACCGAGGTTCTCGATCAGCCGGCGCACGGTCGGCGAGACGCGCTCGGGCGGCGGCTTACACGGCGGTGCCTCCTCGCCGCGTCCGAGCCGGATCAGGTGCGTGCGCTCGGCGGGGGTGAGCCCGAGCGCGCGTGAGATCGCCTCGAGCACGTCGAACGACGCGCGCACGTCGCGTCCCTGCTCGAGCCACGTGTACCAGGTTGCGCCCACGCCGGCCAGCTGCGCCACCTCCTCGCGGCGCAGACCGGGCGTGCGTCGCCGGCCACCGGAGGGGAGGCCGACGTCCTCAGGTTTGATGCTCGCGCGGCGCTTGCGCAGAAAGTCGGCCAGCTCCTCACGCCGACGCTCGCCATTTCGTTTCGTATGTGAGGAAGAGCCGTTGGGGGTGATGTCTACTACCAGGATAAACGCCTCTCTTGTACCCGGATAACGAAAGGTGGATATTACACCACGTGAACGCAATCAGAGCCCTTAATTCCCGCCGCACCGTATCCACCAACGCCGTTCTGTTCGTCGTCTGCCTGGCCCAGTTCATGGTCATCCTGGACGTCTCGATCGTGAACGTGGCGCTGCCGGCGATGCGTCGCGGCCTTCATTTCTCCACCACAGGCCTGCAGTGGGTGGTCAACGCGTACACGCTCACGTTTGCCGGCTTTCTGATGCTCGGCGGGCGCTCCGCCGACCTGCTCGGACGCAAGCGCGTGTTCCTCTCCGGCGTCGGACTGTTCGCGCTCTCCTCGCTGATCTGCACGCTGGCGAGCTCGCGCGGCATGCTGATCGGCGCGCGCACGCTCCAGGGCTTCGCCGGCGCCGTCGTCTCGCCGGCCACGCTCTCGATCATCACTTCGTCGTTCCGTGAGGGGCCCGAGCGCAATCGCGGCCTGGCCGCCTGGGGCGCGATCGGCGGCCTCGGCGCCTCGTCGGGCGCGCTGCTCGGCGGCTTCCTCACCCAGGGGCTCGGCTGGCCGGCGATCTTCGCCGTCAACGTCCCGCTCGGCGTGATCGTGATCCTGGCCGGGCTGCAGGTGATCCCCGACGAGCCGGCGCGTCAGGGTGAGAGGCACTTCGATGTGACAGGCGCCGTTCTCGTCACGGCGGGCCTGGTCGCCCTCACCTTCGGCATCGTGCGCACCGACACGCTCGGCTGGGGTGCGACCGGCGTGCTCGGTCCGATCGCCGCCGCAGTTGTGCTGCTCGGCGCGTTCGTCTACGTCGAGGCGCGCGTCGCGGTTGCGCCGCTGGTCCCGCTGTCGATCTTCCGCCTGTCCCGTCTGCGGGCGGCGAACCTGATCGTGATCCTCCTCTACGCGGCTCAGTTCCCGTCGTGGTTCTTCCTCACGCTGTACATGCAGCAGGTGCTGGGCTATGACGCGATCCAGGCTGGACTCGGGTTCCTGCCGATGACGCTGACGATCTTCGCCACCTCGACGCTGGCGCCGAAGGTGGTCGCGCGGTTCGGCCCGCGCCGGGTGATCGCCGCCGGCATGCTGATCGCCGCGGTCGGGATGACGTACCTGACCGGCCTCGCGCCTGGCGGGAATTACTTCGGCACGGTTGCGCCCGGCGCCGTACTGGCTGCACTGGGTATGGGGCTGACCCTGGTCCCGTCGACGATCGTGGCCACCCAGGGCGTGCCGGCCAAGCAGAGCGGCCTGGCCTCCGGCCTGCTCAATACCTCGCGCCTGGTCGGTGGCGCGCTCGGGCTGGCCGTGCTCAGCACGGTCGCGGCCAGCTCGGTCCACGGCGGCCAAAGCGTGGCCACCGGGCTGACGAACGGCTTCGGCGTGGCGTTCACGTTGGCCGCGCTGTTCTCGGTGGCCGGCGTGGCGATCGCGCTGTTCGGGCTCGGGAAGGCCGCGCCGGCGCCCGCTCCGAACGTGGCCGATGAGTCGCCGCAAAGTCAACGAACGCGCGAGCTGCCGGTGACAGGCGGCGCCCAGCCCGCCACCACAGGACAACCGGCATTCGCAGTGGAGGAGCAAGCGGCCTGAACGCGATCGGCGCTCCCGGCCGCTCCAGGAACGACCGGGGCAGGATGGCCAGGCCGATCCCCTGCGCCACCACCGAGCGGACGAAGGCGAAATCGTTGCCCTCGAGCGCGATCCGGGGCTCGACCCCGGCGCGCTCGAGCGCGTTATCCACGAGCTGCCGCGTCGAGGATCCGCGCTGGAAGGCGATCAGTTCCTCGCCGGCCAGCTCCTTGACGGCCACCGGCTCGGTCGGCTCGTGGAGGCGCGCGAGCGCGTGGCGCTCCGACATTGCCACGGCGAGCTCCTCCTGCGATAGCTCGAGCCGCTCCATGCCCGGCGGCGGCGCCGCCTCGAGCGCGAACGTCACGTCGAGGCTGCCGTCGGCGAGCATCTCGAGCATGCGTCCGGCCGTGCCCTCGCGCAGCCCGATCTCGATGTTCGGGTAGCGGGCCTTGAAGCCGGCGAGAATGGCCGGAATGTCGAGCTGACCGCCGAACAGCATCGCGCCGATGTTCACCTGGCCGCGGTGCAGGCCGCTCAACTCGTCGATCTCCCCTTTGAGCGCGTCCACCTCGGCCAGCACGGCACGAGCCCGGGCCGCCACGAGCTCGCCCGCGTCGGTCGGCTGAACCGACCGCGTCGTGCGTCGGAGCAGCTCGACACCCAGCTCGCGCTCCAGTTGCCGCACTTGATGCGAGAGCGCCGACTGAGCCAGGTGGAGCTCGTCGGCGGCGTTCGTGAAGTGACGATGGCGCGCCACCGCTTCGAAGTATCTGAGTTGTCGGAGATCCATCGCGTTTCGCGATATATAGCTTCGCATAGTTGTGTTGCTTTGATGAATCGATGGCGGCACACTGGTCCCATGACGACGATGGCCGAGCCAAAGCAGGTTGATGTGCATCGCTCGCTGCGCCCGGGTGACGCGGAGGCGATCCGCGAGCTGCATCGCCGGGTCTATGTGCCCGAGTATGGGATGAACGACGAGTTCGTCCAGCGGGTCGGCGAAGGTGTCGAGGAGGCGGTGGCGCAGGGCTGGCCCGAGGCCGGCGGCGGCGTCTGGATCGTCGAGCACGACGCGGCGGTGCGGGGCTGCCTGGGTCTCACCGACCAGGGCGATGGGCAGGGCCGGCTGCGCTGGTTCGTGCTCGAGGAGCCGCTGCGGGGTCGGGGGCTGGGCCGGCAGCTGGTGAGCGAATTGCTCGCGACGGCGCGGCCCCAGGGCTTTCGCCGACTCGAACTGGAGACGTTCAGCGCGCTGACGGAGGCCGCGCGGCTCTACCGCTCGGTGGGCTTCAGGCTGACGTGGGAGCGCCCGCGCAGCGACTGGGGAGCGCCGATCGTCTACCAGCACTACGCGCTCCAGCTGTAGCAGTATTCAGCGCTTGCCCACGAGCAGGCGCAGCGCGGGACTCCTGCTTCACCGCCGTCGCGACGGCGGGCTCGAGGTGCTGCTCGTGCACCCCGGCGGCCCGGCCTGGGCGCGCCGCGACATCGGCGCATGGTCGATTCCGAAGGGCGAATACGAGCCCGACGAGGATGCGCTCGCCGCGGCCCGGCGTGAGTTCGCCGAGGAGTTGGGCAAACCACCTCCCGACGGGGAGGTCGTGGAGTTGGGCGAGGTGCGCCAGAAGTCCGGCAAGTACGTACGGGCCTGGTCGATCGACGCTGACTTCGACGCCTCTTCGATCACCAGCAACACGTTCCCGTTTCAATGGCCGCCACGATCTGGCAAGTGGATCCAGATCCCCGAGGTTGACCGCGCCGAGTGGTTCGGGCTCGACGAGGCGCGTGAGAAGATCAACCCGGCCCAGGTGGCGCTGATCGATCGCCTCGTCGAACGGGAAGAAGGTGACGGATGACCACGGCGTCGTCCTCGTCGGATGCGATCAGCCCGACCGCCCACTACACGGCCTACGTCTGGGCGCGCAACGGGCTGTCCCATCCTGCCCTCGCCACCGTCGAGGGACGCGTGCTGTTCGAGTCGCTGCGACCGGTCCTCGTGGCGTCGCGCTTTTTCGGCGGTGCCTCACTGGAGGCCTATCTGCTGACCCGTCACCGCGCGATCGATGCGCTGCTGCAGCGGGCGATCGAGCAGGACGGCATCACCCAGGTCGTGGAGGTGGCATGCGGATTGTCGCCGCGCGGGTGGCGGTTCACGCAGCGCTATGGCGAGCAGCTGACCTACGTCGAGGCCGACCTGCCCGACATGGCTCAGCGAAAGCGCGAAGCGCTCGAGCGGATGGGCTCGCTGAGTGAGCGCCATCGCGTGGTCGCGCTGGACGCGCTGGCCGACGCGGGGCCGGAGAGCCTCGACGCGCTGGCGACCGAGCTGGATCCAGGCGCCGGCGTCGCCGTCCTCACCGAGGGGCTGCTCGGATACCTGGACGGCGAGTCGGTGACCGGGCTGTGGCGGCGGCTGGCCTCGGTGCTGGCCGGCTTTCCGTCCGGGCGCTACATCTCCGACCTGCACATCGGGGCGGTTCAGAACGCACAAGTGCGCGTCTTTCGCGTTCTGCTCTCGGCCTTCGTGCGTGGGCGGGTCCACCTGCACTTCGACACCGTGGCCGAGGCCGAGGAGGCCGTGCGCGAGGCCGGCTTCGCCTCGGCGGTGCTGCGGCGCGGTGCTGCGATCGTGCCGTCCGTGCGGGGACCCGGGAGCGGCATGGTGCATATACTTGAGGCGTCAAGCAGATGATCTCGGTCACGCTGTACAACGATCCCGCGTGTCCCTGGGCTTATTCGGAGCGACCGGCGCTCCGGGTGCTCGAATGGCGCTACGGCGATCAGCTCGACTGGCGGCTGGTGCTGATCGGTTTGACCGAAGACGCAGCGCAGTACGCGGCACGCGGGTACACGCCGGTTCGCCGCGCGCTGGGACAGCTGAGCTTCCGTCGCTACGGCATGCCGTTCGCGCCGGTGCCGAAGCCCAGGCTGACGGCTACGGCGCGCGCGTGTCGCGTCGTGGTGGCGGCGCGGATGCTTCATCCGGGAAGCGAGTGGCGCACATTCCGCGCCCTGCAACTCGCGAACTTCACGACGCCGATGCTGCTCGACGACGACGCGGATCTGCTCGCGGTACTGCGGACCGTTCCCGGCGTCGACGCCGAGCAGGTGGTCGCCATGCTCGACGCGCCCGACGTCACAGATGCCTACCAGCGCGACAAAGCCGAGGCGCGGTCGGCCGCGGGCTCGCCGGCCGAGCTGCAGGGCAAGACGGCAACGACCGATGGGCCGGTCCGCTTCACCGCACCGTCGGTCGTGTTCGCCTCGGAGGACGGGTCTACGCGCCTCGTGGCCGGCGGGTTTCAGCCCGTCGAGGCGTACGACGTGCTGATCGCCAACCTCGACCCGGCGATCGAGCGTCGTGCCGCGCCCGACACGCCGGCGCCGCTGCTCGGCTATTTCCCCGAGGGCTTGACCACGCAGGAGGTCGCGGCACTGATGGCGCGGGGTAACGACGCGCCGGACCGAGTGGCCGCCGAAGCGGCGCTGATCGAGCTTGTCGCCGAGGGCGCGGCGATCCGCGAGCCGTGTGGCGACGACGCGCTGTGGCGGGCACCCAGCGTGGCGCCGGCCGCGGCGGCGCTCGGCGAAGCTGCCTAAGCCAGGGCGTCGCTGCGCTTCGAGCTCCGTCAGGCTGCGTCTGCGAGAAGTTCGGACCCGCCGGTCTCCTCGACGCCGGCGAACACGGTCGTCGGCTCGAGCAGAACGACGAGACGATCATCGATCTTGGCGATCGAGTCGACCAGGCTGGAATCGGCGCACGGCACAGGCTCGATCTGCTCGCGCGAGATGGTGAGAACCTCCTCGACGGCGTCGACGATGACCCCGACCGTGTCCGTCTCGGTCTCGACGATGACGATCGTCGAGCGCTCGTTCGCCTCGGAGGCGACGCCCAGGCGTGACGCGAGATCGTAGACCGGGACGATCCGCCCGCGCAGGCTGATCACACCCTGAACCCAATCAACGCGAGACGCGACCGGTCGAGGCGCGGTATAGCGGATGATCTCCTGCACCCGCTGGATCGGAAGAGCGTATTGCTCACCGGCCAGGGTGAAGACCACTAGCTGAGGAGTGTGTGTTTCGTCTGACATGGCAACTCAGCTTTCTGTCGTGAACTGGGCGACGAGTTGGTTGAGCTCCTCAGCCGTTCCTGACAGCTCCTGAGCGCTCGCCGCGATTTCCTGGGCCGAGGCAGAGGTCTGCTCGGTCGAGGCCGACACTTCCTCCGTCGAAGCCGACGATTCCTCGGCGACGGCGGCAACTTCGCTGATGGTCTCCTGCATCGTGCTCGCGCTCGCCACGACCTGCTCTGAGGCGGTGGCGATCTGGTCGATGCGCTTGCTGATGTCCTCGACCGCCGTGCCGATGCGCAGGAATGCGTCGCGCGTCTGCTCGACCACGGTGGCGCCGTCCTCTGTACGGCGGGCGCCATCCTCGACGACACCAACCGCCTTGGTCGTCTCGCCCTGCATCGCACCGATCAGCGATGAGATCTCCTCGGCGGCGTGCTGCGATTCCTCGGCCAGCTTGCGGACCTCCTCGGCAACGACTGCGAAGCCGCGGCCCTGGTCACCGGCCCGCGCGGCCTCGATCGCGGCATTGAGCGCGAGCAGGTTCGTCTGCTCGGCGATGCCCGTGATCGTCTCCACGATGGCCCCGATCTGCTCTGACTTCGACGCGAGCTCGCGAATCGCGCCGGTCACCGCCTGTGAGGAATCCCGCACTGCGCGCATCGCCTCGTCGGCCTGTTCGGCCGCGCTGACACCGTCTTCGGCCGCGTTCCGGGCCTCGCCGGCGACCTCCGCGGTAGCACGCGCGCTGTGTGCAGACTCCGACACCGCCTCAGCTACTTCTTCGGCGGCGCGCCTCGCCTCGTCGATCATCCGCGCTTGGCGCTCTGCGCCCTGGGCGACGTCGCCGACCGCGTGGGCGATCTCGCCGGTGGCCTTCCCGGTCTCCTCGGAGGTGGCCGCCATCTGCTGCGAGGACGAGCCAACATTGCCGGCCGTGCGGGCCACGTGGCCGATCGTCTCGCTGAGGCGATCTGCCGTGGAGTTGTAGGCCTCCAGGGAGGCGACGATGCGCTCGCGCATGCCGTTCACGGCGTCCGCGACCTGGCCGATTTCATCCTTCGACGGATCGTCGATCAGCGGTGTGACGGGCTCGTAGCGGCGCGTGAGGTCGCCTCGAGAGAACGCCTCCATGCCATCGCGCAGATACGTCATGCACTTGTCCTGAAGCATCCGCAGCCGCTCGAGCACGACATCGACGCCGCGCTTCATGGAGCGCGACACCGCGAACGCGATCCCGGCGCCGGCCAGCAGCGCCAGTACGAGCAGCGCGATCCCGATCCTCTGCGCGGAGGCGTAGTCCGACTTGTTGCTCTTCAGCCTGTCGTTGGCCTGCGTGACGTTCGCGTTCGTCCACTCGTTCAGCGTCGCCACCAGCTGCTTGTAGGTCGGCAGGCTGGCGTTGACGAGCTGGCTGGCCGCCGGCGCGGCGCTCGTCGTCGCGAGCGCGGTCAAGCGCGCGGTTTGGCTCTGCAGCGCAGACCACTGATTCGAGGCGGTCTGCCACAGCTGCCGCTCACGAGCGTTGTCGAGCTTCCCGCGAGTACTCTGAAGCGCCCCCTGGATGGCGGCTGCGTCCTTCGTCCAGTCAGCCTTGGCCTGGACGCCCGGCGCGCCCGACGGTACGAGCACGTACTTCAGCTGAGCACGGCGGAAGTCGACGGCATCGCGGTTGATCTGACCGATTGCCGCAACGCTGGGCAGCGCACTGTCGCCCAGATAGACGCCGCCGCTGTTGACGCTGGCAAGCTCCGAAAGGAGCACTACGCCCATGATCGCGCTCAGCGCGAGAACTACTCCGAAGCCGCCGAACAGCTTCGTCCGAATCGACAAGTCGCGAAACCATCGCATGGTTGTGAAGTCCTCCCCGGGCCCCGGTCCGGGGCACAACGTTTAAGTACGAATGGTGGGTTTGATCGGCCCGACTCTCCGGATTCTTGAGTAGGCGCGGCTCCCGGCGGCCATCCGGACGGGAGCCGGTGGCGGGAAGTACGCTGAGAAGAGGGCATCGATGCCGGAGTACGTGCTTGATCATCACCAGGAGGGCGAGCGCGAGCGCTTGGCGCTGATGTCGCAGCTGCTCGATCCGATGCATCGCCGCTACGTGGAGCGGCAGGGCATCGGGCCCGGAGCGCAAACGCTCGAGGTTGGCTGCGGGAACGGCTCGATCTCGGCCTGGCTGGCCGTCCTGGTGGGTCCCGCCGGCAGGGCAGTTGCAGTCGACCTCGATCTGTCGCTGGTCGAGGCCGGCCTGGCGAACCTGGATTTGCGCCAGGGCGACATCGTGGCCGGACCGGTGGCGCCCGGGGACTTCGATCTGGTGACGGCGCGCGCCGTGCTTCACCACGTCTCCGACGCCGATACAGCGATCGAGAACCTGGTGGCGAGCGCGCGACCGGGTGCAGCGATCCTCTTGATCGAGCCGGACTTCTTGCCGGTCAGCGTGGCCGAGCCGCCTGAGATACGGGCGTTCTGGGAGGGCTGGCTGGCCTGGTCGCGCGAGCAGGGCATCGACTACTTCATCGGCCGCCGGCTGCCCGCGGCGCTGTCGCGTCTGGGGGTCGAGCGCATCGAGGCAACGGCTGAGACCGCGCTCTACAACGGCGGTTCTTCGTGGGCCCGGTATTGGGAGCTGACGATCGTCGAGCTACGCGACCGCCTCGTCGCTTCCGGCCAGCTGAGCGATGAGCTGATCGACACGTTCCTTTCCCGCTGCCGCGATCCGTCGTGGTGGACACAGACGATCGCGTTCACGGCTGTACGCGGCTTGGCGCCGGCCGCGTGAGCGGCGCGCAGTTGGGCGGATGAGCTGACGGCGGCGGCAGCGGGTAACCCTGCGGCATGACT
>JBJMLD010000088.1:0-11101 GCA_045805545.1 Solirubrobacteraceae bacterium | reverse complement strand
AGGAGTTCCTGCTCGAGCGGCCGTTGATGACGGCGATCGCCAGCGCGGAACCAGTCGTCCTGCTGATCGATGAGATCGACAAGACCGACCAGGAGTTCGAGGCCATGCTGCTCGAGCTGCTGAGCGACTTCCAGATCAGCATCCCCGAGCTCGGCCGGATCGAGGCGAGGACCCACCCGGTCGTCCTGCTCACCTCCAACAACACGCGCGAGCTGACCGAGGCGCTCAAGCGCCGCTGCCTGTACCTGTGGCTCGACTACCCCGATCTCGAGCACGAGCTCGAGATCGTCCGCCTGCATTCCCCCGAGCTCGACGAGACGGTCGCGCGCAAGCTGGTCGAGATCATCCACCAGGTGCGCGAGCTCGACCTGAAGAAGCCGCCGAGCATCGCCGAGTCGATCGACTGGGCGCGCGCGCTCCTACTGCTCGGGGCGAGCGACATCGACGCCGAGACGTTCAAGGAGACGATGAGCGTGATCGTCAAGCACCGAACCGACTTGGACACGGTGGCGGCTCGTGTCGGCGTGAAGCTCGAAGCCGCCGCCACCGATGCCCGGCCCGCCGCCTAACAGCAGCTACGCCAAGATCGACGACGTCGGGCCCGCCGGCGGCTTCGGCGCGCAGCTGCTTCGCCTCGCCGAAGATCTGCGTGCCGAGGGAGTTGCCATCGGCACGAGCGAGATGCTCGACGCCTTCGAGGCGATGTCGCACGTCTCCTGGACGAATCAGACCGACTTCAAGGAGGCGCTGGCCGCCACCCTGGCCAAGTCGCCGGAGGATCGGCGCGTGTTCGAGCTCGTGTTCGACCGCTTCTTCTTCCGCGCCGCCGAGGCCGAAGCGGCGCGCCAGCAGATCAACGAGAACGGTGACGGCCAAGATTCCGACGCCGACGCTGCCGACATCAACCTGGACACCCTGCGCCAGCAGATCGCCCAGGCGCTCAGAGACGGGTCCGACGCCGCCATGCGCGACCTGGCCCGGCTCGCCATCGCCGCGTTCGGTCGCGGCGAGGGGTCGGGCGTGCTCGGCGTCGACGTGCAACGGATCCGCCGCGCGCTGGGCCTGCGCACCGAGCCTCAGCCCGAGCTGCCCGATGACGACCCGCGCCACGCCGGGCTTCCGCGGGAGCAGCTGCGCAAGTTCGAGCAGCATCTGCGCCGCGAGCTCGAGCGCGACCTGATCGAGCGGACCCAGAGCCTGCCGCCCAAGCGCCCCCTGAACGAGCTCGACCGCGCGCTGCCCACCGGCCCGATCCAGGACCTCGCGCAGGTGCACAAGGTCGTCTCGCAGCTCAAGCGCCGCCTGGCCACTCAGGGCCACGAGCAAAAGGGCCGAAGGCGCCACGCCCACGTCGACGTCCGGCGAACGATGCGGGCCAGCCTGCAGACCGGTGGCGTGCCGATCGACCTCAAGTACCGCCCGCGCCGGCCGCGCCGCCCCGAGATCTTCGTTCTCTGCGACGTGTCCACGAGCGTGACCAGCGCCAGCACGTTCTTCCTGTCCGTGCTGCATGCGCTGCACGACGCGTTTCGCAAGCTGCGCTCGTTCGTGTTCATCGAGCGGATCAGCGAGGTGACTGAGGTGTTCGAGCGCGAGCGCGACTTCCGCGCGGCCAGCGAGGCAGTGAGTCGCGACGCCGGCGTGGCCGATATCTCGGGCTACACCGACTACGGCCGGGTGTGGACCGAGTTCCTCGCCCTGATCGAGGACGAGCTGCACCCGCGGGCCACGGTGATCGTGCTCGGCGACGCCCGGACCAACGGACGCCCACCCCGCGAGGACGTGTTCGCCGCGATCACGTCCAGGGCGGGACGCACGTTCTGGCTCAATCCTGAGCCGCGCCTTTACTGGAACTACGGCGACAGCGTGATCTCCGCCTACGAGAAGTACTGCATCGCCTTCGAGTGCTGGCGCACCGACCAGCTCGAGGACTTCGTCAAGGCCCTCACGCAGCCGATCACGGCCTAGCGACCCGCCCGCGCGAACGCCAGAACTCCGCTTCCTGCTCGCCCAGCTCGGTCGCCGGCTGGCCCCCGAACATGATCTCGAGCATGATCCGGTGCCAGTTTCGCGCCGCCCGCAGCTGACCGAGCACGGCCAGCACGCTCGTCTCCACGCGGCGCAGCCAGATCTCCTCGGACGGGACCTTGAGCTGCCGGATGAGCCGCAGGGAGCCCTCGAGGACGCGCGGATCGAGCAACGCCGCCATCACCTTGGCCACGTAGTCGGGATCGATCCGCAGCTCGCGATCCTCCAGGTACCAATCACTCAGCGCGCGCGTCTGCTCCAGCAGCGCATCGCGATCGATCCGCCGGCGGTTGCGCACGTAGCCGAGCTCGGCCAGCGCGTCGGTGAAGGCCGACGCGTCACCGTCGACGGCCGCGGTCAGCGCCTGGCGCATCAAGTCCCGGTCCCCCACCTCGACCGTGTTGCCGAAGTCGAGGAAGGCCATACGCCCGTCGTTCAGCATCAAATAGTTGCCCGGATGCGGGTCGGTGTTGAAGCGGCCGATCCGCTCCATCGAGCCGAAGAAGAAGCGCACGATCATCTCCCCCACGCGATCGCGCTCGGGCTGCTCGAGCGCCAGCACTTCGTCGAAGCGCCGCCCGTCCACCCACTCGCTGACCAGCACCCGCCGGCGCGAGAGCGATGTGACGACCGCCGGCACGAACACGAACGGGTGACCGCGATAGGCGCGCGCGAACGTCCGCTGCTGCTGGGCCTCGAGCTCGAAGTCGAGCTCCTCGAGCACCCGCTCGCGCAGCTCGCCGGCGACGGCCTTTGGATCGAGTCCGGGCGCGATCGCCTTGCCCAGCCCGATCGCCACCGACGCGAGGTCGAGGTCGGCCTCGAGCGCGTCGGCGATCTCGGGGTACTGCACCTTGACCGCGACCTCGCGCCCATCGACCAGCACGCCCCGGTGCACTTGGCCAATCGATGCCGCTGCCACGGCCTCGTGGGAGATCGATTCGAAGAGCGACTCGACCGGCTGCTCCCACTCGTGCTCGAGTACCCCGCGCACCTTCTCCCAGCCCATCGCCGGCGCGGCGTCGCGCAGGTCGGCCAGCTTCTCCTGGTAGATGGCCCGGTACTCGGGCGGGAGAAACTCGACGTCGACGAACGAGGCGAGCTGGCCGAGCTTCATCGCGCCGCCGCGCAGATTGCCGAGCACCTCGACGGTCCGGTCCGCGACCTCCTCGTGGCGCTCCTCGAGAACCTGGCGCGCGCGCTCGGGATCACGGGCCAGCGACGCGAGCATGCTGCCGGCCAGCCGCGCGCTGCTCGGCCCCAGCGCTGCGCTGGCGCTGGTGGCGCGGCGGACCTTGCTGGTTGGGATTTCGTCGCGCTGGCGTGGCATGTGTCTATTTAAAGGCGGCCTTGCGGCCGCCCGTGGTTTGGCTCCTGCCTACGAGGAGGCTACGACGAACTGGGTGCGCAGCGTCCGCGTGTCGCCATTGGCGTTCGACAGAACCCACTTGGCGTGGTAGCTACCCAGTCGCAGACGCCGTACCACGACTCCGCGGCCAGTGACGTTGGCCGCCCGGAAGACCGGACGCCTGGCGCCGGCGCGTGTGATCGTCAGCGAAACGCGCGCGCGGGCGCGCAGAGTGGAGCGATTCGGACCCGGCAGGGCGGTCTGGGCGAGCGCGATGAACCGGCCGTACAGAGTCGCATCCTGAATCGGAGCAGTGCCCGTGATCAGGGGCACCTGAGTACGCGTCTGGCCGCCGCTCAGATCATCCACCTGGCTGATCGGGTTGATCGGCAGGCCCTTGGCCCGGCCGCTGGGCGGGCAGATCGTGCCGCTGCCGCTCACGCCCGGGACGCCGATCGCCGGGCTCACCGGAGCGTCGCCGAGCGGCGGCCCGTAGTAGTCGCCCGGCTCGCATCGGCCCGAGGAGACGATCGTCTGGGCTGCCTGCAGATCGACGCGCAGATGCGCGACGTGAAGGCGGGTGAGAAGCCGGCCGGCGCCGTTGCGCAGCGCCAGCACGTCGCCGCCGCGGATGCCCTGGCTGCCCGGAAAGCCGATGAACTTGACAAATCCTGAGGCATCGGCGCGAGCGCGACGACTTACCCCGCGGCGTGCGCGCGTGAGCGTGTAGCGCCCCCGCGCCACAAGCCCGCTGCACCTGACCGCCTGTCCTTGCAGGTCGGCCGTGCAGGTGGGGAAACCGCTGGTCGCGAACTGGTTCTGCGAGTTGCCGAGCGACGGCACCGCGCCCGGTTCGCCGAGCTGAATGCTCAGGCGGATCGCAGCGCCGCCCGGGTTGGGAAGCGATACCGCCCGGTTGTCGGCGCTGCTCATGCTCAGTGCCGTTCCGGCCCGAAGTGACTTCGTTGCCACCGTGGCGGCATCCGTCGTGTTGCTGCACTGCTCGATTGGCGGCGCCGTAGCGGCGCGGTCGACGAGCACGCTCAGCACGCCGGTCTGCCCGCAGGGACCGAGCTGTATCGAGTTGCGGCCCACGGCATATCCGCTGTCGAGTGCATACCAGCCGGTCCAGCCGGATTCGGTGAACGGGTTGCCGCCGTTGCCCGTCTCGATCAGGTCGGGCGCCGGTCCGCCCTTGCCGTAGCGCACGACGATCTGATCGCGATCATCACCGGGAGCGCCCGGCTGTCTGTCCGCTGCGACCAAGCGCACGCGCCAGTTGCCACGCGCGTCGGTGCGGCCTACGCCGGCCGCCACCGGCACGCCGGCGCGCAGGATGGCCACGAGGACGGAGATTCGGCTCACTGGCTTGGCGATGTTGCCGGTGACCGTCGGGCTGAACTGCGTCAGGTTGACGCTGGCCAGGGGAAGCGCTGACTGGGTCGATGTGGAGGACTGAACACAACCCGAAACCGTGTTCGACCACATCGTCTGGAAGAAGTACTGCCGGCCGTTGATCAGCTGGTTGTAGGGCGAGCCGTTGCCGGCGAAGCCAAGCGGCGTCCCGGGTTGCGATCCGTTCTCGCACTTGTCGGCGACCTCGAAGCCGTTGGAGTCCATCCAGCCGACGCCCTCGGGATCGGTGATCGCCTCGACCGCCTCGTGCGCGGTCGTATCGATCGTCGCCTCGGCCTCCGGGTTTCCCTGCGGATCGCTCCCGCCGGACGGGGTGAACTCGATCAGCGGATCCGGGATGTTCGCGTAGACGACCGGGCCATGGCCGAGGTTTGAGAGCGAGTGGTAACCGGCGAACGCGTTCGTGCCGCACGCTCCAGGCGATACGCATGTGTCGACGTCGGGCGGCAGGAACACGAACCAGATGTCGTGCAGCCCGCGCGCGCTCGGGGCGTGGGTCTGGATGACGTGGTCTAGCTCCTGCTGGAGCTGCTCGTCGGTGATGCAGACGGCGATCCCGGACGGCGACACGCAGCGCTGCCCCGGTGCCGGATATGGGTCGGTGGCGTCGATCGAATCGCTCGCCGGGTTATACGAGACGTTGTACTGCCCGCCGCCACCGCCGTCGGGGTATTCGGTCATCACCGAGAAGGTGTTGCTGGTCAGACCCGAGTCGTGGGCCACGTCGGCGAAGAACTGCTGCTGGAGCTGCTCGTAGGAGGGCACGCCAGGGCCGGGCGAGCCGCTGAACCTGTAGCCGCTCGGCGCCCAGAACACGGTGTGCAGGGTCACGCCGCGCATCACCGTACCGCCGTGGTAGACGACTGGCACCGCCGTGCCGATCGTCACGTCCTGCTCGCGTCCGTGGGGCGGGATGAGGCCCATCGCTCGGCCGATCCGCGGGTGAAACGCGGTTCGCGCCGCCGCCGCCCGGGAGCGGGCGCCCGCCGCCGCCGGCGCCCACACCGTGAGCGCGATCAGCGCGCACGCCGACAACGCGGTCAGGCCGCAGCGTCTCGGGATGCTCCCCACGCACAGCACACTAATGGTCGCGGCGGGAACATTCCACCGGCAGAGCGCTAGGATCCGGCGCAGTGACAACCCAGGGGGGCTGGCGGGAAAGCCGGCTGAGATAGCGCCCCAAACCACCCGGCGCTGACCCTTCGAACCTGTGGGGTAATGCCCGCGGAGGGAGCAGCAGACGCAATGATCGAGGCTCCCGTGAAGGAGCCTCGCGATCTTGATGGACCGGTCGGCGTGACGGTCGAGGTCGTGAGTCGCAAGTTTGATCAGGTGGTCGCGCTCGACGGCGTGTCGGTGCACGCCGCGCCCGATGAGGTGGTTGCCGTCGTCGGATCGAGCGGGTGCGGCAAGACCACGCTGCTCGAGCTGATCTGCGGGCTCCAGCGCCCCGACTCGGGTCGCGTGCAGGCGGCGCCGGCGGCGCTCATGCCGCAGCGCGACCTGCTCCTGCCGTGGCTCGACGCGCTCGACAACGCCGGCTTGGCCCTGCGTGCGCGCGGTGTCTCCCGCTCCGATGCACGCGCCGAGGCGCGACCGTGGCTGGAGCGGTTCGGGCTCGGCGGGTTCGAGACGGCCCGGCCGGCCGAGCTCTCGGGCGGGATGCGCCAGCGCGTGTCGTTCCTGCGCACGCTGCTGGCGGGAAAGCCCGTGCTGGCCCTCGATGAGCCGTTCGCCGCGCTCGACGCCATCACCCGCGGCGAGATGCAGGGCTGGCTGGCCCGCGTGCTCAGGGCTGAGCCGCGCACGGTGGTGCTCGTCACCCACGACGTCGAGGAGGCCGTCGTGCTGGGCGACCGCGTGGTCGTCATGTCGCCCCGGCCCGGCCGGGTGGTGGCCGACATCGCCGTCGAGGTCCCGCGTCCACGCCGGCGCGTCGACCCCGCGGTTGTCTCGCTGCGCGAGCGGGCGCTCGACGCGATGGGGGCGCCGTCGTGAAACGCGTGCTGCTGCCGGTCGCGCTGCTCGTCCTGCTGTTCGGGGCGTGGGAGATCTACGTGGATGCGGGCGGCGCGGATCCGATCATCCTGCCGCCGCCGCACGACATCGCAAGGTCGCTCTGGCTCGACCGCGGGCTGCTCTGGTCGAACTTCCTGGTCAGCGCCCAGGAGGTGCTGCTCGGGATCCTGCTGGCCGTGGTGGTCGGGCTGGTGTTGGCCGTGGCGATCCATTTCTCGGCCACGCTGCGCCGCGCGGCGTACCCATTGCTGATCGCCTCGCAGACGATCCCCTTCCCGATGCTGGCGCCGCTACTCGTCCTCTGGCTCGGGTTCGGCATCGCGCCGAAGCTGGTCGTGATCGCGCTCGTCTGTTTCTTCCCCATCGTCGTCACAACGTTCGCCGGGCTGGAGCGGGTCGATCCGGCGCTGCTGAAGTTGATGCGGAGCTTCGACGCGCCGCGCTGGCGGACGTTCTGGCATGTCGAGCTGCCCTCGGCGCTGCCGAGCGTGATCGACGGGACCAAGGTCGCCGTCGTGGTGGCGGTGATCGGGGCCGTGTTCGCCGAGTTCGCCGGCGCCAACTCCGGGCTGGGGTATCTGTTCCAGCAATCGGAAGCTAACCTGCTCATCCCGCGGGCATACGCAGCGGTCGTGATCCTGTCGCTGTTCGCGATTGCCCTGTTCGCGTTGCTCACGCTGGCCGAGCGCCGGGCGCTGCCGTGGGCGTATCAACCCAGAGGAGAACTCTCGCCATGAAACGACTCAGCCTGGTACTGCTCACGACTGTCACGGTCGTGGCGCTCGCCGGGTGCGGCGAGAAGAAGGAAGTCGTCTCGGGATCGTCCGGCGCGGCGCAGCCGTTCAGCCTGATGCTCGACTGGGTCCCGAACGCCGATCACGTCGGCATCTACCAGGCGCTCAGCGAGGGCGACTTCGCCCAGGCCGGCCTGAACGTCCAGGTGCGCGTGCCGAGCGATCCCGCCACGCCCCTGCAGCTCGTGGCCGCCGGCAAGGTCGATGCCGCCATCTCCTACGAGCCCGAGGTGATGCTGGCCCGCGATCGCGGCCTCCCGGTGGTCTCGGTAGCCGCGGTCGTGCAGAAGCCGCTGACCTCGATCATCTCGCTCGCCTCCAAGCACATCCACACGCCGCGCCAGCTGCGGGGCAAGACCGTCGGCGACGCCGGCATCGCCTACCAGCACGCGTACCTGCAGACGATCCTCGCGGGTGCCGGCGTCCCGGCAGGCAAGGTCAAGGAGGTCAACGGCGGCGCCAACCTGGTTCCCGCGATGATCTCCGGGCGCGTCGACGCCACGCTAGGCGGCTACTGGAACTACGAGGCGATCCAGCTCCAGCAGAAGCACAAGCGCCCCAACGTGATCCGGATGGAGCAGGTTGGCGTGCCCACCTACGATGAGCTCGTGCTCGTCGTCCGCCGCGGCACGATTGCCAACGAGACCGACGCGCTGCGCCGCTTCGTCCAGGCGCTTGGCCGCGGCTATCAGTCCGTCCGACGTGACCCGACGGCCGCTGTCGGATCACTCGTCCGCGCCAACCCCGGCCTCGACGAGAAGCTCCAGCTGGCCAGCGTGCGGGCCACGCTGTCCGCCTTCTTCCCCAGCGCGGCCCGCAAGCCGTGGGGCTGGCAGGACGCCGCCCAGTGGAATGCCTACGGGCAGTGGATGCTCGCCCATCATCTGATCTCGAACCCGAACGCGATAGCCGACGCCTCGACGAACGAGTTGCTAGCCGGCCAGGGCGTTTAGCGGCTGCGGCTGCGGCTGCGGCCGGGGCGTTGTCTGCAGGAGGTGGAAGGCGAGGCGCGTGGCGAGAGCCATGATCGTCATCTGCGGATTGACGCCGAGCGCGCTCGGCACCGCGGCGCCGTCCGCCACGTAGACGCCGCGTGTGTCGTGGAGCTCGAGGTTCTCGTTCACGACGCCTCGTTCGTGATCCGCGTCCGCCCGCGCCGTCCCGAGCGGGTGAAACGCCATAAGCCGCAGGTCGCGCCGGCCGGCCGTTTCCGGGCTGGCGCCCGGGGCGAGCGGAAGGAAGATCTCTTGCGCGCCGGCAGCCTCGAACAGTCGCTTGAGGTACGCCAGCCCGCGGCGGAACTTCTCCAGGTCGGCCTGATTCATGTCGTAGCGGATGACCGGCCGCCCGGCCACGACGTGGACCCGTCCCCGCGAGCTGTCGGACACCATCAGCCCGAACTGCGCCAGATAGCGGTACTGGCTCATGACCTCGGCGTGCCGGCGGCCGGTCAGCGGCAGCGACATGGCCACGTAGGACGGCGGCCCGGCGATGCCCTCGAACATGATCCCCTCGCGCGCGAATTCGTCGACGTAGAAGCTCTGCGGTACCCCGCGCGCCATGTCGACGACGTGGTTCATGCGCGCCGCGGCCGCGGCACACGGGTGTAGCGACAGGTTGCGCCCGAGCTGACCCGAGCTTGTGCCGAGGCCGCTGCGTGCCAACAGCGCCGGCGTGTGGATCGTGCCGGCCGCCACCACCACCGCGGGCGCGTGGACGGTGAGCACCCCCTGTGCAGTGCTGGCGCTGACTCCGGTCGTCTGGCCGTGGCTGACCATGATGCGCCGGGCGCTGGCTCCCGTGACGACCGTCGCGCCGGCCTTGATCGCCCGCGGGATGTAGGTGATCCCGGTGTGTTGCTTGGCCGAGGTCGGGCATCCGAACGCGCACACGCCGGAGCCGACGCAGCCCTTTGCGTTGCGGTGCAGATAGCCGTGCGACCAGCCGAGTCGCTCGGCACCGCGCCGGGCCACGGCGGCGTTCTCGCCCGCCAACTCCGGAGTCACCTGGGTCACCGACAGCGCCGTCTCGACCCGCTCGAAATACGGCTCGAGCTCGTGCGCGCCGAGGCTTTCCAGCCCGTACTCGCGCCGCCAGCGCTCGAGCACGGGAGGCGGCGTGCGGAAGCACGTGCCCGAGTTGACCAGTGTCGTGCCTCCGAGGCCTCGTCCCAGCGGCAGCAGGGTCGGCGGGTGCCCGAGCGTCAGCGTCTGGCCGGCGTCGCGGTAGAGCCGGGTCATCATCTCGGACGGGCGAGCGGTGAAGTCCTCGGCGTCGTGGTGCGGGCCGCTCTCGAGCACGACGACGCGCATCCCTCCCTCGGCCAGCTCGGCCGCTGTCACCGCGCCGCCGGCACCGGCGCCGATCACGCACACATCCGCAGTCAGGCTGCGCGCCAGCCTCATGGTCGGTGTTCTGCGTGGCGCAGCGAGCGTCCGCGCTCGGCCACGCGTTCGGCGTCCCAGCCGAGCGATGTGGAAATCGACGGGTCGTCGTAGGCGACGAGACGGATGAGCGCGGTCGCCGCCTGGTCAGCCGGCGCGAGGCGCTCGAGCAGCGCCAACCCGCGCGGCCGCGTGGCCAGCGCGATCAGCGCCCTCATCCCCGGTCGCCGCCACCGGGGTGCGCCGTTCAGGAATTCCTCGAGCGCGGGCGAGGTCATCGGCTAGCGAGCATCTGCCGCTCCTGCGCGCCGGCCAGCTCGGCGATCGTCTCAGCCGCCTCGGTGGCGTTGCGCTCCTCGATCGCCTGGGCGGCTCGCCGATAGTGGCCGATCAGCTTGCCGCGGCCGGCCACGACCGGCGCGAACGCCGCGACGTTCGGCAGGTACAGCTCGCGGACGGAGTTCATGATCAGCTGGAAGACGAGATTTCCCGCCGCCTCGACGATCGTCGACATGTACGACCAGTCGACGAGCAGGGCCGCGTCGTCGTCATTGGCCTTGGCCATCGCCTCGGCCAGCGTCATCAGCTGCTCCGCCTGCTGGTCAGTGCGACGTGTCGCCGCCAGCCGCGCCGCCTCGGCCAGCAACAGCCGACGCGCCTCGAACAGAGCCGCCACCGTCGTCCCATCGATCCCGCCGAGCACGGCCAGCGCCTCGAGGCCGCCCGAGCGCCGCCAGTCGAGCACACGAGTGGCGTCACCGTGTCGAACCTCGACCAGGCGCAGCTGCTCGAGCCGCTTCAGCGCCTCGCGCACCGAGGCCATATTTACGTTGAGATCCGCCGCCAGCGTCCGCTGCGTCGGCAGCCGCTCACCCGGCTCGTAGCGGCCGGACAGGATCGCATCGCACAGGTTGGCGAACACGAGATCCGGGACCGAGGCGCGAGTGATGGGGTCGACCACGTGCCCCAGAGAGTATCAGTGTTCGGAACAATTCTCTCGGCTGTGAGGGTGCCGGGCTGCGCCGCTGCTTATTGCGCGTCCGTCGCGGCGCTCGTCGGGGCGAGCGGCTTAGAACGGCCGCATTGAGGGTGTGGATGGGGTGCTTTGGCGT
>JBJMLD010000087.1:0-10714 GCA_045805545.1 Solirubrobacteraceae bacterium | reverse complement strand
CCTGCGCGACGTCCGTCTACTGAATCAAGTCGGGCGTTTCCTGTTCGAGCAGGGCATCTACGCGATCCTGGCCACGCCGCCGGTCGTGCCCTATCACTCGGCCGCGATTCGGATTCACCTGACCTCGGCCAACACGCCTCAGCAGGTCTCGCATCTGATCGACTCGCTGCGCGCTCTGAGCGATCGCGGTTGGCTCGCGACTCCCCACGACCCGGCCGCTGCGGCCGAGGCCGTGCAGCGCGGGCTCGTCGAACTAGTCGCCTGCTGACGTATGAGCGGCCACTGACGTATCGGCGGCCATGGACGTATCAGCGGCCACCGACGTGCGGCGGGCCAGTGAGATGCCGGCCGCGCAGACCGCGAGGCTGACCAGCGCGGCCAGGATGATCGCTGCGCCCTGACCGGCCTTCAGCACGTGGTCGGCCAGCCCGAGCTGGACCACGGCGGCCGGCACGCCCAACTGCGCCGTGACGATCAGCGCGCTCCACGCCGGAGCGCGGATGAAGCGTGCGGCAAGCAGGTGAACGAGCACCATACCCGCGATCAGCGACGCCGCCAGCCCCAGCTGGCTGGGACTGCGCACGAGCGCGCGCACGTCGAGCCCGGCGCCGAGCACGACGAAGAACACCGGCACGAGAAAGCCGTTGGCCACGCCCGACACCTGATCGGAGAGACGCCCCGGCCCACCTTCCAGGGCCACGATCAGCCCAGCGGCAAAGCCCGCGACGAGAATGCTCGTACCCACCCACTGGGCCAGCGCGCAGAGCGCGAACAGCGCCAGCAGCGACATGCGGAGATCAAACGCCCACCGGCGTGGTCGGGACTGGTCTCGCAGCGCCTTCACCGCTTCGACGTCGGCGAGTACATGAGCCAGCACGTAAACGAGGGCCGCGCCTGCGGCCACGGCCAGCGTGCCGAGGCCGGCGCGAAGGGCGTGCGAAGGGTTGAGCACGAGCGGGACGGCGATGATCGTCGCCACGTCGGCGATGGTCACCCAGGCGATGGCGACCAGCGCCGGCCCGCCGCTCATGCCGGCCTCCTGAAGCGCAGGCAGGACGATCGCAGCGGACCCCGTTCCCAGCAAGATCGCCCACACCCCAGGATGGCCGATGTCGAGAGCGTTGGCGATAGCCAGGCCACCCACGACGGCCAATACCGCACTGGCGGCCGCGGCGATGCCGGCACGGCCCAGCGAGGTCACGAGCGCGGGGTTGCGCAACGGGACGTTCATCCCGGCCACCAACATCAACACGGCAAAGCCGAGGTTGCCGAGAAACGCGATCGTCGGATCCGTCGACTTGATCAACCCGGCGCCGGTGCGCCCGAGCAATACGCCGGCCACTAGCTCGCCCAGGACGACCGGTACGAACAGCCGGCGCGAGGCAGCGAGCAGCGGCCCGCACAGCCCCGCGAGAACGATCAGCGTGAGCTGTCCGAAGCTCGCCATGTCTGCGAGGACCCTATCCGCGGTGGTTCCGAATTGGGTAAGGCCGAGCGACTACCCTGGTAGTCATGTTCGGTATAGGAGAGAAGACAAAGATGATCGATCCGTCGCGCGCGTTGCCGGGCCGCTCGACCGAGATCCCCGTGGCCGAGCGCCACGCAGTGCTCGGCACGCCAATGAAGCCGCCGTTCCCGGAGGGCTTGCA
Source organism: Solirubrobacteraceae bacterium (assembly GCA_045805545.1). Taxonomy (GTDB): domain Bacteria; phylum Actinomycetota; class Thermoleophilia; order Solirubrobacterales; family Solirubrobacteraceae; genus Palsa-465. Next base: position 9,065 of record JBJMLD010000087.1, on the reverse strand, counting down.
GCAGGCGGTCGTCGGGTTGGGCTGCTTCTGGGGCGCCGAGCGCGTGTTCTGGCAGGCGCCGGGCGTCTACACGACCGCCGTCGGCTACGCCGGCGGCTACACCCCGAACCCGACCTACGAGGAAGTCTGCTCCGGCAGCACCGGCCACACGGAGGCCGTGCTCGTGGTGTTCGACCCGGCGAAGACGTCCTACGAGGAGATCCTCCGGCTGTTCTGGGAGAACCACGACCCGACCCAGGGCATGCGCCAGGGCAACGACGTCGGCACGCAGTACCGCTCAGCGATCTACGTGTCCGACTCGGCGCAGCGGGAAGCGGCGGAGGCGTCACGCGACGCCTACTCCGAGCGTCTGCGCGCCGCCGGCTATCCCGAGATCACGACCGAGATCGCCGAGGCCGGCCCGTTCTACTACGCCGAGGACTACCACCAGCAGTACCTGCACAAGAACCCGTGGGGCTACTGCGGGCTCGGCGGGACGGGCGTGTCGTGCCCGGTCGGCGTCGGTGGCGCGGTGGCGCCGGCGGCGGTCGAGCCGTAAAACTCCGCTTTGCCTCGGACCACGCGGAGCAGAGCGCGCTTTTACGGCTCAGACCCGCACAACACCGCTTTGCCCCCCGACCTCCCGCAGCAAAGCGGGCTTTTACGGGTCAGCCGCCGGCGACGGCGGGGAGGATCGTGACCTCGTCGCCGTCCTCGACGGGCGTGTCCAGCCCGTCGAGGAAGCGGATGTCCTCGCCGCCGACGTACACGTTGACGAACCGGCGCAGCCCGCCGTCCTCGGCGATGCGGCTGCGCAGTTCGTCGTACTGGTCGTAGAGCGCGTCGAGCACCTCGCCCACGGTGGAACCGTCGACGGTGGCGGTCGAGTCTCCGCCCGTCGCCTCGCGCAGTTGCGTCGGGATTTTCACGCTCACGGACATGGCTTTTTAGATTTTCTCAGGCTGGGACGACGACTTGCTCTCTGGCCTGCTCGAACGACGTAAGCGTCGGCTCGATCTCCCACGTTTCGAACGTGCCGCGCGCGCAGTCGAGCGTCTTCAGACCCTCGCCGGTGATGTACGCGACGACCCGCTCGTCCGGATCGATCTCGCCCCGCTCGGCCAGCTTGGCCAGGACAGCCACGGTCACGCCGCCGGCCGTCTCGGTGAAGATGCCGGTCGTCTGGGCCAGCAGCTGGATCCCTTCACGGATCTCATCGTCGCTGACCGACTCGATCGAGCCCTTGGTGCCGCGGGCCAGATCGAGCGCGTAGGGCCCGTCGGCCGGGTTGCCGATGGCCAGGGACTTGGCGATCGTGTCTGGCTTGACCGGCTGGCAGAAGTCGCGCCCGGCCTCGAACGCGGTGGCGACGGGTGAGCAGCCGGCGGCCTGTGCGCCGTGGAACGTGGGCAGCTCGCCCTCCAGCAGGCCGAGCTCGATCCACTCGGTGAACCCGAGGGCGATCTTGGTGAACAGCGAGCCGGAGGCGATCGGGGCGACCACCCGGTCGGGCAGCTCCCACCCGAGCTGCTCGGCCGTCTCGAAGGCCAACGTCTTCGAGCCCTCGGCGTAGTACGGCCGCATGTTGATGTTCACGAACGCCCAGTCGTGCTCCCCAGAGAGCTCCGTGCACAACCGGTTGACCTCGTCGTAGTTGCCTTTGACGGCCACGAGGTTCGTCCCGTACACGCCGGTGGCGAGGATCTTCTGCTCCTCCAGGTCGGCGGGGATGAACACGTAGGACTCCAGACCGGCGGCCGCGGCGTGCGCGGCGACCGCGTTGGCCAGGTTGCCGGTCGAGGCGCAGGCGATCGTGCGGAAGCCGAGCTCGCGCGCCCGGGCCAGCGCCACCGACACGACCCGATCCTTGAAGGAATGGGTCGGGTTGGCCGCGTCGTTCTTGATCCACACCTCCTTCAGCCCGAGCTGTTCGCCCAGGCGATCGGCCTTGAGCAACGGCGTCCAGCCGGCGGGCAGCGTGCCCTTCGGGGGTGAGGACACCGGGAGGAAGTCGCCGTAGCGCCACAGCGAGTGTGGCCCGGCTTGGATCCGGCGCTTCAGCGCAGCCGGATCGGTGCCCGTGCGGGGAGCGTATGCGACCTCGAGCGGGCCGAAGCACCGCTCGCAGACGTAGCGCGCGTCCAGCGCGTAAGTGGTTTTGCATTCCTTGCAGCGAAGAGACTCTGGCGGCATATGTTGAAAAACCTCCGCCGGGGTCTGTGGTCGGAGGTCCAGTGAAACCGCCTATCCACATCTCCCAGGCTTGTCGTTGGAGCCTGATGGAATTGGCACCTTTCCCTTGCGGGAGGTTGCCGGGGTTTCGTAGGGCCAGTCCCTCCACCCCTCTTGATGCGTACAGCTATGTGATGCGTACAGCTATGTGGTCGGAAGTATAAGCAAAGCCTTGAGGGCAGCGCAGAATTCGCCCGCCCGGGCCGGGCACGTAACAAGCGTCACACGTCGGTGTTCAGGTCTCGGTGGCCGCCACATCAACGGATCCGCTAGATCGCCTGGAGGCGGCCCTGCGCGTCGGGACGCCGGCTCCGAGCCGACGCATGTTGATCATCGTCAACCCGTACGCCACCACGGTGTCCGATCGCCTCAAGAACCTCGTTGTGTACGCGCTTCGGGGCAGCTATCAGGTCGACGCGATCGACACCGAGGCGCGCGGCCACGCCACCGAGCTGTGCCGGGAAGCGGCGCGCGAGGGCTACGACGTCGTGGTCGCGTTCGGAGGCGACGGCACGGTCAATGAGGCGGCCAACGGGCTGGCGGGTTCGGACACTCCGCTCAGCTGCCTGCCGGGCGGGCGGACCAACGTGTACTGCCGGATGCTCGGCATCCCGACCGACGTCGTCGACGCGACCGAGCACCTGCTCCAGCTGGCCGACGACTGGCGCCCGCGCCGGCTCGACCTGGGCCACGTCAACGAACGCAAGTTCTTGTTCTCCGCCGGGGTCGGGCTCGACGCGAGCGTGGTCGAGCGGGTCGACGCCCACCCGCGGCTGAAGGCTAGGTGGGGCGAGTGGTACTACACGTGGACGGGGATCCGAACGTTCAACCGGCGCTACCTGTTCCGCCCACCGCGGCTCGAGGTCGAGCTCGACGGCGAGGTGGTGCGGGGCGTCACGGCGATCGTCCAGAACGCCGCCCCCTACACCTACTTCGGCAACCGCCCGGTCGACATCGGCGAGGGCGCAACCCTCGACAGCGAGGACCTCTCCGGCGTCATCCTCAGGCGCGCCAGCCCGACCGACATCCCGACGATCATCTGGCGGGCGCTGTCCAAACGGGCCCGGATCGCTCGCCACCGCCAGGTGCTGCCATTCAGCGCAGTCCGAGCCCTGCGCGTCGCATCGGCCGACGAGCGGCCGCTGCCGCTCCAGGTCGACGGCGACTACATCGGCGAGGTGCACGAGGCGGAGTTCGGGGTGACCCCGCGCGGCATCCTCGTCGTCGCCTGACATCCGTCTAGCCAGCGCCCGCCGCTGCGCCGGCGTCCTATCATCGCCGCGGATGCGTCGCCTCCTGCTGCCGCTCACGTGCGTCGCGATCGCGCTGATCGCCGGCCTCAGCGCGGCCCACCCGCTCGCCGGCGCCCCGAGCTGTCCGATGTTCCCGGCCAACAACCCGTGGAACCAGCGCGTCGACCGCCAGCCGGTGGCCCGGGACTCGGCCCCCTTGATCGCCAGCATCGGCCTCGGCACGTCGGTGCACCCGGACTTCGGCACGGTCTATAACGGCGCTCCGAACGGGATCCCGTATGCCGTCGTCTCACGACACACGCGCCGCGTACCGGTCACATTCGACTACTCAGACGAGTCCGATCACGGCCGCTACCCACTGCCGAAGCACGTGCCAATCGAGGGCGGACCACGATCGTCAGGCGATCGGCACGTGATAGTCATCGACCGCGACGCCTGCGTCGACTACGAGCTGTTCGACGCCCATCCGCTGTCCGGAGGCGCGCGCTGGCACGCCGGCTCGGGCGCGATCTTCAACCTGCGATCAAACCATCTCCGACCCGCCGGGTGGACCTCGGCCGATGCCGCCGGCCTGCCGATTCTGCCCGGCCTGGCCCGCTACGACGAGGTCGCCCGTGGCCTGATCGATCATGCGCTGCGCTTCACCGCCGAGCGCACCCGGCGCGCCTACGTCTACCCGGCGCGCCACGTGGCCTCGTCCTCGACCGATCCGGCGCTACCGCCGATGGGGCTTCGTGTGCGGCTAAAGGCGAGCGTCAACATCGCAGGGCTGCCCTATCAGGCCCGCGTCGTGGCCGTCGCGCTCAAGCGCTACGGGCTGATTCTGGCCGACAACGGTTCTCCCTGGTACATCTCGGGAGCGCCGAACCCCCGCTGGAGCGACGACGCGCTGCATCAGCTGGGTCGGCTGCACGGACGAGACTTCGAAGTCGTCGACACGAGCTCACTACCGCATCCACATTGATCCGGATGTCCGGGGGGCGATTTTCGGCTCCTCGGCCCTCTGTAGTACGTGGACCCGGATCCGGCCAGCGTTTCTTCTCGACCCAGGAGGCGGCGCGTCCAGCTCGGTGAGCGCGACGTGGCGTTACTGGAGTTCGCTGCACAGCATCGACTGATCCTCGCCGCCCACGCCCAGGCCGTGCTGGGGCTGCGCCAGCGGAGCACGGCGGCGCGACTAAACGCCCTGTGCGAGGCGGGCTTGCTCGAGCGCGAGCCGAGCCGGTTCCGCGGGCGCCCGGCGTGTTTCCTGATCACCTCGGCCGGTTTGAAGACGATCGGCAGTCGGCTGCCCAAGCCGAGGTTCGACCTCGCGGCGCACGATCACGACGTCGGCCTTGCCTGGCTCTACCTGGCCGCCCGTGTGGGCAAGTTCGGCCCGGCCCGCGCCGTGCTCTCCGAACGCGAGATGCGCTCGCAGGACGCCCGGGCAGACCGCGTCGGGCCGCCCCATGCCGTCCGGCTCGGCGGCTACGACGGCCATGGCCGCGAGCGCCTCCACTACCCGGACCTCGTGGTCGAGCTGGCCAGTGGTCACCGGATCGCGTTCGAGCTCGAGCTGACGGGCAAGGACACGCGGCGGCGCGAGAAGATCCTCAGCGGCTACGGCGCGGATCGCCGGATCGATGCCGTCGTCTATCTGGCCGAAGATCGCGCGATCCAGCGCAATGTCCAGGCCTCGGCGGCGCGGTTGGGCATCTCCTCACGCGTGATCGTGCAGCGCTGCGCGTTCCCGGAGCCGAGCCGTGCACGGGGAGGCGGACGGACGCGTGAGCGGGCGCGCTCAGCGGCGGCGGCCGAGACACGGGGCGCGACGGCTACGCGTCCCACCGCAGCGCGGGAGTCGCTGGCTCGATGAGCGAGGAGCCACACAACCGGCCGTTCTGGCTGTTCCCGGCGGCGATCGCGCTCATGCTGCTGCCGGCGACGGTCGCGTACGTCACTCTGGGCGCCGCGCTTATCGCGTCCGGCGGGTTTGCCTATGCCCGCCGAGCCGCCGCTCGCCGGGCCTACACGGCCGCCGAGAGCGGCGGACGGGGCGGGGTCCTGATCGGGCGCGACGCTCGCGGCCGACCCGTCGTCCTGGGCGACGGGCAGCTCGCCGCCCACGGGCTGATCGTCGGCGCCAGCGGCGCGGGCAAGTCGACCACGATGCTGTCGATTCTCACCGAGCACGTTGCGCGCGGGCGCCCGGTCGTCGCCATCGACATGAAGGGCTCGCCCGACTTCGCCCGCCAGCTCGAAGCCGCCGCGGCCAGCGCGGGCCGGCCGTTTCGCGTCTGGACGATGGACGGCGGGGCGAGCTGGAATCCGCTGGCGCACGGCAACGCGACCGAGTTGAAGGACAAGCTGATCGCCACCGAGCGCTTCACCGAGCCGCACTACCAGCGCGCCGCGGAGCGATACGTGCAGATGGTCCTGCAGGTGCTCCAGGAAGCCCGGCCTGAGCGCCCGCCGACGCTCGACGAGGTCGTCGACCTGATGGACCCGAACCGCGTCGGAGCCCTGCTGCGCCATCTCCCGGCCGCTCGGGCCGAGCGCGTTCAGGATTACGTGTCGAGCCTGACCTCGGACCAGCTGAGCGCGATCCGCGGACTCGGGACGCGACTCGCGATCATCAGCGAGTCGCACACTGGCCGCTTCCTGACGCCCGGCTCCGGACCCGAGCTCGACGTGCGCTCCGCCCTGGCCGGCAACGAGGTGGTGCTGTTCAGCCTGAACTCGAGTAAGTACGGCAAGCTGGCGGCGCAGCTGGGCACGCTGGCCGTCCAGGACCTGGTCACCGCGGTCGGACATCGCCTGGATCGCGCCGAAGGCGGCGGCGGACGACTAACGCAGGCGCTCGTCGGCATCGATGAGTTCTCGGCGCTCGGCAGCGACAACGTGATCTCGCTGCTGGCGCGCGGCCGCGCGTCGGGCGTGAGCGCGCTGCTGGCAACGCAGGAACTGGCCGATCTCGATCGCGCTGCGCCGGGCTTACGCGACCAGATCCTCGGCATCACCGCGATCAAGATCGCCCACCGGCAGGATGTGCCGGCCTCGGCCCAGACGATCGCGCAGATGGCCGGGACCGAGAAGGTGTGGGAGCGCACCTATCGCTTCGCCTCTGGACTGCTCGGCGGCTACGGCGCCGGCGGAACCCGCCGGCAGGTCGAGCAGTTCATCGTCCACCCCAACGAGGTAAAGAGGCTGCGGACGGGCGAGGCGATCGTGTTGGCCAAGCAGCCGGAGGCGAGCGCGCGGACCGTGCGGGTGGCGCCACCGCGCCTGGCACGCGCCGCCCGGTCGCCGGCGCCGCCTATGCGGCGTCCAGAGCGACCGGCGGGCCGTGGTGGCGCGGAGCTCGGCTGACCCGGCGCGCTACGAGTGCATCGAGGGCACGTAGGAGATCCCCAGGATCAGCCCTTCGGGCGAGAGCAACCGGGCGACGGTCTGCCCCCAGGGCTCCTGGCGCGCGGGATGCAGCAGCTCGTAGCCGGCGGCGGCGAGCTCGTCGGCCGCGGCCTGCACGCCGGCGGCGTCACTCACGTCGAACTCGACGCTGGCCTGGGGGACGGCCAGGTGGTCGGGCCACTGCTCGACGCCGAAGCACGCCTGAGCCGCCTGCGTGAGCGGCCACACGCCGAAGTGCTTGGTGCCGGGTATCTCGGCGTGCAAGTATTCGTCGCCGGTGTCGCTGGCCAGCGGAAGCCCCAACGCATCGACGTACAGCCGGCGTGACTGCGGCGGATCGGCTGTGATGACGGCGACGCTCGCGACGAACTCGATATTCATCCGGTGGTCCTTTCTCGATGTGGGGCGTGGCCGGATCGAACCACGCCCGCGGCGCGCCGTCTTGTACAGATCGGACGTCTGTGGCGGCTGGCCGCGGCCGGCGCCCGCGGTCTATCCGGCGCCGGGGGTGACCCGGTAGGCGTCGAACACGGCGTCGATGTTGCGCAGCCGGTTGATCGCCTGGTCAAGGGTGCGCGTGTCGCCCACCTCGACGACGAAGCGGTTCTTCACCATCGGGTGGTTGACAGTGCAACGCGCCTCGAGGATGTTGATCCCCGCCTCGGCGAACGTCCTCGACATGTCCTCGAGCAGGCGGTGGCGATCCCAGCCGTCGACTTCGATCTCGACCCGGAACGAGGTCTCGGCATCGCCGTCCCATGAGACGTGGGTGAATCGCTCGGGGTCCTTCTTGAGGACGGCGACATTGGGGCAGTCTTCGCGGTGGATCGTGATCCCCCGCCCGAGCGAGATGTAGCCGACGATCGGGTCGCCGGGGACGGGCCGACAGCATTTGGCGAGGCGCAGCATTACCTCATCGATGCCGTCGACGGCGATCCCGAAGCGCGACGATGACGTCGTCGGCCGCGAGCGGCGCCGGCGGGTCTGGAGCAGGTCGTCGGTGGCGGTCGGCTCGGACTCGGCGGCCTCGCCCTGCTTCAGGCGCTGCATCACCTTGTTGACTACGACCTTGGGCGAGATCTTGGCGCCGCCGAGGGCGATGTAGAAGTCCTCGCCCTTGCGGAAGCCCATCTCCCGGATCACGTCCGCGAGCAGCGGCGAGCCGACCAGCTTCTGCGCCGGCAGGCCCTGCTTCTTGAGGTGCTCTTGGAGCAGCTCGCGACCGGAATGCTCGGTGTCCTTGCGAGACTCGGCCTTGAACCAGGCCTTGATCTTGTTGCGGGCACGGGTCGTCTTGACCAGCGCGAGCCAGTCGCGCGATGGTCCGCGCTCGCGCTTGGAAGTGAGTACTTCGACGATGTCGCCCGAGCGCAGCTGGTAGGACAGCGGCACGATCTTGCCGTTGACCTTCGAGCCGACGCACCGGTGTCCGACGTCGGTGTGGATCTCGTAGGCGAAGTCGAGCGGGGTGGCGCCGGCGGCGAGCGACTTGACCTCGCCCTTCGGCGTGAACACGAACACCTCGTCCTCGAACAGGTCGACCTTGAGCGTCTCCATGAACTCGCGGGGGTCCGACATGTCCTGCTGCCAGTCGAGCAGCGAGCGCAGCCATTTGAGCTTGGAGTCGTCGTCCTTGAGCGGGCCGCTGGGGGCCTTGCCGCCACCCGGTGTCTCCTTGTACATCCAGTGCGCCGCGATCCCGAACTCCGCCAGGTCGTGCATCTGGCGGGTGCGGATCTGGATCTCGAGCGGGCGGCCCTCGGGCCCGATCACCGTCGTGTGCAGCGACTGGTACATGTTGAACTTGGGCATCGCGATGAAGTCCTTGAAGCGGCCCGGTAGCGGCTTCCACAGCGAGTGGATCACGCCCACGGCGCCATAGCAGTCCTTCACCGAGGACACGATCACGCGCATCGCGGTCAGGTCGTAGATCTCGTTGAACTCGCGCCCCTTCTTGGTCATCTTCGAGTAGATCGAGTAGAAGTGCTTGGCGCGGCCTGAGATCTGCGCCTCGATGCCGACGGCCTCGAGCTCCTTCTCGAGGTAGCGGCCGGCCCGCTCCACGTAGCCCTCGCGCTCCTCGCGCTGCTGGCTGACGAGCCCCTTGATCTCCTTGTACTTGCGCGGGTGGAGCGTCGCGAACGCCAGGTCCTCGAGCTCCCACTTGATCGCGTGGATGCCGAGCCGGTGCGCGAGCGGCGCGAAGAT
>JBJMLD010000086.1:0-16080 GCA_045805545.1 Solirubrobacteraceae bacterium | reverse complement strand
CCGCACGCACTATTTGAACGCGCGGCAAACGCTCCGCAAGCTGCTCGAGTGGCGCGTCGTGCCGGTCATCAACGAGAACGACACCACGACCACGGATGAGATCTCGTTCGGCAACAACGACTTCCTCGCCGCCCAGGTCGCAATACTGCTCGGCGCGCAGCAGCTGCTCCTGCTCACCGACGCCGAGGGCGTGTTCACGGCCGATCCGCGGGAGCGCGACGACGCTCAGCTCGTCCCCGAGGTGTCTTCGTTCGAGTCCCTGGACGCGTTCGAGATCGGCCACGCCACTTCACCGCTCGGCTCCGGCGGCATGCGCTCGAAGGTGGTTGCGGCGGAGATGGCCACAGCGGCCGGGATCGCCACCGTGATCGCCAGCGGGCTGGACGCCGGAACGATCCGTGCCGCTGCCGCGGCCGAGCACGTCGGCACGCGGTTCCCGGCGCAGGAAGGCCGCTACTCGAGCTTCAAGTTGTGGCTGAAGTACGCCAAGCCGACCCGTGGTCGAGTGCTGGTCGATGCCGGCGCAGCGCGAGCCCTGCGCGAGGGCGGCACGAGCCTGTTGCCTGTCGGCGTGGTCGAGGTGATCGGATCCTTCGACGCCGGCGACGCCGTCGAGATCGCATTCGACGGCGAGGCGGTCGGCAAGGGCATCTCCAACTACTCGGCGGGCGAGCTGCGCCGGATTCGCGGGATGAAGTCCTCCGACGTGCGCGCGCTTCTGCCCCGCGCCAGCGAGGAGGCCGTTCACCGGGACTACTTCGTGCTCGCGTAACCTTTAAGTCGATGGCAACCACGGTTTCCTCGGTCGCGGACATCTGCGCGGGCGCCAAGCGCGCCTCGCGAGTGCTGGCCACGCTCGGCTCCGAAGCCAAGAACGCGGCGTTGGAGGCGATCGCCGCGGCGCTGCTCGAGCGCACGCCGGAGATTCTCGAGGCCAATGCGCGCGACCTCGAAGCGGGTCGCGATGCCGGTCTGAGCGAGGCGCTCATGGACCGGCTGGCGCTGAGCGAGCGTCGCGTGGCCGACATGGCCGCCGGGACAAGGAAGATCGCGGCCCTTCCGGACCCGGTCGGCGAGGTCATCGATGGCTTCCGGCTGCCGAACGGTCTCGATGTGCGCAAGGTCCGCGTGCCTCTTGGCGTCGTTGCCGTCGTCTACGAGGCGCGGCCGAACGTCACGATCGACGCGGCGGCACTGTGCCTGAAGTCGGGCAACGCGATCGTGTTGCGGGGCTCAAGCACCGCTGTGCACTCCAACGCCGTACTGGCCAGCGTGGCCTCTGCGGCGGCGGTCGACGCGGGTCTGCCCTCCGGTGCCCTGTCGCTGGTCGCCGGCGGCGGTCGCGACGAGCTGGCCGAGCTGGCGACTCAGACCGGCGTCGTCGACCTCATCATCCCTCGCGGCGGCGAAGGGCTGAAGGAGGCCTTGAAGGGCGTCGCCACCGTTCCTGTTATCTACGCCGCCTCGGGCAACTGCCACGTCTATGTCGACGCGAGCGCTGATCTGGACGCCGCCCACGCGATCACGCTGAACGCCAAGCTCCAGCGGCCTGGCGTCTGCAATGCGGCCGAGACCCTGCTCGTCCACGCCGACATCGCCGCGAGCTTCCTGCCTGCGGTGCTGGGCGCGCTGAGCCAGGCCGGCGTGACGCTGCACGGCGATGAGCGGGCGCGAAGGGCAGCCCCGGATGCCCCGATGGACGACGCGACGGTCGACGATTGGGATACCGAGTACCTGGCCCTGGAGTTGGCTGTCGGCGTGGTCGACTCGGCCGAGGAGGCGATCAGCCACATTGGCGCCCACGGCAGCGGGCATTCCGAGGCGATCGTCACGCGCGACACCGAGTCTGCGCGAGCGTTCCAACTGGGCGTCGACGCCGCCTGCGTGTATGTCAACGCGTCCACCCGCTTTACCGACGGAGGAGAGTTTGGGATGGGTGCCGAGATCGGAAACTCGACCCAGAAGCTGCACGCGCGGGGGCCGATCGGGCTGCGCGAGCTCTGCACGTTCAAGTACCTGGTCGAAGGCGACGGACACGTCCGCCCGTAGCCCGCTTTCGCCGTGCGCCTGGGAATCCTCGGCGGTACCTTCAATCCGCCACATCTTGGTCACCTCGTGTGCGCCCAGGAGGCGTATCTTCAGCTCGGCCTGGAGAGAGTCCTACTGATCCCTGCGCGGATACCGCCGCACAAGCCCGTGGACGAGGAGCCGGGGGCCGAGCACCGACTGGAGCTATGCCGGCTCGCCGTGGGCGACGACGCGCGCTTCGAGGTGTCAGATCTTGAGATCAAGCGCGACGGCCCGTCGTACACGGTCGATACCCTGGAAGAGCTGCATTCCCAAGCGCCAGATAGCGAGCTTTTCCTGATCGTCGGCGGCGACGTCGCGGCGGGATTGCCTCGGTGGCGCGAGCCCGAGCGCGTTCTGTCGTTGTCGACTCTGGCCGTTGCCAAGCGCCGCGGGACGCCGCGGGGCGATATCGACAGCGCGCTTGACTCGCTGCGCGGCGGCGAGCGTACGCAGTTCTTCCGCATGCCCCGGATCGGGTTCTCCTCGACGATGGTGCGCCGGCGCGTGCGGGCGGGGGAACCCATCAGGTACATCGTCCCCGACTCGGTGGCGAGCTACATCAACGAGCACAGGCTTTACGGAGGTACGGAACGGACATGACTCCGGAAGAGATGGCACGCGACGTTGCCGATTACGCGGCGGATCGCAAGGCGCTGGACATCGTGCAGCTCGACCTGCGAGGGATCATCGGCTACACGGACTACTTCGTGATCTGCACCGGCCGCAGCGACCGCCAGACGAAGGCGATCCATGACGCCATCCACAAGGGGATGAAGGACGATCACGGGATCCTGCCGCGCCGGGTCGAGGGCCTCTCGCAGTCGCATTGGATCCTGATGGACTACCTCGATGTCGTCGTGCACCTGTTCACGCCGGAGATGCGCGAGTACTACCGGCTCGAGCAGCTGTGGGGCGAGGCGCCGGTACTGGCCGTGGGCGCCGGCACCGCGTAGCGCGCCCGTCCCGGCCAGAACCGCCGGCGCGACCAGAGCCGCCCGCGCGACCAGAGCCGCCCGCGCGACCAGAGCCGCCGGCGCGACTACCTACAGCGTCGCGAGCAGCTTCGGCGCGACTTCCTTCTTGCGGCTCATCACGCCGGGCAGCTCGATCGTCGAGTCCTCCGGCTGCGAGCCAAAGCTCCGCGCCACTGCGACCACGTCGCCCGCCACGAGCATGTCCGTGCCCTTGCTGAGCACGTCGGTGATCATTAGCGCATAGAGCTGAAGGCCGAGCCGGTCGCGCTCTCGGCGCATCGCCTCCAGCAGCTCGGGCTTGCGCTCGAGCAATCCCTTGCCGACCACCTCGATCTGCGCGATGCAGATCGTTTGGCCACCGCTGACCTCGTACTGCTTGGCGTCGCGGGTGACGATCTCCTCGGCGCTGACCTCGGAAACGTCGGCGGTGGCCTCGAACATCTCGCGTCCGAGCGCTTGAGCGTCGAGGGCCAGAACCCGTTCCAGGTACTCGACGACGGCGTGGTCGCGTTCGGTCGTGGTCGGCGAGTTGAGGATGACGGTGTCCGACAGGATGGCCCCGAGCAGCATCATCGCTGTGGTGCGACTCGGCTCCATGCCGTTCTGCCGGAAGCGCTCGATGACGAGCGTGGCGGTCGATCCGACCGGGTCGAACGTGGCTGTGACCGGCACACGCGTCTCGATCGAGCCGATGTGATGGTGATCGAGGATCTCGACGATCTCGGCCTGCTCGACGCCCGGCGCGCTCTGCGCCATCTCGGCATGGTCGACGAGCAGCACGCGCCGCCGGGCCGGCGCTACCAGATCCGACCTGGTGATGAGACCGACCGGCTTGCGCTCGGCGTCGACGACGACGGCCGCTCCGTAGTGGATCTCCTTGATCTGCTCGGAGACATCGGCGAGCAGATACTCGGTCGTGATCGTCAACGGATCGCTCTCCATGTAGGCCTGGCATGGCGCCGCCAGCGTGACCATCCGGGCGGTGACGTAGGTGTCCAGCGGCGAGACGATGATCGCGGCCTGCTTCTGGCGCGCCAGGTCGAGGATTTGCTCGTCGGGCACCGAGCGATTCGAGAGAACGAGGAGTGCCGCCCCACGCTCCAGAGCCAGTCGTTGCGCATCCGCCCGATTCCCGACAACGGCGACGTCGCCGGGGGAGATGCCGCTCGGGCTGCCGACCTCCATCGACTGGACCCAGACGCGGCCCGCCAGCTCCTTGTCCTCCCCCGTGATGTGCTCCCCCTCCAGAACCTCGACGATCGCGCTGATCAGCGTCGGCGCCTCCTGCAGCGTCGAGGTCTGCCGCGTCTCACGGATGAACCGACGGGCCAGCGTGCGCTCGCTGACCACGCCCACGAGCGCCCCGGCGCCGTCGACGATCGGCATGAGGTCGAGCTCGGCCCGCGCCATGGCGAAGCCCGCGGCGCGAATCGGCTCCTCGGCCCGCGTGACCGGGAAGTCCGTGCGCATCACGTCGCAGGCGCGTTGCAGCACGTGCGGCAGCAGGCGCGGCGCGGTCGCGCCGCTGCGCTCCAGCAGCCACTGCGTCTGTGGATTGCATTCGCCCAGGCGGACCGGCACGTACTGCTGGTTGGGGTCGATCCGGGTCTTCAGCTCCGCGTAGCCGATCGCGGACGCGATCGAGTCGGTGTCCGGATTGCGATGGCCGGTGACGTAGATCGGACGCATTCGCCACGATTATCTCGCGGCGCACAGGTCCGGGCGAGTCGTTGCAGGGCTTCTTGGGCGCGGTGGCGGCGCGCCGTGGCCGGCCGCTGCCACACTGGCACGCCGCGGCTCGGCGCGATACCGTCCTGCCCCTACGCCAGGCGCGGGGGGTCCGTCGCCTTGGAATGCCGCGATGAAACGGAGAGGGCATGCCGTCCGCACCACAGATTCTTCCCACCCAGGTCACCCAGGGGACTGCGCCCGGGGTCAACTATCGCCTCGAGGGCGAGCTCGTGCCGGTGCTGCACATGGCGCTCGACGGTCAGGTCCCCGTGTACTTCGAGCACCACGTTCTCCTGTGGAAGTACCCGCAGATGCAGGTCGGGCTGCACCCGCTGAAGAAGGGCCTCAAGCGCCGCGTGTTCGGCGGCATGCCGTTGCTGCTGATCGAGGCGCAGTCCGCCGGCGAGATCGCTTTCAGCCGTGACGCGCCAGGTCACGTGGCAGCGATCCATCTTCAGGCAGGCGAGAGCATCGTCGTGCGCGAGCACCAGTTCCTGGCCGCCACCGGGGGAGTCCAGTACGACTACAGCCGCATCAAGGGCTTTGCGAACATGATGTATGGCGGCGGCTTCTTCGTCGATCACTTCCTGGCCGCCGACCACGAAGGAGTCGTCTGGATCCACGGCTACGGCAACCTGTTTGAGAAGGTGCTCGACGCGGGGGAGACGATCGATATCGAGCCCGGCGGCTGGGTGTATCGCGACCACTCGGTCCAGATGACCCAGGAGGCATACGGCTTCAAGACCGGCTTCCTCGGTGGCGGCGGCAACCTCGTTTTCAACCGGTTCACGGGTCCCGGCCGGGTCTGCCTGCAAAGCGCCTACTTCCACGGGCCCGTCAGCGAAGGCGCCGCTGGGAACTCCCAGCGCGAGGGCGGCGGCCTGATCGGTGGTCTCGTCGGCGGCCTTCTGGAAAAGTGATCATGGCCTTCGAATCCGGTCATCTGGCCAGCCATCCGCTCCCGAGCGGGATCGTCGGCGCGCTCGGCCTGGGCGGCTATCAGCTGCTCGCGGACGTGGCCGGCGTCGGCGCCGGCCGCCTCGGTCCGCAGGTGTTCCTGCTCGTGGCGCCCGACCCCGACCCCAACCTGCCCGACGCCGGGACGCAGATCGCGCTTCATCAGGCCCGTCTGCGCGAGGAGCGGGAGGCGTTCGCGTTCACGCAGCTGGCGGCCCAACTCGGTTATCTGCGGTTGTCCGGCTACCGGCTCGGGCTCGAGCGCCACGGCCTGCGCAGCAAGGTCAATCTCATCAACCCCGCCACGGGGGCCGTGATGACCACGATCCCCGACAAGATGCCCGGCCGCTTGTTCGGGGGCGGTCTGAGCGCCTCGAAGCTGCTCGCCGCCACCAGCGCCCTGCCGCCCGCCGGCCCGCCACCGGACACGAGCAACCCCGAGCTGATGCGTGAGGTGCTGCTGGCGCTCGCCCTGCGGGATGAGTCGCTGAGCGGCGTCGAGGCCGCCGAGGTCGCCGACCGCGCGCTGACGCTCGTCTCAGGCGACCGCAGCCTCGATCCGCCCGCCGCGCTCGAGGCGGCGAAGAAAGGCTCGGACTAACGTGTCCGGTCGACGATCAGCGAACGGTGGGTCCGGCGCAGAGGCCGGCGCGAGTGGCGGCGGCGGCAAGGCGAGCGCCGGCGGCAAGCCGAGCGCCGGCGGCAAGCCGAGCGCCGGTGGCGCCCACCGTGGCGGCAAGTCGAGTGCCGGCAACGCTCAGTCCGACAGCGCCGGTAAGCGGCGGAAATTGTCCGGCGCCCAGTTCGACAAGGAGCTGCGCAGGCTTCAGCGCGAGCTGGTGATCATGCAGGAGTACGTGCGGGCCAAGGGCCTGAAGATCGTGGTCATCTTCGAGGGCCGCGATGCAGCCGGCAAGGGCGGGGTCATCAAGCGCATCGCCGAGCGCACCAATCCGCGCGCGTGTCGCGTCGTGGCGCTGCCGGCACCGACCGAACGCGAGCGCACCCAGTGGTACTTCCAGCGCTACGTGGCGCACCTCCCGGCCGCGGGCGAGATCGTCCTCTTCGACCGCTCTTGGTACAACCGCGCCGGTGTCGAGCGCGTGATGGGCTTCTGCACCGAGCCGGAGTACGAGGAGTTCATGCGCTCGTGTCCCGAGTTCGAGCGCATGCTCGTTCGCTCCGGCATCCAGCTCATCAAGTATTGGTTCTCAGTCTCGGACGAGGAGCAGGAGCGCCGCTTCCAGGCGCGTGTCCACGATCCGATGCGGCGCTGGAAGCTCAGTCCGATGGACCTCGAGTCTCGCGCCCGATGGGTCGAGTACTCGCGGGCCAAGGACGAGATGTTCCGTTACACCGACATCAAGCACGCACCGTGGTGGGTCGTCGAGGCTGACGACAAGCGGCGCGCCCGGCTCAACTGCATCGCCCACCTGCTGTCGCAGGTGGACTACGCGGACCTGACGCCCCCGCCGCTCGAACTACCGCCGCGCGAGCGGAAGGACTACGTCCGCCCGCCGATGGACGAGCAGACATTCGTGCCCCAGGTTTATTGACGACGCGGCGGCGCCCGCGGCCGGGTGCGAGGAGTTCGAGATGCCGGCTCATAAGGCCGGGCTCGATCGGATTCCGGCTCATGTCGCCGGGCTCGATCGAATGCCGGCTCATGTCGCCGGACTCAGTCGGATCCGCGGCTTACCGTGCCGCGTGATGACGACCTCCTCGCCGGCTGCGACACGATCCATCCAGTAGCCGAGTCGGTCCCGAAATGGGTTGGACCCGACGGTGACCGGATTGGACGCAAATGGACGGGCCTCCGTTCCGGCGCCGATGAGGGGAGCGGAGGAAGTGGAGCTAGCGGGATTCGAACCCGCGACCTTTCGGCTGCCAGCCGAACGCTCTCCCAGCTGAGCTATAGCCCCGACGAAGTCGAAGTCACTTGCAAGGTTAATACATGCCTTCTGATGGTTGCGCGGCGCCACCAAACGCAGCCAGATCTCCGACTTCCCTGCGACTTGCGCCGCCGGGATCAGAAAGCAACGATCGAGTTCGTTGCAGTAGGCGCCGAGCAGATCAACTTCATCTTCGCGGTATGTGCTCCGGATGTAGCCGTTCGGAGAACAGCGGTTGCCACCCACCCTGATCATCACGACATCCCCGCGGTCGCTCAGCCGACCCCACTTGCACTGCACGCGCCACACGCGATCGCCGATCTCGAACGCCAGGTCCGAACGGCCGTGCTCGCTGAGCGGCTTGAGCACCGGGATCCCGAGGCGCGCCGCGGCCGCCGCGACCTCCAGCTCCGCAACGCTTCCCTTGATGTTGGTATCGCCGAGCACGAACGTATGTTCGCAGGCGCGTCGGACGGAAACCCCTGCTAACCGGGCGGAATGAACTCCGGCACGTCCAGGTCGTCGCTGCCTTCCGGCAATTCTCCAACCGAGCGCGCCGGCGCGGCCGACGCCGCCTGATCGCGCGCCCGACCGCTTCGGCCACCGGGCGGCAGCCCTCCGTCGACCCGGTCGATCTCGGCGACCATCCGTGAGTGGATGAGCTGAACGTCGCGCAGCAGCCGCTCGGCGTTCGACCTCAGAGAATCGCCCATCTGACGCAGGTTGGCGACTATCTCAAGGCCCTCGGCCCGGACGCCGCCGGCGGTGTCGCGGGCGTCCGAGAGGAGGCCACGGGCACGCTCCTCGGCCTCTTCGCGCACGCGTGTGGCCGTGTCGTTGGCCTCGCGCACGGACTTCTCGGCCTCATCCTGCGCGCGGCCGACGATCGTGAGCGCTTCGCTCGTGGCGCTCGTCTTTGCCTCCTCGGCCTCGGCGCGCGCCGTGTCGCGTAGCCGACTTGCCTCGGCCTGCGCCAACCGAACGATCTCCTCGGCCTCTTCCTCGGCCGCCTTGACGCGATTGTCGGCGGCTCGGTCGCCTTCGGCGATGCGGGCGCGCATCCGCTCCTCGGCCTCGCTGCGCATCCGTTCGGCGGCCGCCTCGGCGGCTGCCACGATCGAAGCGACCCGGTCAGCCGCGGCGACGGCGGACGTAGAGGGCGAAGATTCCTTCTCAGCCACGGTCTGATGGTAGAGCGCAACCTCCTGCAAACCCGCAAAAACCGGACCGGCGCGACCAGCTCAGCGTGGTCCCACACGACCGGAGCTCCCGCGGCCGGAGCGCGGAAGTAACCTGCATATGGCGATGACAGAGCGCCGATATGACCCGAGCGAGATCGAGCCCAAGTGGCAGGCGGTGTGGGCCAGCGAGCACACGTGGGAGGTGGCCAACGATCCCGACGCCGCCGGCGAGAACTCGTACGTGCTCGAGATGCTCCCGTACCCGAGCGGCGAGCCGCACATCGGCCACTTGAAGAACTACGCGCTCGGCGATGCGATTGCGCACTTCCGCCGGCGAATCGGGCAGCGCGTGCTGCATCCGATGGGTTACGACGCGTTCGGGCTGCCGGCCGAGAACCACGCGATCAACACCGGCATCCACCCGCGACGCTCCACCGACGAATCGATCGCCGCCTTCCAGAGCGCGTTTCATCGCTGGGGGATCTCGATCGACTGGTCCCGGGAGTTCGGGACGCACGAGCCGAGCTACTACCGCTGGACGCAGTGGATCTTCCTCAAGCTGCTCGAGCGCGACCTCGCCTACCGCAAGGAGGCGGCGGTCAAGTGGTGCCCGCACGATCAGACGGTCCTGGCCAACGAGCAGGTAATCGACGGGCACTGCGAGCGGTGCGGCCACCTGGTCGAGCTGCGCCAACTGGAGCAGTGGTTCTTCCGCATCACCGACTACGCCGACCGTCTCCTCGACGACTTGGACACGATCGCCTGGCCTGAGTACGTCAAGGCGATGCAGCGCAACTGGATCGGTCGCAGCCAGGGCGCCGAAGTCACGTTCCGCTGCGAGGAGCTGGGCATCGACTACCCGGTGTTCACGACCCGGCCCGACACGCTGTTCGGCGCCACCTTCTTCGTGATGGCCCCCGAGCACCCGGACGTGTTCCGGTTGGCGGCGGGCACCGCGCAGGAGCGCGAGGTTCACGATTACGTGAACCGCTCACTGACCGAATCGGCCGAGGACCGTGGCTCCGCCGAGAAGCCGAAGACAGGCGTCGCGTTGGGCCGCACGGTGATCAACCCGGTGAACGGCGAGCAGCTGCCGATGTTCGTCGCCGACTACGTGCTGATGGAGTACGGCACCGGCGCGATCATGGCCGTGCCGGCGCACGACGAGCGTGACTACGCATTCGCCAAGGCGTATGACCTGCCGATCCGCCGGGTGATCGCGAACCCGGGGAGTGGGAGCGCCGGATCAGACGACGCGCAGGGCCAAAACCGCGGATCAGACGCGTCGGCGGGCCAAAACCGCGGATCAGACGACGACCTGCCGTACACGGGCGACGGCCCGATGATGAACTCCGGCGAGTTCGACGGGCTGCACAACCGCGCGGCGTACGACTCGATCATCGCCTGGCTCGACCGCGAAGGCCGCGGTCACGCCTCGGTGTCGTTCCGCCTGCGCGACTGGCTCCTGTCCCGTCAGCGCTACTGGGGCTGCCCGATTCCGGTCGTCTACTGCGACACGTGCGGACTGGTCCCCGTCCCCGAGGACCAGCTGCCGGTTCGGTTACCAGACGTCGAGGAATATCAGCCGAAGGGCCGCTCACCGCTGGCCACGGCGGAGGACTGGGTCAACACGACGTGTCCGCGCTGCGAGGGCCCGGCTCGCCGGGAGACCGACACGATGGACACGTTCGTCGACTCCAGCTGGTACTTCCTGCGCTACTGCGATGCGCGCAACGACGAGGCGGCGTGGGATCGGCGGATCGTGGATACCTGGATGCCGGTCGATCAGTACATCGGCGGGGTCGAGCACGCGATCTTGCACCTCATGTACGCGCGCTTCTTCGTCAAGGCGCTGGCCGACATGGAGCTGCTCGGATTCGAGGAGCCGTTCCAGGCGCTGTTCACGCAGGGGATGATTCTCGGCCCGGACGGCCACAAGATGTCGAAGTCGCGGGGAAACGTGATCAGCCCGATGCCGATCGTCGACCGCTTCGGCGCCGACGCGGCGCGCTGCTACATCCTGTTCATCGGGCCACCCGACCAGGACGCGGCGTGGTCGGAGACTTCACTGGCCGGAGTCCATCGTTTCCTGGCCCGGCTGTGGCGCCTCGGCGATCAGCTCTCACAGGAGGGTCGGCACGCCGCCGCACAGCCGGACGATCCGACCGGCGACAGCCTCACGCTGGTCCGCAAGGCCAACTGGGCGATCGAGAGAGTCACTTTCGACCTCAGCGGCCGCTTCGCGTTCAACACCGCGATCGCCGCCGTGATGGAGCTGGTCAACGAGATCTATGACCCCAGGCTGAACGCCGATCCGGCATCGCGGCGCTTCGCCACGGCCACCGCGGCATCGCTGCTGTTCCCGTTCGCACCGCACCTCGGCTCGGAGGTCTACGAGCAGCTCACCGGCCGCCGCGTCTGGGAGGAACCGTGGCCGGACGTGGATCCGGCGATGCTGGTCGCCGACACGTTCCAGCTCGTCTGCCAGGTCAATGGCAAGGTGCGCGATCGCGTGGAGGCTCCGAGCGGCGCCGCACGCGAGGAGCTCGAGCGGCTCTGCCTGGACACCCGCGGGGTGAAGTCGCACCTGGATGGTCGCGAGCCGGTCAAAGTGGTCGTCGTGCCGGACAAGCTGGTCAACGTCGTAGTCAAGTAGTGCGCGTGTCGGCCTACGTCGCCGTGGTCGGGCCTGGGGACGCCACCGCAAAGGAAAGCGAAGCGGCCGCAACGGTCGGCCGCGCGCTGGCCCAGGCCGGCGCGATCGTCGTGACCGGCGGGCTCGGTGGCGTGATGGAAGCCGCCTGCCGGGGCGCTCGTGACGCCGGCGGTCTCACCGTCGGGATCCTGCCGGGAGCGGACCGCGCCGCCGCCAACCCGGCAGTCACGGTGGCGCTGCCAACGGGGCTAGGTGAGCTGCGCAACGGCCTGGTCATCCGCAGCGCCGACGCCGTGGTCGCCGTCGGCGGGGCCTACGGCACGCTGTCCGAGGTGGCGCTCGCGCTCAAGACGGGAGTGCCCGTGGTCGGGCTGAGCACCTGGGAGATCGAGGGAATCGAGCGCGTCGGCGGGCCTGCCGAGGCGGCCGAGCGCGCGATCGAGCTCGCCGGGCGCGGTTGATCTCCGTCGCGCCATCAGGTAGGTATTGAGCCAGCTGCCGCCGGCTCGGGGCAGCACTGGCACTGCGTGCAGCAACAGAAAGGGGCCGCACCGTGATCACCCTTGTCGCGCATTTCCACGTCCGCGACTACGACGCCTGGAAGGTCGTGTTCGACGAGCAGGAAGGCCTGCGTCGTAGTCATGGCGGGCTCGAGCACTGCGTCTATCGCGATCTCCACGACGGCAACCGGGTAGTCGTGCACAACGACTTTCCCTCCGAGCAGGAGGCAACAGCGTTCCGCGACGATCCGGCGCTGAAGCAGGCCATGATCCGTGCTGGGGTGGAGGGCGAGGCCGGCTTCGACGTCATCCAGCAAGCCGAGCACAAGGTCTACGCTGACACCCCCGTAGCCTGATCACCCAGTGCTCGCGCGGCTGTCGCCGGCGACGCCGCACGGGCACGAAGAGGTCGGGCGCCCGGCCTACACTGCCGGGCGATGCCGACCTTCAAGCCTGCCTACCTGATCCACGGCGACGACCACGGCCGGATCGGCGAGCGCCGCACGCGTCTGCGGGCGCTGGCCGAGTCCGAGAGCGGGGCGCAGGGGGTCGAGGTGCTCGAGGGTGACGCGGCGACACCCGAGGCTGTGGCGAGGGCCCTGAACGCGATGACATTCGCGCTTGGCCGCCGCTTCATCGTGGTCGAGGGGGTTGAGCGGTGGAAGGAGAAGGAGCTCCAGCCGCTGGCCGAAGTGCTGGCCAGCATGCCACCCGACACGACCGTTGCGTTCTTTGCCCGCGAGGACTCGCGCGCGAAGGCGCCGGCCGGCCTGCATGCCGCCGTGACCAAGGCAGGTGGTGACATCAGCGCCGAGGAGAACGTCAAGCCATGGGAGCTGCCGAAGTGGGTCCGGGCGCGCGCCGCCGAGCTCGGCCTGTCGCTCGACTCCGACGCGTCGCGAGCCCTCGTCACGCACGTGGGAGATCGTCAGCAGCGCTTGCTGCGTGAACTCGAGAAGCTCGCCCTGGCCAGCGAGCCGGGTGCCGAGCTCGACGCCGATGCGGTCGACGAGCTGACTGCGGCTTCGGCCGAACGCAAGGTGTGGTCGCTGGCCGACGCGCTCGTCGGCGGCGACCTCCAGGCGGCGACCAGGCTCTTCCTGGCCCTGCGCGCCCAAGGCGAGCGCGTCCCCGGCCTGCTCTACTGGATGGGCCAGCGGATTCGACTTGCGCATGATGTCGCGCAGGCGCTCGAGGCGGGTCAGCCGGCGGCACAGATCAAGCGGTCGTTGCGTATGCCATCGCGCGCAGCCGATCGCCTGATCGCCGACGCGCGCGAGGCCGGTGTCGAGAAGCTGCGCAGCGCGATCGGGCTGATCGCCGACTTGGAGCTGGCGTCGCGGGGAGGGTCCTCACGCGCCGCCACCGAGGACACGGTGGCGCTGCTGGCGATCCGGCAGATCGCCGCGTAACGGCCCCGGGCCAGCACGACCCGGCCGGCCCAAGCGCTAAGTCGACTGGAACACGAGCAGCAGCACGACGACGACCACGAGCAGGACGGTCACAGCGGCGATCCGCGCCAGCCAGCTCACGCTCCGATAAGGCGTGCGCAGCCGACGCGCAGCAGATGGCGACGGCGCTACGGGCACCGGCGTCTGGATTGGGGACGCGACCGCAGCGGTGGCCCGGGTACCGACCGGGGTCGCCCCCGCCGCGGCCATGGGGGCAATGACCGGCGTCGCCGCAGCCGCGGCCGCTGGAAGGGCGGCTGACGCGCTGCCCGACGCCGCCCGGCGCTCCTGCTCGAGCGCCCGCAGGGCAGCATCGCGCTGCGCTGTCGCCTCGACGCCCTCCGCGGTCACCTCGGCGATCACCCGGGCCAGACGATCCTGTTCGCGGACGGCCGAGTCGCGCTGGGCGGCCGCGGTGGCGCGGTCGTGCAGCAGCCGGTCTCGCTCGCGAACGACGGCCTCGAGCGCCTTGGCGGCGGCATCGCGCTCCCGCACGGCCCGCTCGCGCCCGCGCACGGCGCCGTCGCGCTCGGCCACCGCGGCATCCCGTGCAGCTACGGCTGCGTCACGGGCCGCCACCGCCGCCTCGCAACGCGTGATCGCCTCGTCGCGCTCGGCCAGCACGGCGTCGAGCTTGTCGACGGCCGCGTCGCGCCGCGCCACCGCGGAGTTCACCTCGGCTTTCGCCAACTCGTCCCGAGTGAGTCGTTCGCGCAGGCGCTCGAGTTCGGCTCGCTGTTGCTCGAGACCCTCCCTGAGCGCTTCATTCTCCTTGCGCAGTGCGAGGGAGGGCGCCGCCGCGTCCCCGTGGCCGTTGCCGGCAACTGCCGCAACGGCACGCCGCGGGCGCCGCCCACTTCGCGCCCGCCGCGGCCCCGCCAACGCCTTGGGTGGCGAGAGCGTGACCGCGATATCAGGCGCCACCGCCAGCTCGGTCTCGCTGATCGGCTCGCCATCCAGCCCGCCGAACGGAAACGCTGCGGTCCACAACTCGCCGTCCTCGGCGCTCCACGGCTTGTGCTCGAGTACCGCCAGCAGGCGCGACCGTCTGCCATCGGCGATCAGGGTCAGCGTGGGGCGGACGAAGCGCCGGCCGCGGACGCCGAACCAGCGGCCGATGATCTGCAGGCGCTCGCCGTCGACGAGCTCGAACGACTCAGGCTCGAACAACACCGGCTCGGCCGCAACGCCGGTCTCGATGACTCCGGGGACCACTAGCCGATCGAGTTACCCCGATCGGCCGAGTTTCAGCCGCGATCAGGCGAACCCGTACGGCGGAAACCCGAGCTAAGCCGCGCCGCCGCGGCGGAGCTTCGCCGCGCGCGACTTCTTCCGGGCACCGTTGTTGCGGTGCAGAGCGCCCCGCTTGACCGCCTTGTCGATCGTCTGCACGAGCACGCGATGCTCGTTCTCGGCGACGGTGTCGTCGCCGCCGGCGACGGCGGTCTCCAGGCGACGGAAGTACGTCTTGATCTTGGAGGTGTAGCGGCGGTTCTCCAAGCGCTCACGCTCGGCGCGCTCGATCCGCTTCATCTGTGAATGGATGTTGGCCATGGCACGAAACAGCCGCGGTCGATCCGCCGCGGCACGGCCGTACTATAGCCGCTCCGTGACGGACGACACCATCGCCGCAGGCGCCGCGGAGGGCGGAATCGATCCCGCCTCGGCGCCGGGCCCCCGCCGCCGGTTGAGCGTCAACACGGCGATCTTCGCCGTCGCCACGGGGCTCTCCCGAGTCGCCGGCCTGGCCAGGGAAATCGTTGCGGCGAGCTACTTCGGGACCGGGGGTCCGGCCTCGGCGTTCACGATCGCCGCGCAGATCCCGAACTTGATGTCGAACCTGTTCGCGCAGTCGGCGCTGTCGGCGGCGTTCGTGCCCGTGTTCACCGATCTGCTCCAGCAGGGCCGCAAGCGCGACGCGTTCAAGCTCGCCTCGACGCTGTTCTGGATCATCCTCGTCGCGCTCGGCACGCTGACCGTGGTCGGGATCCTGGCCGCCAACCTGATCATGCCGCTGTTCACCGGCACGGAGTTCAGCACGTCGCTGGACAACCTCACCGCAGGACTGGCTCAGGTGCTCTTCCCGGTAGTCCTGATCCTCGGCGTGACCGGGCTGCTGGTCGGGATCCTGCAGTCCTACGACGAGTTCTCGATCCCGGCACTGGCACCGGCGGTCTGGAACGTCGTGATCATCATCGGCCTGGTCGCGCTGCACGACCAGTTCAAGCCCGGCAAGCAGATCTACGCCTACGCGGTCGCCTGGCTGATCGCCACCGTCGTCCAGCTGCTGCTGATCGCCTCGGCAATGCGCCGGATCGACTTCCGCCTGCAGTTCTCGCTCGACTGGCGTGACCCGCGCGTCAAGCAGGTGTTCGTGCTGATGCTCCCGGTGACGATCGGGCTCGGAATCGTCAACCTCGATCAGCTGCTCAACTCGGTGTTCGGAACGCTCGTCTCCGATCAGGCGCCGCGGGCGATCGACAACGCGTTCCGGATCTACATGCTTCCGCAGGGCGTGTTCAGCGTCGCCGTCGCCACGGTGCTGTTCCCAACGTTGAGCCGCCAGGCGGCCCGGCGTGACGTGGCCGGCATGAGACGCGGCGTAGCCAACGGGATGCGCCAGATCAACCTGCTGTTGATTCCCGCGGCAGGCGTGATCATGGTGCTG
>JBJMLD010000085.1:0-17697 GCA_045805545.1 Solirubrobacteraceae bacterium | reverse complement strand
GGGCGGTGCGGAGCAGGCGGCGCATGCGACGGCCGTAGAGTGTGGCTCGTGGCCGACGAACGCGCCGAGCTCTTCCTCATCGACGGCAACAGCCTGGCCTACCGGGCGTTCTTCGCGCTGCCCGAGTCGATCGCCACCTCGACCGGGATGCCGACGAACACGATCTTCGGCTTCGCCTCGATGCTGGTGAAGATCCTGACCGACTACGGGCCGAAGTCCACCGTCGTCGTGTGGGATGCCGGCGACACGGGCCGCAAGGAGATCTACACGGAGTACAAGGCGCAGCGACAGTCCCGGCCCGACCTGCTCAAGGAGCAGTGGCCGCACCTGGAGCCGCTCGTCGAGGCGTTCGGCTACCAGAACCTGCGCGCGCCCGGCTACGAGGCCGACGACGTGATTGCCACGATCGTCGAACAGGCCAAGCGCGCCGAACCGCCGATCCCGGTCATGGTCGTGACCGGCGACCGCGACGCCTACCAGCTGGTCGACGACGGCGTGCGGATCATGACCACGTCGCGCGGGATCACCGACACCAAGGTCTACGACCGCGACGGCGTGGCCGACCGCTACGGCATCCCGCCCGAGCTGATCCCCGACTTCATCGGCCTCAAGGGCGACACGAGCGACAACATCCCCGGCGTCCCCGGGATCGGCGACAAGACAGCGGCCGAGCTGCTCCAGCGCTTCGGCTCACTGGAGAACGTCCTGAACAGCATCGACGAGATCTCCGGCGCCAAGCGCAAGCAGAACCTGACCGAGCACGCCGACGACGCGCGCATCTCCAAGGTGCTGGCCACGGCCAAGCGCGACATCGAGCTCGACTTCGATCTCGAGGCGTTCGCCGCCACCGCGCCTGACCGCAGCAAGCTTCGCGACACGTTTCGCCAGTTCGAGCTCCGAGAGCCGCTGCGCCGTCTGGAGGAGGCGCTCGGCTCGGCCGACGCCGCCGCGCCCGCGCCGCCGGGCGAGCATGCGCTCAGCGCGGCGGTGAAGCGCCACCAGACGCTCCAGGACGTCAAGTCGCTGCCGCACACGGAGATCGCCGTGGCCGCGCAGGCGCCGCCCACACCGGAGGACGCACTGTTCGCGACCGACGAGAACTGGCACTTCGGCGCGCACGCGGACGGTGCGCCGAATGTCCTGCTCGGAGAGGCGCCGACGCCCGAGGAGCTCGTCCAGGCCCTCGGCACGCGGCCGGTCATCGCCCACGACGCAAAGTCGCTTGGGCAGGTCCCGGAGAACCTGGTCCACGACACGGAGATCGGCGCCTACCTGCTCGAGCCAGCCCGGCGCGCCTACCCGTTCCGCGAGCTCACCGAGGAGCGCGGGTTCTCGACCGACATCCCAGCCGAGGACGGCCCCGCCGCCGACGCGCTCCTGGCCGGCGCGCTCGCCAAGTGGCAGCGCGAGGAGATTCGGACGCGCGGCCTGACCGACCTGATGAACGAGGTCGAGCTGCCGCTCGTCAAGGTGCTGCGCAAGATGGAGCGAGCCGGCCTGAAGCTGGACACCGCGCGGCTCAAGGACATCTCGGCCCGGGTCAAGGCCGAGGCGGATCAGCTCGAGCGCGAGATCTACGAGATCACCGAGGAGGAGTTCACGCTCGGCTCACCCAAGCAGCTGGAGGAGATTCTCTTCGGCAAGCTTGGCCTGAGCCGCAAGCGCCGCGGCAAGACCGGCTACAGCACCGACGCTCGCGTGCTGCAGGCGATCCGCCACGAGCACGAGGTGATTCCCAAGATCGAGCGCTGGCGGGAGCTGACCAAGCTGGCCCAGACCTATCTCGACGCGCTGCCCGAGTACATCGCGGGCGATGGCCGGCTGCACACGACGTTCAACCAGACCGCGGCCACCACCGGGCGGCTCTCGTCAAACAACCCGAACCTCCAGAACATCCCCATCCGTACCGAGCTTGGACGTGAAATACGCGCCTGCTTCATCGCCGAGCCGGGCCATCTCCTGGTGAGCGCCGACTATTCCCAGGTCGAGCTGCGGCTGCTGGCGCACATCGCGGGCGAGGATGTGCTGAAAGAAATCTTCCGGCGCGGCGAGGATGTGCACACCGCCACGGCCGTTCGTGTGTTCAACGTAACACCGGATCAGATCGATCCGGGCATGCGCTCCAAGTCGAAGATGATCAACTACGGAATCGTCTACGGGCTGTCGGCCTACGGAATGGCTGACCGGCTCGATATCCCGCAATCAGAAGCGGACGAGTTCATCCAGCGGTACTTGGCGGGGTTCCCGGCTGTTAACCGGTTTATCGAGGAGACGATCACCCAAGGAACCGAGCATGGCTACGTCTCGACGCTGTTCGGGCGCCGGCGTCAGGTCCCAGAGCTGCGCGCCCGGCGGTGGGAGCTGCGCAAGCAGGGCGAGCGCTTCGCGGTCAACATGGTCATCCAGGGCACGGCGGCGGACATCATGAAGGTGGCGATGGTGCGCACCGACCAGGCGCTGACCCAGGCCGGCCTGCAGACGCGGCTGATCCTTCAGATCCACGACGAGCTGCTGTTCGAGGGGCCGGTCGAGGAAGCCGAGACGGTCAAGCAGATCGCCTGCCAGGAGATGGCGGGCGCGTTCGAGATGGATCCGCCGCTGGCGGTCGAGGCGGGGATCAGCTCCGATTGGCTCTCGGCGAAATGATCTGCGGCCGCCGCGCTCTGTGGGCCACCGCGGTGATGGCGGCCATACTCGGCCTGGGATTCACCGCCACCGCTGCCACCGCCACCGCCACCGCCGCCCGCGGGAAGACGCTCGGCGGGGTCGTCGCGGACGTGCCCACGGGACATCATTCGCCGCCGCTGGCTCGAATCGCGAACCTCCCGTACGGGGGCGGGCCGGTGATGCACGCCAACCGGACGCACCTGATCTTCTGGGAACCCGCCGGCTCGGGCCTGTCCTACGACCCCGGCTACCAGCTCCAGGCGGAGACGTTCCTGGCTCGCGTGGCGCAGGACAGCCACAAGCCGACCAACGTGTATGGGCTCTCCGGGCAGTACGGCGACGACGGCGGACCGGCGGCATACGCATCGGCGTATGCCGGCGCCGTGACGACGTTCGATCCGCTCCCTATCAACGGCTGCATCGAGCCGCTCGGGCCGCCGCTGGGCAAGGGACCCGGATGGAGCGTGTGCCTCAACGACGGGCAGCTGATGCAGGAGATCGCAAGCGTGATCAGAGCCGACCATCTCCCACGCACCTTCAGGGACCTGTATTTCCTCGTGTTGCCGAACGAGTTTGGCACTTGCACCGGCGTCTCCTCCGACAGCTGCGCGCTCGGGGGCGAGGGCAACAACGGCTTCTGCGGCTATCACTCGAACGATCCCGAGGGGACCCTGCTGTACGCGGTGATCCCGTACAACGCTGTCTCCGGACACTGCCAGTCGGGCAACCCACGGCCCAACGCCAGTACGGCCGACCCGGCGCTGTCGACCATCAGCCACGAACACAACGAGGCGGTCACTGACCCGCTCGGAAACGCCTGGGTCGACGGCCAGAGCAACGAGAACGGCGATCTCTGCATCCGGAGCTTCGGTCATCTGTTGGGTGGGTCAGGCCCCGGCGCCTACAACCAGGTCATCGGGGGCGGTCACTATTTCCTGCAGGAGGAGTGGTCAAACCAGAACGGCGGCTGCCGTCAGCGCCCGGATCCCGACTCGGCGAGCTTCTCGCTCCCCCGCTCGGTCCGCGCGCGCGTGACCCTCAAACTGGCCGCCCACGCCCACGTCGCCCACAGCTCGGTCGCCGCCTACAACTGGTTCTTCGGCGATCGGCACACCGGCCACGGGCGTGTGGTGAGCCACGCCTTCTCACGCGCCGGGACCTATCGCGTCGTGCTGCGGGTCACCGACAGCGCCAGCAACTGGACGTTCGCCACGCACACCATCAAAGTGACGAAGCCGCCGGCGCGCGACCGGCGAAAGCGCCGCCACTGAGCCGCCGCCGCTAAGCGGCCGCCGCAGCGCTCAGGTCCGGGGCGAGTTGCGTTCGGCCGGCGCCGGCGACGAAGTCCGGGTGCGCGATGTTCAGGTAGTGCCCGAACGACCAGTCGACGAATCGCTTGGCCCGCATGGCGCGCAGTCCGCCGGCCAGCAGTCGCGGCGCCACCTTGGGCACGGCCCGCTGGACGCGCAGCATCCACTTGAACGCGAACTCATGCGAGGCGCTGAAGGCGTGGTAGCGAGCGAGCGCCTGCTCGCGCGTCTGGACGCCGTCGACGACAGCCCGCAGCTCGCGGCCGCAGGCGATCCCGAAGTAGAGCGCGGTCCGGATGCCCTCGGCGGTGAGCGGGAGGCAATGGCCCGCCGAGTCGCCGACGAAGAACACGCCGTCCTCGGTGGCGTCGCGCAGCGCGTGGGGGATCCAGTTGCCCTGGTAGCGGACGCGCTCGGCGTCGAGGTCGCGGGCCAGGCGCTCGGTCGGCTCGCGCACGTGGTGGCGCGGGTCGAACGACCCGACCCCGATCCTGATTTCCTCATCGGCCGGGAAGCTCCAGCCATAGCCGGCGGGCACATAGGAGCGGTCGATCCACACCTCCAGATCGCGGCCGCTGCCGAACGGGTGGACCTCGAGGCCCCGCGAGAGCAGGGCATCCGGCGGCTGGATGTTCGAGCCGCTGCCGAGCACGCGGCGCCACCCGAGTGCATCGACGACGAGCGGCGCGCGGATCTCGCCGCGGTCGGTCTGAACGGCTTGTCCCATGCGGCCCTT
This sequence comes from Solirubrobacteraceae bacterium, assembly GCA_045805545.1. Lineage (GTDB taxonomy): Bacteria > Actinomycetota > Thermoleophilia > Solirubrobacterales > Solirubrobacteraceae > Palsa-465. The sequence continues at coordinate 12,984 of JBJMLD010000085.1, read as the reverse complement.
CACCGCCGCCGTCTCGAAGGCAAAGCCGCCGCCTTGTGCGGCGAGCGCGGCGCACAGCGTCCGGTAGTCGAACGTCGAGAACGTGTAGGGCAGATCGAAGCGTGCCGTGACGTGCGGCGTGTGGACGACGAGCTCGCCGAATGTCTGCTGAAGGGCCTCGGTGAGCTCCAGCTCCTCCAACCACCGGGTCGGGATGCCGCAAGCCGATGTCTGCCGCTCGCCGATCTCGTAGCGATCGATCACCAGCACGTCGGCACCGCTGCCGGCCAGCTCACGCGCGACGGCCAGCCCCGCGAACGAGGCGCCGCAGATCAGCACATCGCAGTCGCGATCGAGCGGCGTGCGCTCGTCGCCGCGTTTGGTGGCGCGCTTGGGCATGGGTGGCCCGATGATACGAGAGGCCGAAGGCGGCTATCCTGCGAAGAACTAATGTCCACGGTTACAGCTTCAACCCCCGCAGCCGACCAGCCGAACGCCAAGGTTGTCGAGGGATCCGACGGTCTGCTGCTCGAAATCGACGGCCAGATCGTCCCCAACTACGACGCCACGCTGCACCCCTTCCAGGAGGGTGACGTGGTCACCGGGCACGTCGTCCGGATCGACAACGACGAGGTGCTGGTCGACATCGGCTACAAGTCAGAGGGCGTCATTCCCTCCACCGAGCTGTCGATCCGCAAGTCGGTCGACCCCAGCGAGGAGGTCTCGCTCGGCGAGGAGGTCGACGCGCTCGTCCTCACCAAGGAGGACCAGGACGGCCGCCTGATCCTGTCCAAGAAGCGCGCCCGCTTCGAGAAGGCATGGCGCCGCATCGAGGGTGCCGCCGAGTCCGGCGAGCCGGTCGAAGGCGCCGTCATCGAGGTCGTCAAGGGCGGTCTGATCATCGATCTCGGGGTGCGCGGCTTCCTGCCCGCCTCACTGGTCGACATCCGTCGCGTGCCCAATCTCGACGAGTACATGGGCCAGACGATCGAGTGCAAGGTGATCGAGCTCAACCGCAGCCGCAACAACGTCGTGCTGTCCCGTCGCGCCGTGCTCGAGGAGCAGCGCAAGGAGGACCGCGAGCGGATCCTCGACCGTCTCCAGCCGGGCCAGGTCGTGGAGGGCAAGATCTCCAACATCGTCGACTTCGGCGCGTTCGTCGATCTCGACGGCATCGACGGCCTGATCCACATCTCCGAGCTCTCGTGGTCGCACGTGAACCACCCGAGCGAGATCCTCTCGATCGGTGACACGGTCAGCGTCAAGGTGCTCGACATCGATCGCGACCGTCAGCGCATCTCCCTGGGTCTGAAGCAGACCCAGGAGGACCCGTGGCAGCGCGTCGTCGACACCTACAACATCGGCGACGAGCTCGAGGGCACGGTGACCAAGGTGGTCACGTTCGGCGCGTTCGTCGAGATCCTCGATGGTGTCGAGGGCCTGGTCCACATCTCGGAGCTGGCCCAGCACCACGTCGAGAATCCTCGCGAGATCATCCAGCCGGGTGACCCGGTGCGGGTCAAGATCCTGGAGATCGACTCCGAGCGCCGGCGCCTGTCGCTGTCGATCAAGCGCGTCGAGGGCCAGGTGCTGCCGGTGCGGCCGATCGTGCCGCCGGCCGATGGCGACTCGGGCGACCTCGACGATGTGCCTCAGCTTGGGCTCTCCGAGGACGTGTTCGCGGGGAGCGACGAGGCGGCTGTCATCGAGGACGAGACCGCGCCCGCTCCGGAGGACGAGGCGGCGCCCGCTACGGAGGACGAGATCGCGCCCGCTCCTGCGGATGAGGCGGCCCCCGCTCCCGCGGACGAGGTCGCGCCAGTTCCGGCGGATGAGGTCGCACCCGCTCCCGCCGACGAGGCCGCACCCGCTCCCGCGGACGAGGCAGTCGCCCCCGCGGACGAAGCAGCCGCCTCGGCGGACGACGCGCCGGCCGAGGCAACCGAGCCGACCCCAGACACATCTGCCTGACTGACCCGATCCCGTTTGTCGGTCTGACCGGCGGGATCGGGGCTGGGAAGTCGACTGCGCTGGCCGCGCTCGAGCGCCACGGCGTGGCCACGCTCTCCACCGATGCGGTCGTGCATCAGCTTTACGAACAGCAGGACGTGGTCGGGGCGGTGGTGGAGCGCTTCGGCGATGCGGTGGCTCCGGCCGGCGCCGTGGACCGCGGTGCACTGGCCCAGCGCGCCTTTGCCACCCCGGAGGATCGGAAATGGCTGGAGGAGCTGCTGTGGCCGCGGGTCGGCGCGCGAATGCACGAGTGGCGCTCGTCGCTGTCGGATCGCACGCCGCCGCCGAAGGCCGCCGTCGTCGAGGTGCCGCTGCTCTTCGAAGCCGGGTTGGACGGCGCCTTCGATGCCACGATTGCCGTGATCGCGCCGGAGGAGCTCCGCGCGGAGCGGGCCGGCGACCGCGGCCACGAAGCGCTCGACGAGCGCCTCTCCCGCCAGCTCACCCAGGAGGAGAAATCGCAGCGTGCGACATACACGGTCCTCAACGACGGCGATATCGAGATACTCGAGTCCAAGCTGGCCGAAGTTCTTGACATGCTGAAGGGATGACCGGTCGGCCGCTCCCGCGATGACCCCGCCCACCGCCAGCTACGTTCCCCGACGCGACGCCTCAAGCCGCGCCGCTGCCCGCCGCCGGCAGGTGGCCGCCCGGCGTCGACGGGCACTGCTCGTGACCGTCGGCATCGGCGTGCTGGTCGTGGCGGTCGTGCTCGCGCTGCCGCTGTTTCGTAAGGCGGTCAAGGAGTTCACGCTGCCCCTGCACCACCAGGACATCATCCGCCAGCAGGCCGCCGACAAGCACCTCGACCCGGCCCTGGTGGCGGCCGTCATCTACGCCGAGACGAAGTTCGACCCGCGGCCGTCGAGCGCCGGCGCCCAGGGCCTGATGCAGATCCTGCCTCAGACGGCGGAGTTCCTGGCCCACCGCTCGGGGGCCAAGACATTCACGACCGCGGACCTGGCCACGCCACAGGTAAACATCGCGTATGGCACCTACTACCTGCGCTACCTGCTCGACGAGTACCGCGGCCGGGTCGTGCCGGCGTTGGCGGCGTACAACGGCGGCGAGGCGAACGTCAGCCGATGGGTGGCCGAGGCGAAGGCGCGGGGGCGCCACTTCGGGGTCCTCGACATTCCATTCCCGGAGACCCGAGCGTACGTCGAGCGGGTGCTGCACGCGCAGCGCGACTACCGCCACTCATACGCCACCGAGCTGGGCTATCGCTAACGAGTGAAGCTCGCCGTCGCGCTGGAGTATCCGGCGCTCGTCGCGGTCAGGCTGTCGGTGAACGCTCCCGTAGTGGGACCCGTGTACGTGACCGTACCGGTTGATTCTGCCGTGCCCGCGCTCGGGAGCGTCAGGCTCGCCGGGCTGACTGGAGAGAGCGTCCCCTTGGGGCTGGCGTTCAGCGTCACGACGGCGACGTGCCCGGCCCCGATGTTGCTGACCGTGTTGCCGACGCTGTCAGTGGCGCTCACGTGCGCCGTCCAGGTGCGGCTGTTCCCGAAGCCGCTGGCATAGGTGCAGGTGAACAGGCACGTGGTCGGGATGCCTGCCGGGCTGGTGGTCGTGACCGTTGTCCAGGCCAGCTTGGCAGCCGCACCGGCGTTGACGGTGATCGTGGCGAAGCTGGCGCTGCGGGTACCGTCCCCGACCGTGAGCGTTTCTGACTCGGCTTTGACCAGGGTGATCCCAAATGTCGCCTTGCCACCGCTCCAGGTGGGGCTCGTGGGCAGGGTCGCTGCCGTGCCGGCCGGACTCGACTTGGCGCCGCCCCAGGTCAGTGTGGCCCCGGTGTAGCTCGCATCGGTGGCGCCGTTCTTGACCGCGGTGAGCACAACCGCGTTTGCGGCCGTGGCGGTGGCGGCCGTAACAGACGTCGGCTGGGTCGTCACGGTGAAGCTGAGCGCGTTGTCGACCACCGTGGTACTGATCGAAGCGACGTTGCCGACGTTGTCGGTCCCGGTGAGCGTGTACCGGTAACAGAAGCCGGCCTGGACGCCCAGGGGCTGGGTCGTGCCGGAGATCGTGGTCGGGCTCGTGAACGGGCCGCCTGATCCCAAGGCGCCACAGACGCTGCCTGAGAGCGATTCCGACTGCACCGCCAGGACCGAGGACTTCAGTCCGGATGTGGCGTCGGTGAAGTCGGTGCGGCTGGCGATCGCGAAGGTCGTGCTGTTCGTGACCGAGCTTGTCGAGCCGCCGGCGGTGGCGGCGGTTCCGTTCACGCTCAAGGCTCCGGCCGCCGGAGCCGCCGTGTCGTTGACGAACGTGATCACGGTTGAGACGGTGTTGCCGGCCGCATCCGCGCCGGTGACCGTGTACCCAGGCGGGGTCGCGGGGCCCGAGCTCCACGTGAACGCGGTCGAGGTGTAGGGCCCCGAGGATGGGCTGCTGACACTCTCCGTTCCGTGCGACCAGCCGGTTGCGGCGAGGGCCGGGAACGACGCCGAGGCGGGACCCGACCCGCCGTCGCTCACCGTGTCGACGAGCTTGAATGAGCCGGCGGCTGCGTTGGCGTTGTAATACAGCGTCGTCGCGTTCAGGTACGCGCCCGTCGCGCCGGCGCCGAGCGTGAGGGACTGCGTCGGCGCGGTCGCGTCCACCTGCCAGGTGTAGGTGGCATCCGGACCCGTCGAGCTGCCCCGCGTCGCGTGTACGGTGAACGTATGCGTTCCGTTGCTTAGACCGGAGTAGGCGGCCGGCGACGTGCAGGCCGAGAATGCGCCCGAGTCGAGCTTGCAGGCGTACGCGCTGCCGGAGCCGCCACTGAAGCCGAGAGTTGCGGAGCCGCTCGGGCTGATGCTCGGTGGGGTGGAGCCGATCGTCGGCGCCGACATGATCGTGATCGATCCGCTGGACGCGCTCGAGTCCCACGAGTGGTAGATGGCGCTCACCGTGTAGCTGTATGTCGAGTTCGAAGCCGCAGCCGTATCGGTGCAAGAGAGCGTGGTCACGAGCGTCGGCGTCCCGCACACGTGCGCGCCGTCTGAGCGATCCACACGGTAGCCCTGCACGGCCGTGCCGGAGCTCAGGGTCGCCGCGCTCCAGCCGATCGCGACCGCGGTGCCGGTTTGCGCGGACGTGACGGACGAGGGGCCAGTGATCGTGGCTGCGGCGGTCTGAGCGCTGCCGGATCCGGTGGTCGAGAAGTAGGCCAATGCCTCGTCTGTGCACGTCAACGCCAGCCCGACCGCCAACAACAGCCGGAGGCCCCGGCTCACGATCGAGGCGATCATCCGGCGCGGGCGCGCGCGCTGTAGGCGAGCGTCACCGTGGCACCCTGGCAGCCGTCCTGGTCGCTCGGGCGATCGACGATCGCAAGCTGAGGCCAACCGGCCGGCGGGATTCCGAGCTCCGCGAGGCTGCGCGAGCTCGACGCCGGGACTGTCAGTGGGTCCGGGGAAGCGAGCTGTTGCACGGTGAAGTCAATCGCCGAGCACGGCAGCGAGGGCGTCGCGGCGGGCGCTTGGATGCCGACGATGCTCACCCCGAGGTTCGTGACCGACAGCGGCGCGAGGTTGGGGTTTGACAACCGCAAGTTGATCGGCTGCGGCGCTCCGAGGCGCAGCGGGCCAGCCGGATCGCCGGTGATGGTGAACGGGGTTGGCGCCCCGGTTTGCCCTCGCGCTCGCGCCGGGTTCACGACGAGGAGCAGCGGCAAGACGGTGGTCCGTCCCGCCGCCGTCGCGGTCAGGCGCAGCCGGTAGGTCGCCGCTGGTGTGCTGCGCGCAGTGATGATGGTCAGCGTGGCCCGGGAGCCACGCGTGGCACGCGGGCTCAGGCGCAGACGGGTGTGCGGCGGCCAGGGCGCTGCGATGCCGAGCACGATCCGGCCAAATACGCCGGTTCGGGCAATCCTGATCGCCACCCGCGCCGTGTCCCCGGCGCTGAGCCGCGCAGACGCCGGCCGCAGCGATAGAGCGAGGCGTGCGCGCGGTGGCGCCGAGGCGCCGAGCTTTGACGCGTAGCCGGCGTAGGCTCCTAGTCCAAGGAGCACACCGGCGCCCAGGCAGGCCAGGGCAAGCCGGGCGCCGGCGCGGCGGTTGGGTGCTGACAGAGGGCTGATCATCGTCTTGCAGGGCGACGCGCACCGAGCGCGCCGCCCTCGTCGATTCAGGCCGAGTGCACTAGTTGCTGGAGAAGCTGGCCACCAGGTATGCGGCCTTGCAGCCGTCCTGGTTGGTGCCGGAGTCAGCGAAGCTGAGGCTTGCGTTTTGCGCCAGCGCTGTGGGGCCGCCCGCGGGCACGGTCTGGTTCTCGCTCACGGGGCTCATCGAGAACTGCGCCGTGTCGCACTTGCCGGCGCCGGTGCCGGTGATGTTGTTCGTGTGCGCGGCGTCGCTATACGCCTGCACGCCGGTCAGGCTGACCGTCGCCACATACTGGTTGCCGGCTCCCGGGTTCGTCACCGACAAGGCGACGCCGGCCGGGTTGCCACCCGGCACGATGCCGCCGGCGCCCGGCGTGATCGTGCCGGTGATGGTGAGCGCACTGCTCGTTCCGACTTGCGCGTTGCCGCTGCCCGAGCCGCTGGTGGTGAAGTACGCCACAGCGATACCGGTCGCCGCGAGCGCGGCCACGGCGCCGAGCGCAGCGCGAAGCCGCTTCGTCTTGAGTATGCGAAGCATGAGTCCTACTCCCATTCGTTCGGTCCGCACCGCGCCGAACGCGATGCCGCTTTGCGACGGAGCGAAATCCCGGCCCGCTCACGTTGCGCGGCTTTTATCGGTGCCTGACGCCGGAGCTTGAGCGCGGCCTCGTACGTTCGTCCAGCCGGAGGTCAGTACAGGCGCCGCGGCCGGGCCGCCAGCGCCACGCCGGCGATCGCCTCGGCCAGCTCAGGCGCCTCGTCCTCGCGGAGCGTCGAGATCGTGACCCGGATCCCGGGCGGGCTCATCAGCCGGAAGCGCTCGCCCGCGACGACCCGCCAGCCGGCTGCGTCGAGCCCGCGGACGACAGGCGCCTCCTCTCTCAGCGGAACCCAGACGTTGAGGCCCGATCGGCCGTGGGCCTCGAGCCCCTGCTCGGCCAGTGCGTCAATCAGTGCGCGGCGCCGCGCGGTGTAGACGTCTCGCGCGTGCGCGGCGACGAGGGGGTAGTCCTGCGCCCGGAGCATTTCCGCCACCAGCGCCTGAATGATGTGGCTCACCCAGCGCGGCCCTAGCGCCTGGCGGCCCTCGACGCGGGCGATTGTCGTCTCATCCCCCGCCATCAGCGCGAGCCGGAGATCCGGATGGAGGTCCTTCGAAACGGACCGCAGCACGGCCCAGCGTGAGAGCTGCGGCGTGACCAGGGTGCTGAAGCGAGCTCCGGAGACGCTTCCGGCGTGGTCGTCCTCGATCACGAGCAGGTCCTGATGCTTAGCCAGGATGTCGCGCAGCATCGCCTCGCGCTCCTCGTCCATGGCCGAGCCGAACGGGTTCTGGGCCCGAGGCACGATCACCGCTGCCTCGACCCCGTGCCGCAGAGCGCCGGCGAACTCCTCCGGCACGAGACCAGACTCGTCGACGGCCACCGGCACCGCGACGAGCCCGAGCGCCAGCAGCAGATCGACCACGCCGATGTACGCGGGATCCTCGACCAGCACGCGGTCACCGGGGCGCAAATGCGCCTGAAGTACGCGTTCGAGCCCGTCGAAGGCGCCTGCCACAACGGCCAGTGCGCCAGCCGGGATGCCGTCCTGAGCGAAAGCCTCGGCGCCCACCTCGAGCAGGTCGCGATTGGGCGCCTCGAGCAGGCCCATCCTGAGGCTGCGCTCGAGATCGACTCGCCCCAGCGCTGGCTCGATCGGCGGCAACAGGTCCGGATCCGGCAGGCCGATCGTGAGGTCGCGGACGCCGGGCGCCGCCGGGTCGACGGGCCGCGCCGGACCGGCCGGTGGGGGAAGACGCAGGGGCGGTCGCAGAGCGACGCGCGTGCCACGGCGGCCCTCGGCGATGACCAGCCCGCGCTCGCGCAGGATTCGGTAGGCCGCATTTACCGTCGCCGGACTGGCCTTCAGACGTTCGGCCAGGGCGCGCACCGTCGGTAGCGCGTCGCCCGTCTCCAGCAGGCCTTCGCGGATTGCCGCCTCGGCGCTGGACGCGATCTCCCGGGCCGTCGACCCCTTGATCTGATATTGTCCTAGATCAAGCATGAGTTTGTACTATAACAAAACTCGGCGAGTGACAGTGAGACGGCGAGCGGGCCGCGGGGCGTACGACCGGGAGACGATCGACGCCATCCTCGATGAGGGTTTCGTCGGCCACCTGGCCTTCATCGCCGACGGCCAGCCTTACGCCGTGCCGATGCTCTACGCCCGGGGCGAGGGCGAGCTGTTCCTGCACGGGTCGCCGGTCAGCCGGCTGATCCGCTCGGCCGCCTCCGGGATCCCGGTTTGCTTCACGGTGACGCTGATCGACGGGATCGTGTTCGCCCGCTCGGCCTTCCACCACTCGGTCAACTACCGCTCGGTGGTCGTGCTCGGCACCGCGCGCGCGATCACCGACCGCGAGGAGAAGCACGAGGCGCTACGGATGGTCGTCGAGAACGTGGCAGCCGGACGCTCCGATGATGCCCGCGGCCCGAGCGAGAAGGAGCTGGCCGCCACCGAGGTGCTGACGTTGGCCATACAGGAGGCGTCGGCCAAGGTGCGCAGCGGCCCGCCGGTCGATGCGGCCGAGGACTACGGGCTGCCTGTGTGGGCGGGCGAGCTGCCGCTCAAGCTGGTGCCGGGGGAACCCGTGCCGGATGACCGCTGCGCCGCGCCCGAGCCGGCCTACCTGCGCGCGTGGGGACACGCCTATGCATGAGGCCGTGACGCTGCGCTACGCGTTCCCGGACGACCACGAGGCCGTCCGCCGGCTCGCCGCGCTCGACAGCGCCGAAGCCCCCGAGGGTCAGCTGCTGATCGCGGAGGTGGGCGGCGAGCTGCGGGCGGCGCTGTCGCTGAGCGACGGCGGGGCGATCGCCGATCCGTTTCACCGCACGGCGCCGCTGCTCGCGCTGCTCTGCGAACGCGCGCGGCAGCTGAACGCCACCGCGCCTGAGTACAGGTCGCGCCGCAGCCGAGGCCGGCGTACGGCAACCGCGTCTGGCTGACGCGCATCCACCGGAGTGCGCGGTTCCGTCCATGGCGGACGCTACGCTCAAAGGTCTGCGCCCATGCCGAAATTCGAACTAGACGCCCAGTTCCAACCTACCGCCGATCAGCCGGCGGCGATCCGTTCCATAGCCGAGGGAATCGACGCCGGAGAGCGCTTCGTGACGCTGCTCGGCGCGACCGGTACGGGCAAGACGATGACGATGGCGGCGACGGTCGCCGAGGTCCAGAAGCCGGCGCTGGTGATAGCCCACAACAAGACGCTAGCCGCGCAGCTGTGCAACGAGTTCCGCACCTACTTCCCGCGTAACGCGGTCGAGTACTTCGTCTCCTACTACGACTACTACCAGCCCGAGGCCTACGTCCCCAGCAAGGACCTCTACATCGAGAAGGACTCGGCGATCAATCAGGAGATCGACCGGCTGCGCCACTCGGCCACGGCCGCCCTGTTCGCGCGGCGCGATGTGCTGATCGTGGCCAGCGTCTCGTGCATCTACGGTCTGGGCTCGCCGCAGACCTACGACGAGAACCTGCAGACGTTGCGCAAGGGGGAGATGGTCGACCGCGAGGCGCTGCTGCGCAAGCTCGTCTCGATCCAGTACAGCCGCAATGACACCGCCCTGTCGCGGGGGAACTTCCGCGTGCGCGGGGACACGCTGGAGATCTTTCCCGCTTACGCCGAGACGGCGTATCGCATCGTCCTGTTCGGCGACGAGGTTGAGCACCTGCAGCACTTCGACCCGCTCACCGGGGAGATCCTGGAGGACGATCTGGAGCACGTCGGGATCTGGCCGGCCTCGCACTACAACGTCCGGGAGGGTTACATCGAGGACGCGGTGGCCGAGATCGGCAAGGAATTGAACGAGCGCTGCACCGAGCTCGAGGCCCAGGGCAAGCTGCTCGAGTCACATCGGCTGCGCCAGCGCACCCAGTACGACATGGAGATGTTGCGTGAGCTGGGGTTCTGCTCGGGAATCGAGAACTACTCGCGGATTCTCGACATGCGGGCACCTGGTTCGCGGCCCTACTGCCTGCTGGACTACTTCCCAGACGACTTCGTCTGCTTCATCGACGAGTCCCACCAGACCGTGCCTCAGATCGGCGGGATGTACGAGGGCGACCGCTCGCGCAAGCAGACGCTGGTCGAGTACGGCTTCCGCCTGCCGAGCGCGCTGGACAACCGTCCGCAGACGTTTCAGGAGTTCCTCTCGATCACGCCACAGGTCGTGTTCGTGTCGGCCACGCCGGGCGAGTATGAGCGCGGGCACTCGGGCCGGATCGTCGAGCAGATCGTTCGCCCGACCGGGATCATCGACCCCGATGTCGAGGTGCGGGAGACCCGCAACCAGATCGATGACCTGATGAACGAGATCCGGGCCGTCGTGGACCGCGACGAGCGGACCTTGGTCACCACACTCACCAAGAAGATGGCCGAGGACCTAACGGACTACCTGCTCGAGATGGGTTTCAAGGTCCGCTACCTGCACTCCGAGGTCGACACGCTGGAGCGGATCCAGATCATCCGCGAGCTCCGCCTGGGCGAATTCGACGTGCTCGTCGGCGTCAACCTGCTGCGCGAGGGCCTCGATCTCCCTGAGGTCTCGCTCGTGGCCATTCTCGACGCCGACAAGGAGGGCTTCCTACGCGGGGAGACGAGCCTGATCCAGACGATCGGCCGCGCGGCGCGGAACATCGAGGGCCGGGTGGTCATGTACGCCGACAAGGAGACGGCGGCGATGCGCGCGGCAATCGGCGAGACCGACCGCCGGCGCGCGATCCAACGCGCCCACAACGTGGAGCACGGGATCACGCCGGAGACGATCGTCAAGGGCATCTCCGACATCGCTGAGTTCCTCCAATCCGAGTCGAAAGTGCCGCGCTCGCGGCGGCGCCGGCAGCGCGCCGCGGGGTCGATGCCGCCGGCCGAGATCGAGAAGACGATCGTCGAGCTCGAGGAAGAGATGCTGGCCGCGGCCGAGGATCTGAGATTCGAGTACGCGGCCAAGCTGCGCGACGAGATCCGCGACCTGAAACGCGAGCTCGACCAAGCGATCGCCGAGGGCGCCCAGATCGGCTGACACGACGGCGCCACGGCGCCGGGACGCGGTAGATTGCCGGAGCTTCCCAATGAAAGGTTGAATCGTGGCGCTGGAACGACAGAGCATTGAGAAGAAGGACTTCCCGATTGGGCGCCGGGGCTATGACCCCGAAGCGGTCGACGCTCACCTGAGTACGCTGGCCGACGAGATAGACGAGCTCAAGCGCTCAGCCCGGAAACGGACCGAGACGCTCGCGTCGTCCGCCAGCGAGCAGGTACGGGCGATCGTGGAGGCGGCCGAGACGAGCGCCGCCGACATCCAGCGTCAGGCCGAAGAGGAGGCGCAGGAGATTCGCGCCGAGGCTGTCGACGAGGCCCGCTCGACCCGCGAGCAGGCAACAGCCCAGGCACGCGACTACGTCGGCAAGGTCTCGGAGTCGACCACGGTGATGCTCCAGCGCCTCGACGGGATGGAGAGCGAGCTGGGGGCGCTGATCGAGTCGCTCCGCACCGGGGCCAATCGCCTGAACGCCGACCTTCAGCTGCTCGAGGGAAACCTAACCGAGGTGAGCGGGGCCGTCGCGCCGCGACCCCGCTTCGAGGCCGAGACGGCCCCGGCAAGTGCCGAGCCGGCGGCCGTCGATACCTCGGCCGCCGCCGATACATCGGCGCTAGCCGAGCCCGACGTCGAGCCGCTGGGTGCCGGGCCGGTCGCCGACGCGGAGCCGCCGCTGTATGAGCCGGAGCCCGCGGCCAGCAATGGGGCTGACCTCACCGAGGAAGCCAGCGTTGCCCCGGCCGGGGAAGTAGAAGCCGGCGAGGAAGCCGATCTCGGCACGGCGGCAACGGTCGCGGCTCCCGATGACACCGAAGGCGCACGCCTGATCGCCCTGAACATGGCGCTCAACGGCACGCCACGTGAGGAAACCGAGCGCTACCTGGCCGAGAACTTCGAGCTCGCCGACCGGGATGGGCTGCTCGACGAGGTGTACGCCAGCGTCGAGGGCTGACGTCAGTCGCCGGCGTCGCCCGGGGCCTCGGCACGGCGATCTCCGCAAAATCCTGGGTTCCGGGCCTCGGCGGGCACGGGAACGTCTGTTCGGTCGACTAAGCTGCATTATGTGGACAAGCTCGTCGTCTCCGGCGCTCGGGAGCACAACCTCAAAGACATAACGGTCGAGATCCCGCGGGGGTCGTTGACCGTCATCACCGGACTGTCGGGTTCGGGCAAATCGTCGCTGGCCTTCGACACGATCTACGCGGAGGGACAGCGCCGGTATGTCGAGTCGCTGTCGGCGTACGCGCGGCAGTTCCTGGGGCAAATGGACAAGCCCGACGTGGATTCGATCGAGGGTCTCTCGCCGGCGATCTCGATCGACCAGAAGACGACTTCGCGCAACCCGCGGTCCACGGTCGGGACCGTCACCGAGTTCTACGACTACCTGCGCCTGCTGTGGGCCCGGATCGGGCATCCGCACTGCCACGTGTGCGGTCGGCCGATCAGCGGCCAGTCAGCCGAACAGATCATCGATCAGGTGATGGAGCTTCCGGAAGGCACTCGCTTCATGGTCCTGGCCCCGATCGTGCGCGGGCGCAAGGGCGAGTACGGCAAGCAGCTGGCCGACCTGCGCGGCGAGGGCTTCGCGCGGGCGGTCGTCGACGGCGAGCTGCGCTCGCTCGAGGACGACATCGTGCTCGACAAGAAGTTCAAGCACGACGTCTCGGTCGTCGTCGACCGGCTGGTGATCAAGGAGGGCGTGCGCAAGCGCCTCTCGGAGTCGATCGAGGCGGCTTCGCAGCTCGCCGAGGGCATCATCGAGGTCGAGCTCATGGACGGCGCCGGCAAGGGCGGCAAGGTGAGCAACGG
>JBJMLD010000084.1:0-11298 GCA_045805545.1 Solirubrobacteraceae bacterium | reverse complement strand
TGGCCGAGCGGCTTCCAGAACGCGCCCAGGTAAGCCGGCGCCGTGAGCGACGCCACGGCCAGGAGGATGGTGTAGTCGAGCACGATCGCCCACCCCGCGATGAAGCTCACCAGCTCGTTGAACGCGTAGCGGGCGAGAACGGCCGAGCCGCCGCGCTCCGGGTGAAGGGCCGCGCCCTCGGCGTAGGTCATGGCCGAGAGCTGGAAGAAGAGGCCGCCGGCCAGGAACACGACTGGCGTCAAGCCTCCGGCCCGGTGCGCGACGACGCCCAACGCGAAGTAGACCGAGCTGACCGAGGTGGTGTAGACCACCGCAAACAGCGCGCGGTAGCTGAAAGGCCGTTCGTTCACGTGCGGGCCGCGCCCGGCGTCACTGCCGGAACTGGAGATAGAGGCGGCCGGCGCCGCCGGCCACGAACAGCACCCCGATCAAAAGCCCGACGGCCAGGGCGCCTCCGCCGGCGATCAGCGTGCGCACGATCAGCGCGATCCCGATCACGATCATCAGGACCGACATGACTCGAGTCGAATTTCGATGTAGCTGGTGCCGCGGGGACACTGGTGCGTAGATTAGTCGCGGGCGAGGGTCAGGCCGACGCCAGCTGAAGGGCGATGAACCCCAGGTAGAGCGCGATGATCGCTGCCGCCCCGGGCCGGCCCATCCCCCGCCGGCGCCCCAGCATCAGCAGGGTGAGGAGCGTCATCGCGATCAGCCAGGCCAGCTCGGCCTTGCCGGTGGCGCTGACCGATCCCAGCGTGACGAATAGCGACGGCGCAATCACGCCGAAGGCCAGGTTGATCGTGTTGCTGTTGAACGTCTCCCCCACCAGCGCCGCGCTGCGCCCGGCCCGGCCCAGGCGAACTCCCGTGACCGCATTCGGGATGCTGGTCAGCGGAGCCAGCACGAGCACGCCGAGCACAGTGCGCGAGAGGTGCAGGTTGTCGCCCAGTGTGAGCCCAGCCTGGACCATGCCGGCGCTTCCGGCGACGATCAGCCCGACGTCGACCACGATCAGCGCCAGCAGGCCACGGACGGGGTGATCGGGGCGCGGTTCGGCGCTTCGCTCCCGGCCGCCGGGCTCGCCAGCGGCCTCCTCGCCACCGCTCGCTGCGCCGCGTCCCCTGATCACCAGCACTACGTACGGAACGATCACGATCCCGGCCAGCACCGCGGCGAGTCCGGCGTCGATCCACTGTAGGAGCAGAGCCACGGCGATCAGAGTCACCACCGCCCCCGGCAGCCCCTCGAGCAGCATCGTGGCCCGCGGCAGTGCCACGCATCCGGCCAGCAGTCCGCTCACCCCGATCATCGCCGCGAGGTTGAAGGCGTTCGACCCGACGAGCACGCCGACGCTGACGTTGTGCGCGCCCTGGGCCAGCGCGAACAACGCCGAGGAGATCTCCGGCCCGTCGGCGGCGAGCGCCGTGAGCAGCCCGATCAGCGCCTCGGGGAAGCCGAAGCGAACGCCGAGCCGGTCCAGCCGGATGGCGAACGTCCGCGCCGCGGCCAGCGTGACGGCGAGCGACACGAGGAACAGCGGGATGGCCAGGCCGGAGGACATTTGCGCGCTCGGGATAATGAAGCCGAACCATGAGCGCGGATTACACGCTCGACTACGGGACCCACCGCACGCCTGAGGATGGCCGATGCGCGATGGAGTGGGTCAGCTATTTGGCCGGCGAGCCGCACAGTGATCAGCCGCTCTGCGTGAGCCCGGTGCTGCGCGCGTTCTGCATCGCGCTCAACGACGGTCTCGAGGACGGGCCGCGTCAGCGCCTGCGGCCCTTCCTTACGCGCACGATCGGCACGGCCGAGGACGGCCTCGACGCTGAGCGCGCCTGGCTGGCCATCGACTGGCTAATCCGCACGTACACACCGACCTGGCTGAACCGCGCCGGGCTGAGCGACGCCGCGCACGCGCTCGTCTCGCTGCCCGGCCAGCATCCCGGCGATGATCTCGCTCCCGCGCTGAGCGCGCTCCGCGCCGCCCGAGCCGAGGCCCGCGACGCGTGGGGATCCGGACCCTCGGGCTGGCTCACCCCCACGGTGATAGCCCGCGCGACGGCCCGCGAGATGGCCTGGAAGGCGGCCGGCGCAGCGGCCTGGGGAGCGGCTCGGGCCGGCATCGATGATGAGACCGGCGACCAGGCGCGAGCGGCGGCTCGCGCAGCCGCGGGCGACGCCGCGGCGACGCTCGTGCGGGCTGCGCAGAGCGGCATCGGGCGCGCCGCCGCGCGTGAGGCCGCCCACCGGACGCTGGCGCCGACGCTCCACGTGCTCTGCGAGTGCTCGTTCGAGCTGCTCGACCGGATGCTCCCGACCGTGACGGTCGAACTGCCCGAGCCCAGGGTGATCGCAGCTCACTGATTACGCTGGGGCGGCGTGCGCCGCATCTACTACCTGAACGTGTTCGCGCCCGTGGCGCTCGTTCTGAAGTTCATCGACGCCTCGGCCCCGCTGATCTTCTTCTCCTCCGCGCTGGCCGTGATCCCGGCGGCCGGACTGATGAGCAATGCCACCGAGCAGCTGTCCGCTCGCTCTGGGCCCGGTATCGCGGGACTCCTCAACGTCACGTTCGGCAACGCGCCCGAGCTGATCATCGCGTTCTTCGCGCTGCTGGACGGCCTGCAGGAGGTCGTCAAGGCCTCGCTGGTCGGCTCGATCATCGGCAACTCGCTGCTCGTGCTCGGCGCCTCGATGCTGGCCGGCGGCTGGTCGCGCACGCGGCAAAAGTTCGATCGCACGGCGGCCCAGAGCCATTCCGGACTGCTCCTGGTCACGGCCACGGCGCTGATGCTGCCGGCCGTGCTGGCCCTGGTCAGCGGTCAGGGCCTTCCGGCGGTCGGACAGATGCGCCACGCCTACGGCGGGACGCTCGAGCATCTCTCGCTCGCCATCAGCCTGGTCATGATCGCGATCTACGTGGCCGGTCTGTTCTTCTCGCTGCGCACGCATCGTGAGCTGTTCGCCCCCGCGCGTGAGGCGCCGAGCGATGACAGCGCCCCCTCGGTCCGCCGCTCGATCATCACGCTGGCCGGGGCCGGCGTGCTGGTCGGCGTGATGAGCGAGCTGCTCGTCGGTTCGATCGAGCGCACGTCGCACTCGATCGGCCTCTCGCAGTTCTTCGTCGGGGCGTTCATCGTCGCGATCGTCGGCAACGCGGCCGAGCACTACGTCGCGGTGGTCGTCGCGGCCAAGGACAAGATGGACCTTGCCGTGAACATCGCGATCGGCTCGAGCGCACAGATCGGTCTGTTCGTCGCCCCGGTGCTCGTGATCCTCTCCTTCGCGTTCGGGCCCGCGCCGATGGCACTCGTGCTCAACGGCTATGAGCTGGCCGGCCTGATCCTGGCTGTGCTGATCTCCACCACCCTGATCGCGGACGGCGAGTCGACCTGGTTTGAGGGGGTTCAGCTGCTTGGGGTGTACCTGCTCCTCGGCGTGCTGTTCTATTACGCGTGACGCCTGGCGGTTAGTCCGGCAAACCTTTCTGGTATCTATTGCGCATCGGCGCGATGGCTGAGCCCGCCCAGACGACTCCCACCGGGAGCGAGCGCTCGCAATCGGCTCCTGCCGAGATTGCTTTCCGCAGCGTGTTCAAGCGCTACCCGGGGCGCGACACGCCGGCCGTCGAGGACCTGAGCTTCGAGGTACCGCCTGGGGAAATTTGCGTGCTGATCGGGCCTTCGGGATGTGGCAAGACGACCGCCCTGAAGATGGTCAACCGGCTGATCGCCATCACCGAGGGGGACATCACGATCGACGGCGAGAGCGTGCGCCAGCTCGAGCTCACCCAGCTGCGCCGCGGGATCGGCTACGTCTTCCAGCAGATCGGCCTGTTCCCGCACATGACCGTCGAGAGCAACATCGGCACGGTCCCCCGGCTGCTCGGCTGGCCCAAGGAGCGGATCCGCTCCCGCGCCGGCGAGCTGCTCGAGCTCGTCGGACTCGACCCCAAATCCGACCTCCGCCGGTATCCCGGCGAATTCTCCGGGGGTCAGCAGCAGCGCATCGGAGTCGCCCGAGCCATGGCCGCGGACCCCCCGATCATGCTGATGGACGAGCCGTTCGGAGCAATCGACCCGATCGCGCGCGAGCGGCTCCAGAACGACTTCCTGCGCCTGCACCGCCAGGTGCGCAAGACGGTCATCTTCGTCACCCACGACATCGACGAGGCGATCAAGATGGGCGACCGCATCGCGATCATGCGGGCCGGTCATCTCGTGCAGATCGCCACCGCCGACGATCTCCTGGCCAATCCGGCGGACGATTTCGTGGCCACCTTCGTCGGCGCCGATCGCGGGCTCAAGCGACTGCGCGTGCGCACGGTCAGTGAGATGCAGCTCGAGCCGCCGGTGAGCGACGGCTCAGGCCCGACCGTCGAGCGCGAGACCAGCCTCCACTACGCGCTGTCGATGATGCTCGCCGAGGGCACGACGCGCATCAACGTCGTCGACGGCGACAAACGCGCGATCGGCAGCATCCGGCTGGACGCCATCACCAAGCTGATCGCGCCGGAGAGCGGAGAACCCAGCCGTCCGTGATCACGACGTCGCCCCTCATCCTGGCCGCCAGCGGCCCGGTGATCCCGAACTACGGGCACAGCTCGGACTGCATCACGCAGAACCACCAGTTCTGCGCCAGCTGGTTCTTCGACAACTTCAGCTCTCGGTTCGCGCCCCGGCTGGTCGAGCACATCGAGCTGACCGCGATCGCCGTCGGGATCGGCATGGTGATCGCGTTCACAGCGGCGATCCTTGCCTACAAGCAGAACTGGTTCGAGACGCCGTTCTCGCTGCTCTCGGCCTTCCTGTACACGATCCCCAGCCTGGCCCTGTTCGAGCTACTCGTGCCGATAACCGGGATCAACCGCTTCACGGCCGAGATCGGCCTCGTCTCCTACACCCTGCTGATCCTGTTCCGCAATACGCTCACCGGCCTGCGCGGTGTCCCGCCGGCGACCCTCGAAGCCGCCCGGGCGATGGGCCTGACCGATCGCCAGCGCCTGTTCCGGGTCGAGCTGCCGCTCGCCCTGCCGGCGATCATGGCCGGAATCCGGATCGCCACCGTGACGATAATCAGCCTGACCACGGTCGCGGCCTACATCGGCGCCGGGGGGCTCGGCGCACCGATCTTCGACGCCATCCAGACCGGGTTCAAGACCGAGTTCATCGCGGCCGGCGCACTCGCCGTGCTGCTGGCCATCGTCGTTGACCTGCTGCTCGTCGCCGTCCAGCGCACGATCACGCCGTGGAGCCGGCGCCGTCTCCAGACCACCTGACATGAACGACTTCGTCGACGCCTTCAACTTCTTCTTCAACAACCTCAGCCTGATCGGCAACAAGACGGTGTCGCATCTGGAGGTCTCTTTCGCGTCGGTCGGCGTCGCCCTGATCATCGCGATCCCGCTAGGCGTGTGGCTCGGTCACCTGCACCGGTTCTCGTTCCTGGCCATCAACATCTCCAACATCGGACGCGCCCTGCCGAGCCTGGCCGTCATCTCGATCGGCATCGGCATCCTCGGGATCGGCTTCGTCAACGTGATGGTCGCGCTCGTAATCCTGGCCGGCCCGGTGATGCTGACCAACGCCTATGTCGGTGTGAACGAGGTCGACCAGGATGCCGTCCAGGCCGCGCGCGCGATGGGGATGACACCGCTCCAGGTGCTCTGGCGCGTCGAGCTGCCGATGGCCATGCCGCTCATCTTCGCCGGCATCCGCACCGCCACTGTCTACGTCGTCGCCACCGCGACCCTGGCCACGTTCGCCGGCGGCGGCGGCCTCGGCGACATCATCGTCAACGAGCCCACCTACGGAACGGCCGGCGTGATCGCCGGCAGCCTGACCATCACAGTGCTCGCGTTCCTGATCGATGGCATCCTCGCCCTCGTGCAGTACGCCGTGACGCCGCGTCCCCTGCGTCGCCTCGGCCGGGCGACCCGCACGGAGATCGTCGTCGAGCCGAGTTGGGACACTGGCGTTCAGCGCTAACAAGTTCTCAGGGTCAAAACGAGCCCATTCACGAGGAGGAAACCCCAGCATGTCCGATACATCGTTCTCTCACCGCCGCGGAAGGCGGTCGCGGGGCCCGACCCGCATCATCTTGTCCGCCGCGCTCGCTGTGCTCACCACCGTGCTGCTGGCCGCCTGCGGCAGCAGCTCGAGCAGCAGCTCCAGCACGAGCGCGTCAAGCGCGGCTCCCTCGAGCACGTCGTCCAGCAGCGCCAGCGCGTCGGGCGGCGGCACTCTGACGCTCGGCACCAAGGACTTCACCGAGGAGTTCATCCTCGGCCAGCTCTACAAGCAGGCGCTCGAGGCCAAGGGCTGCAAGATCAACTACAAGGAGAACATCGGGGCCACCGAGATCGTTGATCGAGCGCTGACCAGCGGTCAGATCGACGCCTATCCGGAATACACCGGTGAGTCAGTGGCCACCGTGGCCAAGATCAACAAGAACGTGACCAGCCCGCAGCAGGAGTACGCGCTGGCCAAGGCGTTCTACCTCAAGTGCGGCCAACTGCTGAGCCAGATGACGCCGTTCTTCGACACTGACGCGATAGCCGTCAAGAAGTCCTACGCGACCAAGTACGGCCTGGTCACCACCGAGGACCTGAAGAAGGTGCCGCACTTCACGCTCGGCGCCCGGCCCGAGTTCCTGAACCGCCAGGAGGGCGCGGCCGGAATGAAGAGCGTCTATGGCGTGAAGAACTTCACGTTCAAGTCGCTCGCCCTGGGCATCCAGTACCAGGCGCTCGACAACGGCTCAGTCGACGCGATCGACGTGTTCACCACCGACCCGCAGCTGGCCAGCGGGAAGTACACGGTGCTCAAGGATCCGAAGAACATCTTCGGCTTCCAGAACATCGCCCTGGTCATCGACAAGAACAAGCTGAGCGCGTGCCCGAACGTGCTCTCGGTCGTCAACGGCGTCAACAAGCTGCTGACCACGTCCGCGATCATCTCGATGAACAAGGCGGTCGCGATCGACAAGCAGCCGGCCGCGACAGTGGCCACGGCCTTCCTCAAGGCCAACCACCTGATCTAACCGCCGGTCAAGGCTCCCCGGCCGCGCGTCCTCTGCGGGCGCGCGGCCCGGGGCGTCGTAGAGTCAGGTGCGTGGCAGTTCAAGCCAGCACCCGACCCGATGGCGCCCGCCGCGAGACCGCCATCACGCTCGACGGCGCCGGCCTGACGCCGCGCTCGGTGGCGCGGATAGCCCGCGACCACGCGCCCGTCCGGCTCGCGCCCCGCGCTCGCCGGCGCAACGACGAGGCCCGGGGTGCGATCGAGGTCCTGCTCGCGCGCGGCGACGATCTCTACGGCGTGACCACGGGCGTGGGCGCGCTACGCGCCTACCGGGTGCCGAAGCGAAGCCGTCAGCGCTACTCGCTGGGGCTGCTGCGCAGCCACGCCTGCGGTGCCGGTGCGCCGCTCCCCGTCGAGCTCGTGCGGGCGGCGATGGCCACCCGGGCCAACCAGATCGGCGCCGGTGGCGCCGGCGTGTCGGCCTCGCTCCTCACCGCCGTTGTCGACGTTCTGAACGCCGACCTGACCCCGTTCACGCGCGAGCTGGGATCGCTCGGCACCGGTGACCTGACGAGCCTGGCCGATATCGCGCTCGCCCTGCTCGGCGAAGGCCAGATGTGGCGCGATGGGGAGGTTGTCGAGGCCGCCGCGGCCTTGCGTGACGCCGGACTCAGGCCCGCCGAGCTCGGACCGCGGGACGGGCTCGCGTTCATCAGCAGCAACGCGGTCAGCATCGCCCACGCAGCACTGCTCGTCGTCGACATGCGCCGCCTGCTCGACGCCTGGCTGTCCGTCGCCGCCCTGTCGTTCGAGGCCGCTGGGGCCGACCCGGTGGCCCTCGATCCGCGCATCCACTCCGCTCGGCACCGGCCGGGCCAGGCGGCGATCGCGGCGCGGATGCGCGAGCTGCTCGACGGTTTTCAGCGCCGGCCGGCGCGACCCGGCCCGATGCGGATCCAGGATCCATATCCGTTCCGCGCCATGCCCCAGGTCGACGGCGCCGTCTACGACGCGCTGGGGGCGCTGGAGGAAACCGTGGAGCACGAGCTCAACTTCGCCGGCGAGAACGCGCTGATCGTGACCAGCGAGCAGGTCGCGCTGCCCAACGGCAACCCGCACGCGGCACCGCTGGCCAACGCGATCGACGCGCTACGCACCGCGCTGGCACAGTCAGCGGCGCTGATCGCCGCCCGCGTGAGCACCCTGCTCGACACGAGCCTGACCGGGCTGCCGCCGTTCCTCGCCCGCCGGCCGGGCCCGGAGTCGGGCGCGCTCGTGGTCGAGTACACGGCTCACTCGGCGGCCGCCGAGGCGCGCTCGCTGGTCACGCCGGTGGCAGCGCAGACCGTGTCGGTCTCGCGCGGGGTCGAGTCGCACTCCAGCCTGGCCCCGATCGCCGCCCGCCGAGCTCACGAGGCGCTGCGCGCGGTCCGCGTCGTAGTGGCCACCGAGCTGGTCGTCGCGCTGCGCGCCCTGCGCCTGGCGGGATCGGTCCCGGTCGGCCGCGGCAGCCGGCGGCTGTTCGAACTCGCCGGTCCCCAGCTGAATGAGGATGCGCGCGACCGGCCGCTTCATCCCGACATCGAGGTCGCCCGCCGGCTGATCGAGGACTGGCCCGTCGTTTCGTGAGCTTCTTTGTCGCTAGGCAGTCGTCTGGCGGCGAGCTGAGTCGGGCTCGGCGCCTGCTGATCCTCGGCATCTGCTCGCTCAGCCTGCTGATCGTCGGGCTCGATACGACGATCGTCAATGTCGCGCTGCCGGCGATTCACCGCTCGCTGCACGCGTCGCTGTCCGGCCTGCAGTGGACGATCGACGCCTACACGCTCGTGCTGGCCAGCCTGCTCATGCTGGCCGGCTCGACGGCGGACCGCCTCGGCCGCCGCGCCACCTTCCAGGCAGGACTCGTAGTGTTCTCGCTCGGGTCTGCGCTGTGCGCGGCGGCGCCGTCGCTGGGCTTCCTCGTCGCCGCACGCGTCGTTCAGGCGATCGGTGGCGCGATGCTCAACCCGGTCGCCATGTCGATCATCCGCAACGTATTCGAGGATCCGCGCGAGCGGGCCAAGGCGATCGGCGTGTGGGGCGCGGTGTTCGGCCTCAGCCTCGCCCTCGGGCCAATCGTCGGCGGCGCGCTGGTTGACGCCGTCTCGTGGCGCGCCGTCTTCCTGGTCAACCTCCCGGTCGGGCTGATAGCGATCGTCCTGACCATGTTGTTCGTCCCGGAGTCGCGCGCCCCGCGGCCGCGACGGATCGACCCGGTGGGACAGGTGCTCGTGATCGTCGGGCTGGCCACGCTCACCTACGCGATCATCGAAGGACGCAGACAGGGATGGACATCGGCCGAGATCCTGGGGCTGTTCGCGGTCGCCGCCGTCAGCTTCGTGACCCTCATCTTCTACGAGCTGCGCCGCCGCGAGCCGCTGCTCGAGGTCCGCTTCTTCCGCAGCGTCCCGTTCTCCGGCGCCAGCGCGATCGCCGTCTGCGTGTTCGCCGGGATCGGGGGATTTCTGTTCTTGAACACGCTTTACCTCCAAGAGGTGCGTGGCCTTTCGCCGTTCCATGCCGGCCTCTACCTCCTGCCGATGGCCGTCGGCACGTTCATCTTCGCGCCCGTCTCCGGGCGGCTCGTGGCGCGTGTCGGCGCGCGGCCGTCGCTCGTGCTCGGCGGTCTGGCGCTGCTCGCCGGCGCCTTGATGCTCACCGGCCTCACCCCGTCGACCTCGACGGCGTTCCTGCTCGCCGCCTACGCGATCTTCGGTCTCGGGTCAGGGCTGATCAACCCGCCGATCACCAACACGGCCGTGTCCGGGATGCCGCCCGCCCAGGCCGGCGTGGCTGCCGCCGTGGCGTCGACAAGCCGGCAGGTCGGGATGACGCTCGGGGTGGCCGTCGTGGGGGCGGTGGCGGGGACGGTCGGGGGCGCCGCAGCGAGCGGCGCGGGCGGGTTTGCGGCCGCCACCCACCCGGCGTGGTGGATCATCGCCGCGCTCGGAGCGATCGTGGCCGCGCTCGGCCTGGCTACCACAACGCCGTGGGCCTACCGCACCGCCATCGCCACCGCGGAACGGCTCGAGCACGTCGATGAGCCGGTGGCGGTCGCGGCCTGACCCGCGCCCCCGCCGCCGGCGCCGGCCGCGCGGCCACGTCCGTACCCTGAAAAGGGGATGCATTCCGCCGCCGCCACCGACCTCGTGCCGCCGCCTGCGGGCGCACGCATCTACGAGCAGCAGATGCGCGCCGGCCTGGGCGACTGCGCCCCGTCGGGCCGGATTCGCCTCGACGCGCTGGCCCGCTGGCTTCAGGACATCGCGTACGCCGATGTCGAGGATGCCGGCGTGGCCCATCTGGCCGTCTGGGTTGTCCGCCGCAGCCGGCTGAGCATCAGCCGCTTTCCGCGCTTCGCCGAGGCGTTCACCGTGCGCACGTTCTGCAGCGGCCTCGGCCGGATGTGGGCCGAGCGCCGAACCACGATCGAGCAGGACGGCGCGCCCGCCGTCGAGGCGGTGTCGCTGTGGGTGCACCTCGACCCGACTGACTGGCGTCCGATGCCGTTCACCGACGAGGAGATGACGGCCTACGGCGATCACGCCGCCGGCCGGCGCATCACGGCGCGGCTACGCCACCCGCACCCGGGCCAAGCCGCCGTCAGCCAGCGGTGGCACTTCCGCTCCAGCGAATGCGACATCGCCGACCACGTGAACAACGCCGCCTACTGGACGCCGCTGGACGAGGAGTTGCTCGAGTCCGGCGTCGAGCCCGAGCAGCTGGACGCCGAGATCGAGTTCCGTACGCCGGCGCAGCCGGGCGAGAAGCTAGTGCTCGCTGACGGCGATCGGCGCTGGATCGTCAGCCCTGAGCGAGAGACCCACGCCTCGCTGGTGTTCGCTACGTAGCCACGGCCACGTGGGCACGAGGGCGTCCGGCGCGTCGAGGAGCCTCTACGTCTTCCGCACTTTCCAGATGTGTTCCAGCGGCCAGCGCCGCGCCCATTCCCGATCGACTTCGTCTCGGTAGCTCGAGGTGGCATCGGCCGGCGGACGCAGCTCGATCAGATCCTCGACGACGAAGGCGTTGCTCACGAACAGCCGGATCCACGTCCCGTACGGCAGCACGAACGTAGTCGGCTCGTCCCCCCAATCCATCTCGTGCAGGCCCCAGTAGTCGAGCACCAGGCGATCGCTCGGATGCTCCTCCGTGGCAGGCCAGGTCATGTCGGCCAGCGGGGTCATCACCAAGAACGCGAACAGGCCGCCCGGCCGCAGCAAGCGCGCCGCCT
>JBJMLD010000083.1:0-10557 GCA_045805545.1 Solirubrobacteraceae bacterium | reverse complement strand
TGAGGACGTAGAACTGCGCGCCGGCATCGTTGAAGTTCGTCTGATGCTTGGCATTCGCATCGGCGGCCTGCAGCACGACCGTGCCCGGCGGAACGACCAGCATCTGGCCCTGCGAGGCGCTGACGCCCGCCGGCAGCCCCGACAGAAGATCCTGCTTGGTGTCGTCGGGCCCTGACAGCAGGCAGTGGGCGGCCGGCGTCGGCGTCTTGCCCTGAGCCTTTGCCGCGGTTGCACATGCAGCGCTCCCGGGCGCGCCGAACATGTAGTACTGCGACCCGCGGCGCGCGTTGTTCGGGCTCGCCCGCGGCGGCTGCTTGGAGGCCAGCTTGACCGCGTCATACAACGGCATCGCGCCGGCCCCTTGCCCCGGCGCGCTCGTCCCACCCTGGCTGATCTGGGCCGCGGTCGGGTCCTGCAGCGTCAGCTGGCTGGCCACCGTCTTGCTGTTCGGCGTCAGCGCGTTGGCCTCCCAATCGTAGAACTCGAGCCGGGCGGTGGTGCCGACGATCTTCTCCGCCCGCGCGATGTCCTTGACGTCCGGCAGGCCGACCGAGATGTTCTGTCCGGCGGTCTGGATCTGCGGCTCGGAGACGCCGAGCTGGTCGACCCGCTGGCGCATGATGTCGACCGCGCGCTGGAGCGCGTCCTGGGTCACGACCGGGGTCTGCGCCGTCGGTTTGCCCTGGTAGACAAGCTCGACGCCGCCCTTCAGGTCGAGCCCGAGCACCGTCTTCTGGGTGGCTATCGCCGCCACCGACGCCACCAAGAGCCCGAGGACGAGGAGCAGGATGAAGCCGTTACGCTGGCGGTCGCTCATGAGGCCCGAAGGCTAGCCCCTAGTGATGGTTATTGGTGGGCGTGAGCACCAACAGCACCCCACCATCCTCATCGTCGTAGGCGGGGAAGATGTCGGCCACGGCCTTGGCCGGAAGGTCGAACTCCGCGTTGACTTCGACCGGTTTGCCCTGGACCCGGACCTCCCACTCGAGCGCGGTGCCGACGTGATCGGTCCCGTCCTCGAAGTGAAGGCCAAGCACCTCGTTGACCGGCCGGCCGATGGCCTGCTCGGTCTTGAGCCCGGTGAGCTCGAAGGATCCCCTCCCACAGTCGACGATGCGCCCATCGGAGTCACACGCAAAGAACGCCGCGTTGGGCGCCGGGTAGTAGTCGTCGAGCAGCTCGAACAGGTAGGCGAACCCGCACTTCTGGCAGCCCCGCGCCTCACGCCGGAAACCGGCGTTGCGGTCGGTGGCCATCGACCGGTTCCCGCAGTGCGGGCAGATGAAGTAATGCTCGCGCGCCATGAGCCCGACCTGAGAATAGCCGGGCCGGCACACGCTTCCGGGCCCGCAAATGAAGAGCTAAAGAAGAGTTAGCGGACCCGGCGCGCTCAGCCCGAGGTGCTCGTAGGCCCGCTTGGTCGCCGCCCGCCCGCGTGGCGTGCGCTCGATCAGCCCGCGCTGGAGCAGGTAGGGCTCGTACACGTCCTCGATCGTGTCCTGCTCCTCCCCCACCGCGACGGCCAGCGTCGACAGACCCACCGGGCCGCCCGAGAACTTCTCGCAGATCGCGCGGAGGATCTCCCGGTCGAGTCGGTCGAGCCCCTCGTGGTCGACCTCGAGCAGGTCGAGCGCGGCCTCGGCCACCTCGGCGCTCACGACCCCGCTGTGGCGGACCTCGGCGAAGTCGCGCACGCGCTTGAGCAGCCGGTTGGCCACGCGCGGCGTGCCCCGGCTGCGCTGGGCGATCGAGATCGCGCCGCCGTCCTCGATCGAGACGTCGAGCAGCCGCGCCGAGCGACGCACGATCCGGGCCAGGTCGGCCGGCGCGTA
Source organism: Solirubrobacteraceae bacterium (assembly GCA_045805545.1). Taxonomy (GTDB): domain Bacteria; phylum Actinomycetota; class Thermoleophilia; order Solirubrobacterales; family Solirubrobacteraceae; genus Palsa-465. The sequence continues at coordinate 8,725 of JBJMLD010000083.1, read as the reverse complement.
GTGCTCGAGCCGGTGCTGGATCCCGAAGCGGTCGCGCAGCGGCGTGGTCAGCAGCCCGGCGCGCGTGGTGGCGCCGATCAGCGTGAATGGCGGCAAATCAAGCGTGACTACGCGGGCGCCCGCGCCCTGACCGACCGTGATCGGCAGAGTCCGATCCTCCATGGCCGGATAGAACGTCTCCTCGAGCGCGCGCGGCAGCCGGTGAATCTCGTCCACGAAGAACACGGCTCGGGGCTCGAGCGCGGTGAGGAACGCGGCCACGTCGCCCTTGCGCTCGAGCGCAGGACCGGCCGTCTGCACGAACGGGACCTCGAGCTCGGCGGCGACGATCTGGGCCAGCGAGGTCTTGCCGAGCCCGGGTGGCCCGGCCAGGAGCACGTGGTCGAGCGCCTCGCCGCGGCTCGCGGCGGCGGCGATCGAGACCGACAGCTGATCCTTCAGCGCCTCCTGGCCGATGAAGTCCTCCAGCCGGCGCGGGCGCAGTGAGCGGTCGAGCTCGTCCTCGGGCAACTCGGCCGCGTCCTGGATGCGGGCGGGCGCGTGACTCATCGGCGGGCGCTTCGCAGCGCATCGGCGATCAATTCCTCGGGCGCCTCTCCGTCGGCGCCGTCGAGCAGCTCATCGGCCTCGGCAGCGCTGTAGCCGAGCCCGATCAAGCCCTCGCGAGCGATGGCCAGCGGATCGTCGGCCCGCGTGATCGAGATGGCCGTCTCCGGCAGGGATGCCCCCACCTTCTCGCGTAGCTCGACGATGATCCGCTCAGCGGTTCGCTTGCCGATCCCAGGCACGGCCTGAAAGCGAGCGCTGTCGCCGGCGGCCAGCGCGGCCAGCAGATCCCGCGGCGTGCCGCCCGAGAGCACGGCGAGCGCCACCTTCGGTCCGACCGACTGCACGCCGAGCAGCATGAGGAACAACTCGCGCTCCTCCTCGCTGGCGAAGCCGTAGAGCTGCAGCGCGTCGTCGCGCACGACGAGATGCGCGTGCAGCGCGGTCTGCTCGCCCACCGCGGGAACTCGGCGCAGCGTGTTGGCCGAGACGCTCAGCCGATAGCCGACGCCGCCGCAGTCGATCACGACGTGATCGGTACGGCGGACGGCGACCGTGCCGCTGACCAGCGCGATCATCCGCGCATCACCGCCTGCGCCAGCGGCGCCCGGTTGGCGTCGCAGATCGCCACGGCCAGCGCATCGGCCGCATGGTCCGAGGCCGGTGGTCTCGCCATGCCTAGCAGCCGCGCCACCATCCGCGCCACCTGGTCCTTGCCGGCGCGCCCCGAACCGCACACCGCGGCCTTGACCTGCTGCGGCGTGTACGAGCGCGACGGCACGGCGCGCTGCCCGGCCGCGAGCAGCACCACCCCGCGGGCCTGGCCGACGGCGAAGGCAGTCCGGACGTTGGCTCCGAAGTACAGCTCCTCGATGGCGATGGCGTCGGCGGCGTGGCGCTCGAGCAGCTCTCCCACGCGCGCGTGGATATCGGCCAGACGCCGCTCGAGTGCAACGCCTGGTGAAGTTGAGATCACCCCGTCCTCCAGCGCGCGCAGGCGGGAGCCGACGCTCTCCACGACGCCGTAGCCCGTGCTCGCGGTGCCTGGGTCGATGCCGAGGACGATCATCACTCCAGACATTCTGCGTTCGTGCCCGGACGCCTCCCCGGCTCCAGCGAGGCGGCCGAACCTGCGTGGCGTGGTGCCGCGCCCCGGCCCGGGTTACTCGTCGTCGGCTGGGAAGTGCTTGATCCCGAGCACACTGAGGAAGAAGCTCGAGAGCACCACCTGTACCCCCAGCATCAGCGCCACGGCAGCCGGGATCGCGAGGCGCAGCGTGGCCGGGTAGTCGAGGTGCTTGAACGACGAGTTGCCCCAGCGCACGAGCGCGATCACGGACAGGATCACGGCGGCCAGGATCAGCAGCATGCCGACGCCGAGGCCGGCCTCGAGCGAGAACACGCGGCGCGCCCGGTGCACGAGGTCTGTGTCGGGCAGGAAGCCCTCGGAGGCGGCATACACGCGCGCGAGCACGGCGAACACGACGGCCTGGAAGCCGACCACGATCGCCGCGCCGGCGTAGAGCAGCGTGTGGACGTCGAGCCGCGCGCCGAACACGTCGACCGCTCCCGGGATGACCACGATCGACAGGATCAGACCGACCGCCATGAGGAACACGCCCGGGTAGAAGAACAGCCACTTGGGGCTGTAGAGGAGGAAGAAGCGCAGCGTGCGCCAGCCGTCGCGCCAAGTGCGCAGGTGCGGCGGCCGGCTGCGCAAGTCGGGCGAAAGCGTCGTCGGCACCTCGTCGACCTTGAGCTTGTACAGCGCCGCCTTGGCCACCATCTCGACGCCCAGCTCCATCCCGGGGCTCTGGAGCCCGAGCTTGGGCAGCGCGTCGCGGCGGAAGGCGCGCAGGCCGCAGTAGAAGTCGCCCACCGGGGCGCGGAAGAACAGGCGACCCAGCCAGCTGAGGCCGGGGTTGCCGAAGTACTGATGCAGCGGCGGCATGGCGCCGGGGGCGATCCCGCCGGCGAAGCGGTTGCCCATGACCAGGTCAGCGCCGGCGTCGAGCTTGTCGAGGAAGCGCTGCAGGTGGCCGAAGTCATACGAGCCGTCGGCGTCGCCCATCAGGATGTACTTGCCCTTGGCGGCCGCAAATCCGCCCTGGAGCGCACTGCCGTAGCCCTTGTTCTTGACATGGACGACCCGGGCGCCGAGCGACTGCGCCAGCTCGATAGAACCGTCGGTGGAGCCGTTGTCGGCGATCAGCACCTCACCCCTTACACCGGCCTCCTCGATCGCGGCTTTCGCCTTCTCAATGCACGGGGCGAGCGACTCGGCCTCGTTCAGGCACGGCATCACGATCGTGACGTCGCAGCCGGGTTCTTGCTCACCGCCGGGACGCTCGGGCGCGGAGACGCTGTGTTCGGCGTAGGTACTCATGTTTAGAGACGCGGCGGGCCAGGCCCGCAAGGTCGGGGAGAAACCTTGACTGTACTGTGTCGCGCTGATGATCGGCTCCGAGCAGGCGGCACCGCCGCGCGCGGCCGCCAGTCCTGGGGCGGCACCGGCGGACACCGCAACCCCTGAAGCCCAGACGAGCGATCGCTCGCTTCCCTACCTGATCGCCGGTGCCTTCGTGCTGGCGGTGATCAGCGTGCTTGTCATCAACTGGGTGCCGAGCTCGGATCCCTGGGCCTGGATCGACTGGGGCCAGGAGATCACCTCCTCGCACATTTCGCTTTCGCTGGCCGGCGGACCCTCGTGGAAGCCGTTCCCGGTCGTGTTCACGACTGTGTTCGGGCTGTTCGGGCACGCAGCGCCCGACATGTGGCTGGTCGTCGCGCGGACGGCCGGATTGCTGGCGCTGCTGGCCGTGTTCCGGCTCGGGCGCCGTTTCGGCGGGAGTGTCCTGGCGGGCCTGATCGCGGTGCTCGCGCTGTGCTTCGTCCAGGACGCGCTGTTCTACTTCGCACGCGGTGCCTCGGAGCCGATCGTGGCGGCGCTGACGCTCTGGGCGATCGACCGCCACCTGAACGGGCAGCCGCGATTTACCTACGTGCTGATGTTCCTGGCCACGATGAACCGGCCCGAGTTCAGCGCCTTCCTCGGCTTGTACGCGATCTACCTGTGGCTGCTCGTGCCGGGCGCCCGCCCACTCGCCGTGGCCGGGCTCGTGCTCGTGCCGGTGGCCTGGCTGCTGGCGCCATACGTGATAAGCGGCAACGCGTTCCAGGCCGGGAACGCCGCACTGGGCGGGACCGGGAGCCCGGGTGGCGCGATCCCCGAGCTACGCAGCGCCTCGCCGCTACTCACCGTGCCGACCCTGGTGTTCGCCGCCGTCGGGCTGGCCTTTGCCTATGTCCGTCGCGAGATGACGTTGCTGTGGCTGGCCGCCGGGGCGTTCCTTTGGGCGATCATGGTGGCGCTGATCACGCAGGTGGCCTACGGGCTGCCGCGATATCTGCTCCCGGGCGGCATGGTCGTGTGTGTGCTGGCCGGGGTCGGCTTCGCCCGGCTGGTGCAGATGGCCGGGGAGAAGCTGCCGCGGCCGCGCGTGGGCGGCGTGGCGCTGACGTCTGTGGTGGCCGGCGTGGCCCTGGTGGCGTTGACGCTGCCGTGGTCGATCCCGCGCGTGCGCGGGCTGATCCGGGCCGGCGGGCAGGCCAACTCGGCGGCGCTCTACCAGAAGCGCCTGTTCACCGCCGTTGACCGGATCGGCGGCCGATTGACCGTTCTGCCGTGCCGCTCGAGTGTCGTCGCGGTGAACCACTCGCTGGCCAGCGCTCTGGCCTGGAAGCTGCAAGTGCCCGAGCGGCGGGTTCACGCCGTGATGAGCTCGACCGGGTACGTCTTCACCGCGCCGCGCAATCGCAACACGGGGTCAAGGCCGAGGATCAGGCGACCGGCTGCGCGGTCCGTGCAGGCCGTGTTGACGCTGCAGCCGTGGACGGTGGCGCTGGTCCGGCGGCTCGGGGCGGTCGGACCGCCGCGTTGTAAGCCCGGCGACCGGTCGATCTAGACGCCGGGAGCCTGCGGCGTTCCTATGCCCCCACGCACCTCGCCGGCAACCGCGGCGACGTCACCCGATACACCCGCCACACACCCGACTGCGCCACCAGCCGCGCCACCGACCCGCCACGTATCCGCACAGCGGCCGCCGCCCCGTCGATCGTGACCAGGTGGGGCCCGACGAAGTTCACCCCGGGCGAGCGCAGGACGGTCTTCACGCGCGACAATCGCACGTGCAAGCTCCAGGCCAGTGCGGTTTGCATCGTGTGGTTGACGGCGGAGACGCTCGTCGGGCACGGCATCACCCGGTCTCGCCCGCCGGCCACGCCGACCGCATCGGAGAGCTGGTTCGTGAAGCGCACGGCAAGGTCGGCCTCCGACTTCTCCTTCCAGGCGTGGGCGGTCCGGCCGGCTGCGAACGGGGCGCAAATACCCACGCACACGGCTACAACGCTCCATCTCAGCGCCCCAGACCCCGCGAGCCCACCCAGCCGGACGACCCCGGCCCCGGCGAGGACGCAGGCGACGGCGGCCGGCGGGTACATGAAGCGCCCGAGCCCGGGATACGCGGCCACGGTCATCAGCGCCACCAGCGCCACCCAGGCGGCGGCGCCGCCGGCCAGCCACAGCGTCACTCGATCCGCCTCGCGCCACCCGAGCACCACGGCGACCGCGGCGAACACGAGCACCGGGAACATGACCAGGTGGGCGCCCCGGCTCAGCACCTCGAGCAGTGGGTCGGTCCCGAGCTGGCCGTTGTAGTGGGCGGCCTGGGTGCTGGCGCCGAACGGATTCCCGGTCGAGATCCACGGCGGCCCGAACCACAGCAGCGGGATCAAGACGAGCCCGGCAGCGACGAGCACCAACGTACGCGCCGAGCGCATCGGCGGCCAGAAGCGCCACAGCCACAGCAGGTACAGCCCTAGGAACGGCCACGCTTCGGGCCGGATCAGCGAAGTCGCCATGGCCAGCGCCACCGCCAACCCGCGGCGGCGAGCCAAATGCGCCTCCACCGCCCAGAGCACGCAGGCCACGAGCAGCGGCTCGGAGGCACCGCGGAACAGGTAGTGCGCCCAGTCCTGGATGATCAGCGGCGAGCCCTGGGCCTCATGGGTCAGCAGCAGCGCCGCCGCGGCCAGCACACCTGCCACCGAGCCCGCCAGCCGCCAGCCGAGCCGGTAAGCGCCGAGCAGCGCCAGCAACCCGCCCGCCCGGGCGGCCACGAGCCACAGCTTCGGCGCGGCGCCCCCGAACAGGCCGAACACGGTCGTGAACACGACCGGGAGCGGCTTCCAGGACGGGCCGCCGTTGGTGGCGAACGTGAACGCGCCGGACCCGATCTCCCGCCCCCACACGATCCACGCCCACGGGTCATAGCTCGGCGTCGAGGGCAGGACGAACACCGACAGCAAGGCCAGGGCGACGCAGGCCACGATTGCCCAAGCGAGCGCCGGCCCTGTGCCGCCCCGGGAAACCACGCGCGACTCCCCCCGGCGCCGTTCTAGGCTCGTGAGAGCCGGCACCGGAGCAGCGTGTGCAGGACGCGGAAGCCGTCACGCGCGGTCAACTTCTTGCCTTCTGCGGTGGCGCGCGCCCGATAGTGGACCGGCACCTCGTAGATCCGCTCGCCGCGTTGGATGAGGCGCGCGACGATCTCGGGCTCGATCGAGAACCCGCTGGCAGTTAGCGGCAGGGCACGGAACACCTCGGTCCGGATCATCTTCTGCCCGGTCATGATGTCGCGCATGTAGACGTTGAAGAGGACATTGCAGGCCAGCGTGACGCCCTTGTTCCCGAGCACGAACAGGAACGAGTGGCTGGTGTAGCCATCGAACGCCCGCACGCCGAAGCAGGCGTTGGTCAGGCCGTCGAGCAGCGGTGGCATCAACACGGCCAGATCGGCCGGGTCGTACTCCAGGTCGGCGTCGAAGATGGCCGCGAATTCCCCGCGCGCCTCGGCCAGCGCGGTCTGTACCGCCGCGCCCTTGCCGCGGTTGGCCGGGTGCTCGAGCAACCGCACGCGGTCATCCCATCCCCTCGCGTGCAGGATTTCCCGTGTCCCGTCCGTGGAGCCGTCGTCGACGACGATCAACTCGAAGTCGGTAGGGAGCGTGGTCTGGAGCACGCCGGCAATCGCTCGCTCGACACGCTCCCGCTCGTTGTACACGGGCATCAGGATCGAGAGCATGAGCGAGGCGAGGCGCGATGCTACCGGAGCACCCCGGTTCTAGAGGCTGTCGCGCAAACCCGCGCCAACCTCTTTTGAGAGAGGATGCCGGGATGGACTTCGAGGCCGCGGGACTGCTCGACGGGCTGGACGGGGATCGCCGGCGCGCCCGCGAGCAGTTGCTGGAACGGCTGGCCGCCGACGGTGCGTCGCTCGACGAGCTGAAATCCGCCGTCGCCGAGCACCGCCTGGCCCTGCTGCCGGTCGACCGGTTGCTCGGCGGTCGCTACACGGCGGGCGAGATCGAGGAGCGGACGGGCGTCCCGGCCGGACTGCTCGTGCAGCAGCGCCGGCTGCTCGGGCTGCCCAAGCCGGGGCCCGAGGACCGGGTGTTCGACGACGAGGACATCGACACGGCGAAATCGCTCAAGCTGTTTCTCGACAGCGGGTTCGACGAGGAGACGATCGCGCAGGTGGCGCGGGTGCTCGGCGAGGGAACATCCCGCTTGGCGGCGACCACCGGGGCGGCGTTCGTCGAGACGTTCCTCCGGGCGGGCGACAACGAGTACGACGCCGCGGCCCGCTTCGAGGAGCTGGCCAAACAGCTGCTGCCGGCGACGCAGCCGATCCTCGTTGCCGCGTTCAAGCAGCATCTGCGCGAGGCGGTGCGCCGGGGAATGCTCGGCCGCCTGGAGCTCGAGAGCGGGCAGTTCTCCGACGCGGTGGAGATCAACGTGTGCTTCGCCGATCTGGTCGGGTTCACGCGGCTTGGCGGCGAGGTCGAGGTAGAAGAGCTGGGCAGCGTGGCCGGTGGCCTGGCCGCGCTAGCCGGCGACGTGGTGCAGGAGCCGGTGCGGCTGATCAAGACGATCGGCGACGCGGCGATGTTCGTCAGCCCGGAGCCTGGGCCGCTCGTCGCCGTGGCGCTGTCACTCGTCGAAGCGGTCGAGGAAGCCGACATGCCGGCGTTGCGCGCCGGGATCGCCCAGGGCTCGGCGCTGGTCAGGGCCGGCGACTACTACGGCCACACGGTCAACGTGGCCAGCCGGGTGACCGGGGTCGCGCGACCGGGCAGCGTGCTCGCCACCAAGGAGGTGCACGACGCGGCGGAGGGCGACTTCGACTGGTCGTTCGCCGGCCGGCATCGGCTGAAGGGCGTCTCGGACCGCGTGCCGCTCTACCGGGCGCGACGCGTCGACGCGCCGGCGCCGGCCCGCGAGGACCGCGCCGACGGCCGCAGGCCGGCTAAGGCCGGCGGCCGCCGTGCCTCAAGGCGCAAAGCGAAGCGCGACTAACCCTAAGAGGCGCCCAGCAGGTCGACCACGAACACGAGCGCCGAGTTCGGCGGGATCGTGGGCGGGCTACCTGCTTTTCCATAGGCCAGGTCGGCTGGAATGATCAGCTCGCGCCGGCCGCCGACCTTCATGCCAACGAGTCCTTGATCCCAGCCCTTGATCACGGACCCCTGGCCGAGCGCGAACGGGAACGGCTGGTTGCGCTTCCAGGAGGAGTCGAACTCCTTGCCGCCCGTGTAGAGCACGCCGACGTAGTTGACGGTCACCTGGCTGCCGGACTTGGCCGCGGGCCCTGTGCCCTTGATCAGGTCCTTGACGACAAGCTTGGTCGGCGCCGGGCCGCTCGGCACGGTCACCACAGGCTTCTTCGACAATTGCGAGGGCGGCTTGGGCGCGGTTGCGGTCGGGGTCGAGCTGGTGGCGGTCGAGGTCGTGGGGGTTGATGTCACTGCGGCTTCGGTGGCGCCGCCGGAGGGGACCGGCTCGACGCCCGGAGCCTTCGAGCTGCCGCAGGCGGCGAGACCGCCGGCCGCGAGCAGAGCAAGTAGGGGTGTGCTGATCGTCTTCGGGCTCATGAAGGGCGGGAGGGTAGCGAGCGGCTCGAAGAGGTGCCGAAGAGCTCGGCCTCAGCCGGCGATCCGCTCGAGCACGTCGGCGTCGACGTCGAAGTTCGCGTGCACGGCGCTGACGTCGTCTGACTCCTCCAGGGAGTCGATCAGCCTCATCAGCTTGCTCGCGTCGTTCTCGGCCACCGGTACGCGT
>JBJMLD010000082.1:0-21417 GCA_045805545.1 Solirubrobacteraceae bacterium | reverse complement strand
GTTGGCCGGCGACATGTTCTTGCCGGCCGCGTTGATGATCAGCTCCTTCTTGCGGTCGACGATCTTTAGGTAGCCGGCGTCATCGAACACGCCGATGTCGCCGGTGTGCAGCCACCCGTCGGCGTCGATCGTCTCAGCCGTCTTCTCCGGCTCGCCGCGGTAGCCGGCCATCACGGTGTCGCCGTGAACGAGCACCTCGCCGTCGTCGGCCAGACGGATCTCGACGCCCGGGATCGGCGGGCCGACCGTGCCGAGCCGGAGTGCATCGCGGGGCACGAGGGTGGCGATCGAGGCCGTCTCGGACATCCCCCACACCTCGCAGATCGGAATCCCGATGGCGGCGAAGAACTCGAGCACTTCGAGCGGGCATGGCGCAGCGCCGATCATGTACCACTCGCAGCGCTCGAGCCCGAGCTTGGCCCGGATCTTCGAGTAGACCTGCTCTTCGGCCTGGATGTAGGCCGAGCGCAACTCCTCCGGGATCGGCTCGCCGGCCTGCTCGGCGCGAACCTTCTTCAACCCGACCTCCAGGGCAGCCTGGATGCCGCTGCGCCGCGCCTCATCCGGCTCGGCCGCGATGCCGGCTTCAAGCGCCGCCTTCAGCTTCTCCCAGATCCGCGGCACTCCGCCGAAGAAAGTCGGATGCGCGTCCGCCACGTGCGCGAACACCTGCGTCACGTCGGGACAACACGTCACCGTGTAACCCCAGGTCATCTGCCCGTAATGGCTGAGGCCGCGGTCGGCGATATGGGCGTGCGGCAGGAACGAGATGACGCCTCCGCCGGGGTTCGGCCGGGCGACGTGGTCGATGCCGCGGCACTCGGCCAGCTCATTGGCGTGCGTCAGCTGCACGCCTTTGGGCGGGCCGGTCGTGCCCGACGTGTAGATCAGCGTGAGGATGTCCTCAGGCTGAACGGCACGCCAGATCGACTCGAAGTCGAAGTCCTCGCCAACGCGAGCCGCCTCGAGCTCGTGCAGCGCGATCGCGCCATCCGCCTCCCCATCGATCAGGATCAGATGCTCGACGGTGCCCGTCGTCGCGATGGCCGCCTGCGCTTTCTCCAGGAACGCCGACTCCACCACCATCACCCGGTTCGCCGCGTTCGTCAGCAGGTAGGCGATCTGCTCCGCCGACGACGTGTTATAGATCGAGAACGGCGTAGCGCCGAGGTGCATGGCGGCGCAGTCGAGCGGGTGGAACTCGGGCCGGTTGGTGAGCATGAAGCCGACCGTGTCGCCGCGACTGACCCCCAGCGTGTGCAACGCGCCCGCGTACGTGCGAACTCGCTCGGCGTACTGCGCGAACGTGACCGTCACGCCATCGCCGAGCGTGCGCAGCGCCACCTGGTCCGCGCGCTCGGCGGCTGTGATCTGAAACGCCTCGCACATCGTCCGCGCGTCGAGCGCGCGCGGCCGTTCGCTGGCAACCGGCGGAGTCTGGAGCGCACCCTCCATCGAAGCTGGATCCTACGGGACGAGTACGACCTTGCCAACGTTGCGCCGCTCGCTGATCAAGCGATGCGCGTCGGCGGCGCGGTCGAACGGGAACGCCTGCGCGACCACGGGCTTGATCGTCCCGTCGGAGAGCAGCTCTCGCAGCGCCGGCGTCCAGCGAGCTGCGCTCTGGAACTCGTCCCAGATCGACAGCACGTTCAGTCCGATCACGGATTTCGAATCCGACATCTGCTTGATCAGGTTGAAGCGCGGCATACGCAGCGCGGTGCGAGCCGCCACGACCAGGTTGCGACTGTCACCCGACATCACGCCTGAGGCACCGAAGCAAACGAGGCGGCCGCTCGCCCGGAGCAGCTTGTAGCTACGGCGGAAGCTGGCACCGCCGATCGCGTCCATGACGAGGTCGAGCTTCGGGACCTGCTTCTCCCAGCCGCGGCGCGTGTAGTCGATCGGGTGATCGACGCCGAAGCCGCGGATCGCCTCGTGCTTGCCCGGCGAAGCCGTCCCCCACACCTCGGCCCCGGTCCGCTTGGCGATCTGCGTGGCCGCAATCCCGACCCCGCCGGCCGCGGCGTGAATCAGGACGCGCTCACCGGACTCGAGGTGGCCCTGCTTGATCAGCGCCTCCCAGGCCGTCGCGTACGTGATCGGGATGGCCGCGCCTTCCTCGAAGCTGAGCGCGTCCGGGAGCGGCACGACTCCGTCACCTCTGGCCACGGCCTTCTCGGCGTAGCCGCCGAAGCGCGTCGGCGCCACCACGCGCTGGCCAACGGCGAGGCCGCCGTCGACGCCGTCGCCCAGCGCCGCGATCGTCCCGGCAACCTCGTACCCGACCACAGCGGGAAGCTTCGGCGCGTCCGGATACAGACCGACGCGAGCCATCGTGTCCGCGAAATTGATCCCCGCCGCCTTGACGTCGATCAGGACCTCGGCGCGCCCGGGTTGCGGGTCGGGGCGCTCCTGCACCTCCAGGACCTCGGGGGGTCCTGTCCGGGTGATCACGACGGCGCGCACAATGCAGTTCCTATCACGCGCTCGGATATTCTGCCCGCCGTGCTGAATGGGCAGCGGTTGGCGCTGGTCACCGGGGCGGGTGGCTTCATTGCCACCGCGCTTCGGCGCAGGCTGGCCGGCGAGGGATACCTGGTGCGTGGACTCGACCTGCCGTCGGTTGCCAGCAGCCGGCCGTCGCATGAGCTCATCGGATGTGACGTGACCAAACCCCTGCCCCCGGAGTTGTTGGCGGATGTCGATCTCGTGATCCACGGCGCCGCGCTGGCCGGCGTACAGCCGAGCTGGTCGCGCCCGGCGGATTATTGGCGGACGAACGCCTTCGCAACACGCGTGGTGCGCGCTGCGTGCGAAGTGGGCGGATCCGCTCGGGTGGTCCACCTATCGAGCTCGTCGGTGTACGGCCACGGTCTCCACCTCGAGGAATCAGGGCCTCGGCGGCCGCTCTCCCCCTACGGCCTTTCCAAGCTCGCCGCCGAAGAGGCCTGGGTCGACTATCCCGCCGTCGTCACCTGCCGGCTGAGCAACGTCTACGGACCCGGGCAACGTGACGACATGGCGTACGCCACCTTCATCCGTGCCGCGCTCAGCGGCGGGCAGATCCGCTTGCGCGATGGGGGTCGGCAGCTCCGCACGCCGACGTACATCGACGACTGCATCGAGGGGATCATGCTTGCCGCCACGCGGGCGACCGATGGCGCCGTGTACAACATCGCCGGCCCGGAGGACGTGCGCCTGGCCGATGTGCCGCGGCACTTGGCCCGGCTGCTCAGGGCACCGATCCACTCCATGTGCGTCCCGCCCGGCCGGGGCGATCCGCGCGTCGCCACGGTCAGCATCGACCGCGCCCGTCGCGAGCTCGGTTACGCGCCGGCCACGCGGCTGCGCGACGGCCTGGCCCGGCAACTCGCCGCGGCGCAGCTCGATCTCAGCCAGCTAATGCGAGTAGCTGATGCGTAGCGGCAGGGTCGTAGCGTGACCCGCCGCATCGTGGACGACAAGGCCCACGGTTAGTCGCCGTATACGCCCGGCCTGGGCAGCGCGCCTCAGCGCCCGCGTCTCCTTCAGGGCACGCGGCCCCAGCTTGATCGAAAGCCTCCTGACGGCGCGCTGGAGCGTGACGACCAAGCGCCCTCGCGAGAGAGCGAGCGATTTGACCCGAGCGCCCGAGACCGATACGCCGCTGACTCGCAGTCGGCCGTGCCTGCGCGTCGCCGCGAAGCTGAGACCGCGCGGCAGCTTGATCGTGAACGAGCTGAGTCCCGGCGCCCGGGTTCCGGCCAGCAGTGTGAAGCTCAGCCGAGGGACGCCGCGCGCCAGCGCCGATAGCGATGCCGAGCCGATCAGCGGCCGACCGGCTTTCGGATGCTTCGAGGAGCCACCCGAGCCGCCTCCGCCTCCGCCTCCGCCATTGCCTCCGCCGCCGCTGCCGCTGCCGCCGAGCGTCGTGCACCTCGACACGGTGAACGGCGAGGAGACGACGACCGACCGATCGCCGTCCTGCGCGATCAGCGTGCTGGTCGCGGTACCCGACGGGGTTAGGCAAGTCGTCGAGAAGACTGCGGTCGGGCCGCCGGCCAGCGCCACCGAGAGATCGGTCAGCGGGATGTCCGGCACGTTGTCGAACGTGGTCGTGCTGGTCGCCAGGTTGACATTGCCACGCAGCGTCAGCGAGAACGGCGGCGGGAACACGAGCGCGATCGCGGGCGTTGCCAGCGCACCGGTGAGGTACGCCTTACCGGTGAGCGGCGTCGGGTAGAGCGGTGAGGTCGAGGTGGCGCTGCCGACCGTCTTGCACGTCCCCGACGCGGGGTCGGCGCACAGGATCCCCCCGGTCAGCACCGCGTGCGCGCTCGGTGTGAGCACCGAGGAAGGAAGGGTCAGCGCCACCGTGCGGCTTGTTGACTGGGCTGGCCTGGCCGGCTGCGTGATCCTGGTCGTGACCTGAACCCCGTCGTCGCCGGCGTCCTTGACGGCCGTGACATGGAACGACGGCGTGAAGGGCAGACTCGAGCAGCCAGTGACGTGTAGCGGCGCTGTGGCGGTGTGCGAGGTCGTCGGCGCGTCGTACGAGTCGGCCGTGACGCTGACGTTGGCCGGGGTCGCGGGGCAGCTGGTCGGCATCCGCACCCCGCTCAGCGTGCTGTTCAGCTCATCGACCGCGATCTGCGCGCCGAGCCCGCCGAGCAGAGAGAACGTGTTCGGGATCCCGTTAAAACGAACGTTCAATCCAACGCCCGCCGGATCGCTCGACGATCGCACGGTGATGTCGGCGGGCGTCCCCAGTTCTGATGTCTGCCCGAGAAACGTCGCCTGCAATGCGAGGCCGGCCAGGTCACCGGGGTGCGGCGGCGCCACCAGGTCGAAGGTAACCGGCAGTGAGACCGGAAGCGTTGGAAGCCCCAGCACTATGGGTGCGGCAGTCGCTGTGCCCGTGCCGACCTGACAGGCCGGGATCGGGGCGCTCGTGTGCAGGCAGGCGCCTCCATCGATCGACGCGTCCGCGAGCAGACCGGCCGGCAGGCTCAGTGTCAGATCCTTGGGCGAGTCGCTCCCGCTCGGGGCGAACTTCAAGTCCATCCCGAGGTTCACGGTCGACCCAGCTGCCGTGCCGCCGCTCTGATCAAGCGTGAGGCGTGGCGTGATCGACGCCGACGCAGCAGGCGCCACCGCCGCTGCCGCCGCAAGTGCCACCACTGCTCCAAGCGCCACCCGCCGCGCTGTCGACCGGACCATCCTTGCTCCTCCCAGTTTGCCTCTCGGAAGAAGTCTAAGCGGCCGTCACAAAGTGAGCGTCGTACCGCCGAAGAAGCCTTCGCCCGCCGTGACCTCGTCGACCACCTCTCGCGGGACCGGCGCGTCGGTGGTTATCGCCATCGCGGCCAGAGCGCCCTCGCTCGTCGGCTGCTCTCCCGTCTGGCGGCCGACCGCCGCCGACACGATGTTCACGCCGTGGCGACCGAAGATCGTCCCGACTCGCCCGATCATGCCCGGAACGTCGCTGTAGCGGAACAGCGTCAGGTGATCCTCGAGCTGAAGGTCGAAGCGGTGCCCCCAGGCCTCCAGCAGGTGCGGTCGGTTGCGCCGCCCGATGAGCGTGCCGGCGACGCGCAGGCTGTCCTCGCCACAGGTCAAAGTCACCCGCACCAGATCGGTGTAGTCACGGGCGCCGCGGCTCTTCGTCTCCTCGATCTGGATTCCGCGCTCCTCGGCGATCGCCGGCGCGTTGACCTCGTTGACCTCCTCCTCGGTGTGTCCCTGGAGCACGCCGAGCAGCGCCTCGATCGTGAGCAGGCGGGTGTCGCGATCCGCGATCCGGCCCAGGAATTCGGTCTGCACGCGGTCGAACGAGGATCCGGTCAACACGGCGATCGCGATCTTCCCGAGGCCCCGGCACAGCGGCACGAACGGGCCGAGCACCTCCATGTCCTCTGACGGAATCGCCGGCACGTTGACCGCGCTCGTGACCACGCCGCCCGTCAGTGCGGCGATCACCTGCTCGGCCGCCTGGTACCCGGCCCGGTCTGTCGCCTCGGCCGTCGAGGCTCCGAGGTGGGGCGTCACGATCACGTTCGGGTAGCCGAACAGCGGGTGCTCGGTGATCGGCTCGGAGCGAAACACATCGAGCGCGGCGCCGGCCACCTTCCCGGAGTCGAGCGCGGCCTTCAGGTCCTCGTCGACGACCAGCGGGCCACGTGCCACGTTGAGCACGCGCACGCCGTCCTTGCACTTGGCCAGCGCCTCGGCGTCGAGCCAGCCCTCGGTGTCCGGAGTCTTCGGCAGGTGCAGCGTGATGAAGTCAGCGGCGGCGTAGATCTCATCCGATGACTGCGCGCGCTCGACGCCCATGTCTCGGTAGCGCTCAGCGCTCACGAACGGGTCGTAGGCCATCACGCGCATGCCGAACGACAGCGCCCGGTGGGCGACGAGCTGGCCGATACGACCGAAGCCCAGGATCCCGAGCGTTTTCTCATACAGCTCGACCCCGGAGAACTTCGAGCGCTCCCACTTGCCGCTGATCAGCGAGGCGTGAGCCTGCGGCACGTTGCGCGCCAGGGCCAGCAACAGGGCCATCGTGTGCTCGGCCGCCGTGATCACATTCGACTGCGGCGCGTTGGCCACGACGATCCCACGCTTGGTGGCGGCCGGGACGTCGACGTTGTCGACGCCGACTCCGGCCCGGCCCACGGCGCGCAGGCGCGCGGCGCGCTCGATCAGCTCGGCGTCGAGCTTGGTCGCGGAGCGGATCAGGACACCCTCGTAGTCCCCGATGCGCTCGGCCAGCTGGTCGCGCGTCCAGCCCACCCCGAGCTCGACGTCGAAGTGCTCCTTGAGCAGGTCGATGCCCGAATCTCCGATCTTCTCGGCCACCAGCACCTTCATGACTGCTCCAGCACGTAGTCGATGCAAGCCGTCAGCGCGCGCACGTCGTCTGGGTCGGTGGCCGGGAACATCGCCACCCGCAGCTGGTTGCGCCCCAGCTTGCGGTAGGGCTCCACGTCGACGATGCCGTTGGCGCGCAGCGTGGCGGCCAGGGCGGCGGCGTCGATCTCATCGTCGAAGTCGATCGTGCCCACGACGAGCGAGCGCTTCGCGGGGTCGGCCACGAACGGCGTCGCGTGCGGGTGGGCCTCGGCCCAGCCGTACAGCGCGCTCGAGGACTCGGTGGTGCGCGCCACCATCGCCTCGAGTCCGCCTTGATCGAGCATCCACTGGAGCTGGTCGACGAGGAGGAACGCCGTCGCCACCGCCGGCGTGTTGTAGGTCTGATCCTTGAGCGAGTTATCGAGCGCCGTCGTCAGCGACAGGAAGTCGGGAACCCAGCGTCCGCCCGGGCGCTCGGCATCGATCCGCTGGATGCGCTCCTGCGCCGCCGGACTGAGCAGGGCCAGCCACAGTCCGCCGTCCGAGGCGAAGCCCTTCTGCGGGGCGAAGTAATAAGCGTCAGCGTTGCTCACCGCGACGGGCAAACCGCCGGCGGCCGACGTTGCGTCGATCAACACCAGCTGATCCTCCGTCGCCCCCGCCGGACGCACGACCGGGAGGCTTACGCCAGTCGAGGTCTCGTTCTGAGCCCAGGCCAGCACATCGGCGGCGGCGTCCGCGGCCGGCGCCGGCGCATCGCCGGGCGGCGCCTCGATCACGATCGAGTCGGCCAGAAAGGGCGCGGCGTTCGTCGCCGCGGCGAACTTGGACGAGAACTCCCCGAACACCAGGTGCAGCGCCCGCTCGCGCACGAGCCCGCACGTGGCCGCGTCCCAGAACGCGGTCGTGCCGCCGTTGCCGAGCGCGACCTCATAGCCGTCCGGGAGCGCGAACAGCTCGCGCATGCCGCTGCGAACCCGCGCCACCAGCTGCTTGACCGGCTTCTGCCGGTGCGAGGTCCCCATCACCCTGGCTCCCTCGCTCGCCAGATGCTGCAGCTGCTCGGGGCGTAGGCGGCTCGGGCCGGAGCCGAAGCGGCCGTCCGACGGTTTCAACTCTTGCGGGATCTGTACGACGGTCTGGGTCATGCGGGCTCCTGAGCGGGTGGCCGGATGTACATGCCCAGGCGCGCGGCGAGATCATCACCCGTCGCTCCCCGGTGGTTTAGCTCCACCTCGCGGCGCCAGTCACGACGGCAGGCCAGAGTGTAACGACGCCTCAGCAGGAGGAACGCTAGCCGTCCGCCCCGCCAATGCCGCGCAGGCGGATGCCGCTTGTGGGGACTCGCGCATAGTTCGAGGCAGCTGCATGACCGCTGCGCGCGCCGTCCCCCAGAAGTGGCACCGCCGGAGCTACTCGTGGAAAGACGTGTCGATCCAGTCCATCTGCGAGCGCAGCTCCTTGCCGACGACCTCGACCTGGTGTCCGGCCTGCTCCTCGCGCATCCGCTTGAAGTTCTCCTGCCCCGCGCGGTTCTCGGCGATCCACTCGCGCGCGAAATCGCCGGACTGGATGTCGGCCAGGATCTTCTTCATCGCCTCGCGGGTCGGCTCGCCGATCACCCGCTTTCCGCGGGTCAGGTCGCCGTACTCGGCCGTATTGGAGATCGAGTAGCGCATCCCGGTGATCCCCTTCTCGTACATCAAGTCGACGATCAGCTTGAGCTCGTGCATGCACTCGAAGTAGGCCAGCCGCGGGTCGTAGCCGGCGTCGACCAGCGTCTCGTAGCCGGCGCGGACCAGCTCGGTCACGCCGCCGCACAAGACTGACTGCTCGCCGAACAGATCGGTCTCCGTTTCGTCCTTGAACGTCGTCTCGATCACGCCGCCGCGCGTGCAGCCGATGCCCTTGCTGTAGGCGAGCGCCAGGCCGAGCGCGTTGCCGGTGGCGTCCTGGTGGACCGCGACGAGACCGGGCACGCCCGAGCCCTCCAGGAACTGCCGGCGCACGAGGTGACCCGGGCCCTTGGGCGCGACCAGCGCCACATCGACGTCCGGTGGTGGCACGACCTCCTCGTAGTGGATCGAGAAGCCGTGGCCGAACAGGAGCAGGTTGCCGGCCGAGATGCCGTCGGCCACGCCGGACTCCCACACCTGGCGGTGCAGCTCGTCGGGCACGAGCATCATCACGACGTCGCCCTCGCTGGCCGCGTCGGCCGGCTCGACCACGCGGAGCCCGTGCTCGCGCGCCTTCTCGACACTGGACGACGATGAGCGCAGCCCGACGACGACGTTGACGCCGGAATCCTTCAGGTTGAGCGAGTGGGCGTGGCCTTGGGAGCCGTAGCCGATGATCGCGACGGTCTTGCCGTCGAGCAGCGTGAGGTCAGCGTCGTCGTCGTAAATCATGGAACGGGCAGGCTACATGCCCGCCCTTCCTCATGGCCCGCCGAAACGCTGGCGCAGGGCCATGACGCTGTTCACGTACTGCTGCGTATCACTGAACATGCCGCGCTGGCGCACCGAGCCGAGACCCTGGTAGTAGCCGGCCGCGGCCATCTCAGGATCGCCGCCGGTCGAGCTCAGAAGCGAATGCAGCAGCAGCACCCCGCCACGCACGTTCTCGCTCGCCGAGGCGGGCGCCAGCGGGTTGTTCGGCGTGAGGTTGTTCTGGATCCAGTCCCAGGTGCCGGGCAGGATCTGCATCACGCCGCGCGCATCCGCGCTCGAGACGACGTCGTTGTTGAAGCCGCTCTCCTGCCAGCCGATCGCCTTGGCGAGCGACGGCGGCACGCCGTTGGCGTCGGCGATTGAGCCGACCTCCGAGGCGCTGACGTGCTCAGCGGTCGGGACCGGCGCGGAGCCGTCCGAGCTGGTGGTGTCCGATGCCGTTTGTGAGGTGTCCGCGGAGCTGGAGCCCCCGCTGCTCGACCCGGAGTCGCCAGAGCTCGAGCCAGAGCCCGACAGCTGCAGCGTCCGTCCGGCGCGCAGCAGGCCGTTCGGATCAAGGCCGTTGGCGTCGGCCAGCGCGGCCACCGTCGTGCCCTCGTGGGCGGCGATATCCGACAGCGTGTCGCCGGGCTGGACCACGTAGGCGCCGGAATCGGCGCTCGTGGTTGACCCGCCGGCGGACGACGACCCAGAGGAGTCGGACGTGCTGGAGCCACTGCCGGAATCGCTGCTCGTAGCGGACGCGGCATCCCGTGGCGGAATCATGACTGTGTGGCCGACGTGGATCGTCGCGCTCGGATCGAGCCCGTTCTCGGCGGCGAGCTCCGAGACGCTGAGGCCGTCGGCCGCCGCGATCGAATCCAGCGACTCGCCGGGGGTGATGGTGTGGGCGAAGTCAGCCGCGGCGACGGAGGGCGCGGCGAGCGACACGATGGCCGCGAGAGGGAGCAGATGGCGCAGATGCATGTCCGCAATTTGCGCACATCATTGCGTCGCGCAAAAGCGGTGCAATCCTGCTTTCAGCTTGCAATTCCTGGTTCAGGCGTTTGCCGCCGCACCCAGCGACTTGCCCGGCAAGCTAATCGTGCCGTCGCCGGAAACGAACGGTTTCGCCCGTTCTGCAATGGCCTCCCGGACGGCCGCGCGCTGCGGCTCCGACGCGTCGGCAAGGGCCCGAACGAACATTCCCGAGAGGTCGGACGTCTCGGCGATGAAGGCATCGACATCGGAATACTGACGATGAACCGTCACCGGCTCGACCACAACGTCGACGAACCCAGCCGCCTCGAGCAGCTCGGACAGAGCCTCGGGCCGGGCCAGCGCGAACATGCCCGGCTGCGTCGGATCCGGCGGCTCCATCAGCCCCAGCTCGAGCAACGCCCCGGTCGGGATCGTCGCCCACGGGTTCTCCGCGGCATCGGCCCAGACGGCGACTGCCACGCGACCACCCGGACGCAACACCCGCCGCATCTCCCGCGCGGCGGCGGCCGGATCGACGCTCAACATCAATCCCCATCGACACAGGACGGCGTCGACGCTCGCCGTCGTCAGATCGATCCATTCGAGCTGCAGCGACTTGAACTCGACGTTGTGGATCCCGAGCTTCTCCGCCCGCGTGCGCGCCAGCTCGAGCATCGCGTCGGCCCCGTCGCTGGAGATCAGGGTCCCCCCGGGCGTGATTAGCTCGGCGGCGAGGAACCCGGTATCGCCTGGCCCGGCTGCCAGCTCTAGCACTCGCTGCCCGGGCTGCAGCGCCAGGTGCTCGATCAGCCACAACGACACCGGCATGCCGTGGTCGCGCACGTCCTCTGCGCGCTTGCCCCATCCCGAGGCAGCGAGCTCCCAACGGTCGAGCATCTCCGCTCGCAGGGTGTCCGGATCGACCGCTTCGCTCACTGCTCACCTCGCTCGTTTGCGCGTTCAGCCAATCTATGTGTGATCTCCACCAGTGCCGCCTCGACTTGGGTGCTCAGCCGCTGCTGGAAGATCGCCATCAGCGCCGTGGAGGCGATCGGGCGTAGCCGCTGTACGGCCTGCTCGATCTCGGGCCAGCGCTCGGGCGGCATGTCCGCCTGGGCGAACGGCTTCCACACCTCGGCCAGGAACAGCTCGACGAACGAGCGCGACACGGAGTCGCTGTGGCGCTCGATCTCCTCCAAGATCGTCAGCGCGCTGTGCAGCGACACGCCGCGGTCGACGACTTCCTCGGCCAGGGCGAGCAACGACGGGCTCGGCACCTCGTAGCGATTCGGCCCCGCCGGCACGAGCACACCGAGCTCGACCGCCCGCCCCAGGACGGCCGGCGCCGCCTCGGCGCTTACGCGAAAGCGCTGCGCGAGCTCGCCCAGGGTCAGCGTCTCGGTCAGCTCGCCCTCGGCCGGCGCCAGCGCGCGGCGGAAGGCGATCAGCCGCTCGGCCGTCCCCGCCGTGTCCTCGAGCAGCTGCTTGATCCCGCCCAGGTTGAAACCCTGGTCCTGTAGCTCGCGGATCAGCCGCAGCTGCGCGACGTGCTCGGGCCCGTAGTAGCCGACACGCAGTCGCACTTCTGGCGGCGCCAGCAGCCCCCGGGCCTGATGGGCTCGGATGTTCCGCACCGACATGCCGGTCTCGGCGGCGAGCTGCTCGATCGTCAGCTGATTCGGAGAGTCGGTGGACTGGAGCTCAGGCGCGGTGGACACGGCGGGACCTCAATCTAGCTTCCGGCGAAGCAGCTTGCCCGATGCGGTGCGCGGCAGCTGATCGGCAAACGCGATCGCCTTGGGAACCTTGAATGCCGCGAGCCGCGCCGCGCAGAATGCCCGCAGGTCGTTCGGGTCAAGGGCCGTCCCGTCACGGGCCACGACGGTGGCCACGACCGCCTCTCCCCATTCGTCGTCCACCCGCGCGTGCACGGCCGCATCAGCGACGGCCGGATGCGACAGAAGCACCGCCTCGACCTCGGCCGGCGCGACGTTCTCCCCGCCGCTCACGATCGTGTCCGATTTCCGGCCGATGATCCGCAGCCGTCCGCCCGCGCCCAACTCGGCCAGGTCGCCGCTGTGAAGCCACCCATCGGCCGACAGCGCGGCCGGGGCCACGGTGGCGCCGCGCACGAGCAGTTCCCCGTCCGCCGCCAGCCGGAGATGTACGCCCGGGAGCGGCCACCCGTGGGTGGCGATCTGCGAGCAGGCCTCGGTCATCCCGTAGCTCGGCGCCACCGGCACCCCGGCGTGCTCGGCGCGCTCGAGCAGCGCCGGCGGGATCGGGCCGCCGCCCAGCAGCGCCCAGCGGAGCGCCGGCGGCCGCCGCAGCCCGGCGTCGAGTAGCCGCGCCAGCATCGTCGGGACGAGCGACACCAGCGTGATCCGCTCGCGCTCGCTCATCAGCGCATCCAGCACGGCCGCGGTCTCGAAGCGCTCGTGCAGCACGACCGTCGTCGCGTAGACGGTGCTGCGGACCAGGATCGAGAGTCCGCCCACGTGGGCCAGCGGCATCGGGCAGAGCCAGCGCTCGTGTTGGTCGAGCCCGAGCGCCACGGCCGAGCCCAGCGCGGCGGCGAGCCAGTTGCCGTAGGTGAGCTCGACCGGCCGCGGCTCAGACGTCGTGCCCGACGTGAACATCAGCGTCGCGGTGGCGGCGGGATCGACCCTGACCGCCGCCACGGAAGCGCCCTGACCGTCCTCCGCTTCCAGCGGGGTATCCATGACCGCCGCCACACCTTGCATCCGCCGCTCCCGCTCGGAATCGCTCAGGCGCAGATCGACCGGCACGGCGATCCCGCCGAGCAGCCACGTGCCGTGCAGCGCGGCGGCAAACGCAGCCCCGGCCGGGAGCGCCAGCGCGACTCGGTCTCCCGCCGACACTCCACGCCGTCGAAGTACGTCGGACGCGCGCCGCGCCGCGGCGACGAGCTCCGCGTAGCTCAGCTCGCCGCGCCCAGTGATGAGCGCCGGGCGCTCGGGCCGCTTGGCAGCGGCGGAGATGAGCCAAGGCTCCATGTCGTCAATTTTGGCTCGGATGTCCTGACGTACCTCGCTCGGGCGAATTGATCGTCCAGCGGCCGCGGGAACGGGATGACCCGATGGCGCTCGCTCGCCGCGCCCACATCGTGCAAGGCGTTGAAGCCAGCCGCGGTCACGACCAGCTCCGCGAACGGCATATGTGGCGCGGCGGGATACACGTCGTGCCAGACCGCCCGCGCGGGAAGCCAGGCCGGGCGTCGGGGCGTGATCACGAGCAGCGGGCACGAGGGCTCGAGCTCCCTGGCGTACTCGGCCAGCGCCGCCACTTCATCGTCAGGGCCGGAGTGCACAACCAGTGTGTGCGGGCGATCGAGCAGCGGTTCGCCTGCGTCGGGCCCGACCAGATCGAGCGCCTCGACGCGGCTTGCGCAGGCCTCGAGCGCAAGCGCGTGAGCGCTCACGAGCGGCTCGAGCGCGTGAGCCAGTTCGTAGCGCGGCAGCCGTCCCGGCAGACGCCGCCGGTAGGCCGGCCAGCGCAGCCGCCGGGCGACGTAGCGCGCGGGCGGTAATTCGAGCTCACACAACTCTCCCAGGATCCCGCCCGGGAAAGCGTCGACGATCAGCTCCTCCGGGGCCAGGGCGCGCAGCGTTTCGAGCAGCCAGCGCTGGAAGGCCGCCCGGTCGCGCCCGAGGCCCGTCGGCACCTCGATCACGGGCAGCTCGCCGACCACCCGCTCGTCGCGGGCGAACCTCGACGATGTCAGCAGCGCGGCCCGATCGGTCAGGCCGAGCGCGGAGAGAACTCGCTGCGCGCGAGTCAAGTGGCCGAGACCGCCCCCCAGGGCGTAGTAGAGAATCATGCGGCGCTCAGTGCTTCGACGTAGCGGGCCGTCTCCAGCTCGGCGTCAAGCTCAGTCTCGGCCAGCGCACGACAGGCCTCGCCAAGCACGCTGCGCTCCGGCTCGCTAAGGCGTGCCGCGCGCTGCAGGGCCCAGATGCATCCCGCCTCGTCGCCGGGCTCGAACAGCAGCGCCGTCCGCCCGTCCTCGAGCACGTCGGCCATGCCGCCGACGCGAGAAGCCAACATCGGCACACCGAGCACCGCCGCCTCGATCAGCACATTCGGCAGCCCGTCGTAGAAGGAGGGAATCGCGATCCAGTCGCACGCCGCGTACCACGGCAGCAGCTCGTAGCGATCCAGGAACGGCAACAGCGTGAAGCGGATCTCCTCGCCGTGGGCCTGCAGCCACTCCTCCATGTCCGGCTCGAGCCAGCCCGCCAGCAGGAGGTGAAACTGCTCGGCCACGCCGGAGCGTCGCAGCGCCTCGAGCAGCAGCACGCCCCCCTTCTTCGCCTTGAGCTGGCCGAACAGGCCGATGACCCGCGCCCCGGCGGCCACGTTTGCCTGCCGCCACGCCGCCGCCCGCGCGCGGTCGCTTGGCGCGAGCTCCCAATCCCGGCGCTCGATCCCGTTCGGGATCCGTTGGACGCGCACGCCCGGGTGCATCGCCGCGATCTTCTCCACCTTGTCCTGCGAGACGGCGCAGACGAGCGCCGAGCGAGCCAGCGCGGCGTCGAGCACCGGCCGGCGCCGAGTTGAGAAGACGGCGGCATCGAAGTCGTTGCCGCGAATCAGGGTGATCAGCGGCACCCCGAGCCAGGCGGCATACACGGGAGCAGCGGTGATCGGCCGTGAGCCGCCAAAGGCCACGACGTGCGTGACGGCCGGCGTGACCAGGTCCGATTGCAGCACGCTCCAGGCCCGGTTCAACGCGTGAGCCGGATCGCCCTCGATCGGACATGTCAGGTAGCGGCCGCCAGCCTGGTTTTCGATCGCGAACGGACGCCGGTGCGGACGTGGCGTGAAATGCAGCACGTCGACACCGACGCCGGTCCGGCGTAGCCCACGCACGATCCGGTCGCACGACTGCGCCATGCCGCCACGGCTGGGCGGGAATGTCTCGGTCAGCCAGAGCGCGCGCAGAACGGCGCTCTCAGGAGTCGCCGAACCCGCCGTCGTCGTCATCGTCGTTGTCGTCGTACCAGCGATAGCCCCAGCTGTCCCAGTACGGATCGTAGGTTCCCCACCAGACCGGCGAGTAGCTGCGGTCACGGTAGTAGCGGGTGCGCCAGCGCACGGCGCTATCCGTCGGATCGAGCCGCTCCAGCGGCGGTCCCAGCCCGGGCTGTTGGGCTTGCGCGCTCGGACCGCCCGGCTGGGTGCCCGCGGCGCCGGCGGCGCCGTACGGTCCGGCCGTCCCGCCTTCCTCCTGCTGGGCAGCGCACTCCACGCACACCTTCGTGTCGATGCGTGGTGCCAGATGTTCGTCGCACACCCGCCGCGAGCAGAGCGAACAGGTGGTGGTGGCCGCGTTGGCACAGTCGCGAAGGGTGAAGAACCCACGCTTGCACGCGCACTGATCGAGGCCGCTCGTGCTCACAGCTTCTTCCGGCGCGATGGATCGACCCGCTGATATGCCTCGGCCACCAGCTCGAGCAGGTGCTCAGGCTGGGGCACACCATCCGTCCGCGCGAGTTCGACGACCTTGCTGAGCCGCACCACGGTGCGGTCCTCGCCCGCCTTGACCGACTCCTTGCGGATGTCGGCGCTCTGCGAGGCCTGGCTCGTCGCGGCCGCGTAGTTGCGAGCCGGGAACGTGACCGTGACCGCGAGCTCGGTCTTCTTCTTGGCCTTGGTCTTGCGCTTGATCTTGCCGCGCGGGTTGCGCTTCGTCTTGCTCTGCGAGCGGACGTGGTCGATCACCGAGAAGCGCAGGTCTGTCCCGTCCACGAACTTGGCGTGACCCTCGATCCACGGGTCGTCGTAGAACGTGTCGACGATCTTGTGGTAGGCGCCCTTTTTGTACGGATCGCTGGTCCGGATGACTTTTGAGTTCTGCTCGGGACCTGTGAGGTCGAGCTTGAGCTCGAGCGGTGTCCCAGGGTCGTGATCCTCGCGAAGGATCGGGAGCAGCGGCAGCGCGAACAGGCGCAGCCCAAACGGCAGGTCGTGCCGGCGCGCGAACCGACGGGCGAAGAAGCCGCCGGCGCCGGCGCTCACCTCGTCGGCCTTCTTGTCGAACTCCGCCACCGGGGTCAGCAGCTCGAGCCACTCATCGGTCGAGCGCGCCCCGGAGCAGCCCTGCTGTTCGACGACCGCCCGCTGGTCAGGCGAGAGCGCCTTGAACGCCGTCTTGATCTCGCTCACGCGCTCGCCCCAGAAGCCAACCCCATAGGTGGAATCCAATCATGTTTCAGGTCGTGCGCGAGGTAAAGCTCGCGTAGCCGCTCGTTGCTCTGCGTCCAGCTCAGGTTGTTGGCCACGTGCTGGCGCGCCGCCGCCCCCATCGCGGTCAGGCGCTCGGGGTGGTCGAGCAGCACGCGGATCGCGCGCGCCAGCTCGCCCGGCCGGTCCGCCGCGACGAGCCGACCGTGCTCCCCGTCGCTCATGAGCTCGCGTACCACCGGCAGGTCGGACGCGACGACCGGTACGCCCGCGGCCATCGACTCGATGATCTTCAGCGGTGAGCAGCCCTGGAGCGAGTTGCGCGAGCTGTCACTGAGCGGGGCCAGTGACAGCAGCGCGTGCTCGCGCCAGCCGGCCAGCTCATCCTCGGACAGCGTGAACAACCAGCGCACGCGATCCGCCACCTGAAGCTTCTCGGCCAGCTTTCGGTATGCCTTGGCCCGCCGGTGGTGCACCGAGGAGCAGATCACAAACTCCAGGTCGTCCAGGTCGCGCAGCCGCGCCAGTGCGCGCAGCGCCGTGTCGATCCCCTGCCAAGGTTGCAGCGCGCCGAAGTACAGGAGGTAGCGGCGCGGCGCGTCCGGTGGCGGTGGCGCGGGCCGCGCTGGGAGCGTGGCGCCGTTGGGGATCACGTGCAGCTTGCTGGGATCTACGCCTCGTCCGGTCAGGCGCGCCGCGGTCACGTGCGACGGCGTGATCACGACGTCGGCGCCGTCGAGGCACACCTGTTCGAGCCCCTCGACCCGCTCGAGAATCGCCCGCGGCAGCGCCGGATAGGTGAACGGGAGCTCGATCGAGGGCAGGCCGTTGACCTCGTACACGGTCACGTAGGAGCGTCCTGGCCGCTCGACGATCGGCAGCCCGCCCCAGGGGTCGCGGAAGTGGGCCAGCTGCAGCGACTTCCCGAGTTTGCCGAGCAGCTCGTCGAGCCGAGCCCCGAAGGCGGCCGCGCGCTCGAGCAGATTCTCGGCCGGGCGGGTGTAGCGGACGATCTCCACGGATTCCTCTCGCTGGTAGGGCGGCAGTCCGTCGCCGCCGAGCACGTACAGCAGGCCCCCACCGGCACAGTCAAACAGCGTGCGTGCGAACTGATCGATGTGCACGGCGCTGCCCTTGCGCGACGGGAAGCGATCGAACGCGGCATACAACGCGCGGTGCGGCAACGCGGGGAGCACCGGCGGAGCCTATAAAGTGCGGCCATGCTCGGCCGGATGATCTTGGCCGCGGGGGTGTGTGCCGCGTTGCTCGTCGGATGTGGCTCGTCCTCGTCCTCTTCGTCGTCGTCGTCGGCGTCGTCGGGTCAGGCTGTGACGCTGTCCGTGGGGGGCGGGACCGGCAATCTGAACGGCGTCGAGTGCCGCAAGCAGGCGGCCTTCGAGCACTACGACTTCCCGGCCCAGGTCACCTACTCGGGCACGGTCAGTCCTGCCCCGAGCGGGCGCTGGAAGGTCAAGCTCAAGCTCAAGCGCTGTAACGGCTCGAGCTTCGTCGACGCCGATTCGCAGAAGATCGTCGGTCAGTCAAACGGGCAGTTCAGCGGGGTTTTCGTGATCTCCAAGCAAGGGGCGTTCTCGCTCAGGGCGACGCTCGAGGGGGGCAAGCGGCCGCAGAGCCAGAAGGTGTATCTGCGGGTCGGATGAGTGGGCCTCGTCGCCCGCCGCGCCAGTGCGCCGTCCGGTGATTTGGGTGCATGGAGCGCAAGACCCGGAGGCCGGCAGGCAAGGACGCAGGAACCGTGGCGCAGCAGCGCTGCGCGAGGTTCCGAGGACGCAGCATGGCGGCCTCCGGGGCCGCGATACGTGTAGCCAAATTACCTGACGGTGCACTAGCCTGCGCGCGATCCCAAGTCAGGAGTACCCCGTGTCAGTCAGCTGGCAACCCGCCGCCGAATACACCGACATCCGCTACGAGAAGGCCACCGGCGAGGACGCCGGCATCGCCAAGATCACGATCAACCGACCGGAGGTGCGTAACGCGTTCCGCCCGGAGACGGTGATCGAGCTGATCGACGCGTTCACCCGCGCGCGCGAGGACCTCGAGGTCGGGGTCGTGATCCTCACCGGCGAGGGCCCGGACGCATTCTGTTCCGGCGGCGATCAGCGCGTGCGCGGGTCGCGCGGTGGCTACGTGGAGGGTGCCGACGCGGCTGCCGGGGCCGCCGGGTCCACGCCCCAGGCCGTCGGGCGCTTCCACGTCACCGACCTCCACGTCCAGATCCGCCGCATGCCCAAGCCAGTCGTGGCCATGGTCGCCGGCTACGCGGTCGGCGGCGGTCACGTCCTGCACGTCATCTGCGATTTGACGATCGCCGCCGACAACGCCCGGTTCGGCCAGACCGGGCCGAAGGTGGGCTCGTTCGACGGCGGCTTCGGCGCCACCGTGCTCTCGCGGCTTGTCGGGCCGAAGAAGGCCAAGGAGATCTGGTTCCTCTGCCGCCAGTACGACGCCCAGCAGGCGCTGGATATGGGACTCATCAACACCGTCGTGCCGCTCGAGCGTCTCGAGGAGGAGACGGTGGCGTGGTGTCGCGAGATGCTTGCGCTATCCCCGTTCGCGCTGCGGATGTTGAAGGCCAGCTTCAACGCCGATGAGGACGGCCTCAGCGGCATTCAGCAGCTCGCCCACGACGCCAACCTCCTCTTCTACATGAGCGAGGAGGCCCAGGAGGGCCGCCGGGCGTACATCGAGAAGCGCAAACCCGACTTCTCGCAATTCCCCAGGCGGGCGTGAGCTCCTGCCGATGAGCGCCGTGGCTGCCCCCAGCGGAATCCGCATCTGGCTGATGGCCGCGCGGATCCGCACTCTGCCGGCGGCTATCGCGCCCGTGCTGGTCGGCACCGCGCTGGCCGGCTTCGCCCACGTGTTCCACCCCCTGCGCTTCATCGCCGCGCTGATCGGCGCGATCTTCATCCAGGTCGGCACGAACCTGTCCAACGACTATTCCGACGCCCGCCGCGGCGCCGACACCGAGGACCGCCTCGGGCCGGTGCGGGTCACGGCCGGCGGCCTCGTCCCGCCGCGCCAGGTGCTGAGGGCCACTTATGTCACGTTCGGCGTTGCGGTGCTGGCCGGCATCTACCTGATCGCCGTCGCCGGCTGGGAGCTCCTGCTCGTCGGCGCCGCCTCGATCCTGGCCGGCGTCCTGTACACCGGCGGCCCGCGTCCGTACGGCTACGAGGGCCTCGGCGAGCTTTTCGTGTTCCTGTTCTTCGGGATCGTCGCCGTCGTCGGGTCGTTCTTCGTCCAGACCACGCACCTCGTGTGGGAGGCGTTCGCGCTCGCCGTCCCCGTCGGCCTGCTCGCCTCGGCGATCCTCGTCGTCAACAACTTCCGCGATATCGACACCGACCGCCGCGCCGGCAAGCGGACGCTGGCCGTACGCCTCGGCCGCGAGCGGACGCGTGGCTTGTACGCGGGGATCGTCTACCTCGCCTACGTGCTGGCGCCGGTCACGTGGCTGTTCGGGCCGCTCAAGGCGTGGGTGTTGCTGCCCTGGCTGACTCTGCCGGTCGCCGCGCCGGTCGTACGCACGGTGCGCAACCGGACCGACGGCCCGTCTCTGAATCAGGCCCTCGCCCAGACCGGGCTCTTGCAGCTGGCCTTCTGCATGCTGCTGGCCGCCGGCCTGCTGCTGAGCCGCTGAGGCGGTGAGAGTTCACATCCAGCGGGTTGTGGCGCGCTTGCGCTCTCCGTTCGTGTCCGCGACCGGCACGGTCTCGTCCGCCCACCTGATCCTGCTCCGGCTAGAGACCGCCGACGGCCTCGTCGGGACCGGCGAGGCGGTCTGCCTGGGAATACCGTCCGACGAGGTAATGGTGGCGCTCGAGGACTGCCGTGAGGTTCTCGGCGACTCAGACGGCGAGCCCTTGCCGGAGGTGCTGGCCGCCTGCGCTGATCTGGCCGTGCTGCCGCAGGCCGTCGCCGCGGTCGATCTGGCCCTGCTCGATCTAGCGGGTCGGCGGGCCCGGGTCCCGGTCTGGCAGGTCGTCGGTGGCGAGTCTGCGCCGGCGGTGCCCGTGAACGCCACGATCGCCGCGCCCGACCGCGCCGGCGCGGCGGCCGCCGCCGCCACCGCGCGCGCCGACGGATTCAGCTGCGTCAAGGTGAAGGTCGGGCTCGGCGACGACGCGGGCCGACTTGCCGCCGTACGGGCCGTGGCCGGAGCCGACATGGCGATCCGGCTCGATGCCAACGGCGCGTGGAGCGTGCCCGAGGCGGTCGCTTCGCTGCGCGCGCTGGCCCCGGTCGGACTCGAGCTCTGCGAGGAGCCCGCCTCCGGGGTCGACGCCATCGCCACCGTCGCCGAGGAGGTCCCCGACGTGGCGATCGCGCTCGACGAGAGCGCCGCGCTTCCCGGCGCGCTCGACTCCCGCGCCTGCCGCGCCGTGTGCCTGAAGCTCAGCCGGTCCGGTGGGGTGCTCGGGCTGATCGATGCCGCCCGGCGAGCGCGCGCCGCCGGGTACGAGGTCTACCTGGCCTCGATGCTCGACGGGCCGCTCGGGATCGCCGGCGCGCTCCACGCGGCGGCCGTGATCCGGCCCGACCGGTGGTGCGGGCTCGCCACCCTGGGCTTGTTCGACGGGCGGGTGGATGTGCTGCCGGCGCGCGCCGGGGCGCTCGCGGTGCCGAGCGGCCCGGGCCTCGGCGACGGTCTCATCGACTGGTACGCCGCGTGACGCCAGCCGCGTGACGCCAGCCGCGTGACGCCAGCCGCGTGACGCCCGGCCTCGTGACGCCCGGCCGCCGCCCGCGCGGCCCGCCACGCCCGCCCGACCGTAAAAATCCGCTGTGCCCCGCACCCCCGCGGAGCAGATCGGGATCGTGCGGCTTATAGCCGTAAAACCGCACTTTGCTCCCCGGGAGGCTGGAGCAGAGTGGAGTTTTACGGGCCGAGCGAGCGAACGGAGGCTGCGGGCGGAGCGCCACCAACCACCCGCGCCACGGCCAC
>JBJMLD010000081.1:0-13935 GCA_045805545.1 Solirubrobacteraceae bacterium | reverse complement strand
GTGTCGTAGATGGCCTGGCGCTGGAGCGTGATCGAGTAGTTCTTCGCCTCGACGACCGGGTCGAACGTGGTCGGCGGCTTGGCCACGGCGGCCGCTGCGACGAAGGAAGAGGCCAAGACGCAGGCGGCAAGCGCCGCCAACAGCGAAGCGATCCATGCGCGAACCCTCCCGTCCACTCCGGAACATGGTGCACCGCGCGCCGCCGACTCGCAACGTACAGCCGCACGCTTCGCTGGAGGGGAACTGTGCACATGCACAGTCGCCGGCGCCATACTTCGCCGATGGCTCGCGCGGACGTGCTCCGCCGGATCGTCGAGCGGGCGGACCTGGAGGCGTTCGCCGACCGGATCCTCGACAGCTTCTGGTACCTGCCCGAGTTCCAGCGCCTGCATCCGCCGCGCGAACAGGTCCGGGCCTGGGTCCGCTGGAACCTCGATCTCGTGATCCGTTGGCTGGTCGAGGGCCGCGGTCCGAGCGAGGCGGAGCTGGGCACCTTCCGCGAGGCGGCACGCGCTCGCGCCGCCGACGGGACGCCGGCCGACATCGTGCCGGCCAACTTCCGCCGCGGCGCGCGCTTCGCGTGGACGGCGCTGCTCGAAGCAGCCAGCGACGAGGAGCGCCCGGCCCTGCTGGAGAGCGCCGACTTGCTGTTCGAGTACGTCGACCAGGTGTCGCGGATCTTCTCGGACGTGTACGTGCACGCATCCGCGACGGCGCCACCGGACCCACGCGAAGCCGCGTCACGTGCCTTGCTCGAGCGGCTCGGAGCTGACGAGCCACTGCAGGCCGAGGACCACCAGCTGGCCGAGCAGATCGGCTTCTCGCTGACCCGTGCGGCGCGGCCGTTCGTGATCGCGGACCCGGGCCGGACCGCACAGCAGAACGCGCAGCTGGCCGCGCGTCTGCGCCGCACGGGCGCGCTGGCGGCGTCGGAGGGCCGGCGCGTAGTCGGGCTCAGCAACCGACAGATCGACTGGAACAAGATGGAAGTCCATGCCGACTCCATCCGGGCCAAGGCGCCGCCGGCCATCGGCCCGGAGCGCGGGCGCGCCCTGAACGAGTTGCGAACGGCTGTTGAGGTCGCGGCAGCGAAAGGACATGCCGGCGAGGTGTCGGTGCGCGACTATCTGCCCGAGCTGCTGCTCCGCCGCTCCCCGCACGTGGCCCAAAGGATCGCTCAGACGATCTACGAGCCGCTCACCGCGGAGCTCGCGCGCACGCTCGACCTGCTCGTCGAGCACAGCTTCGAGCGCGGATCGACGGCGAGCGCGCTCCCGGTTCATCGCAACACGCTGCGCGATCGCGTCAAGCGGATCAGCCAGCTGACCGGGGTCGAGTTGGACAGCGTCGAGGGCCGTGGCCTGGCCTGGTTGGCGTGGCTGGCGCGCCGTGACTCGACATCCTGGACGGACGGTCCGGGCCGCCGAGAACGGCCAGATGTTTAGCCTTCATTAGGGACGGGCACCGAGCCTCAGCGGCGGGGTTACGGAGGTAGATTTCCCGCCGGGACCGACAACGTCGTAGGAGGAGGACCTTGCAGTGAGGTACAGAAAGCCTTTGGGCTCGATGCTTCTCGCGCTCGTAGCTGTAGTGGCGCTGAGCGCATGCGGAAGCAGTTCATCGAGCTCCTCGTCGTCGGGGGGCGGCGGCGGCAGCAGTACCACCAGCGGTGGGAAGTCTGGGGGAACCATCACGCTTGCAATGGGCACAGCACCGGATTCGCTCGACCCAGGCAAGGGCTACACCACCCAGGCGGCTGAGCCGGACTGGCTCGCCTATACCGGGCTCGTGACTTACGCGCACGCCAGCGGGCAGGCAGGCGGCCAGGTGATCCCCGGTCTGGCCACCGGGCTGCCGAAGATTTCGGATGGCGGCAAGACCTACACGTTCACGCTGCGCAAGGGACTGGTGTTCTCGGACGGCAAGCCGGTCAAGGCCAGCGACTTCACCTACACCGTCGAGCGCGCGCTCAAGATCCCGTGGGGCGGCTCGGGCCAGTTCCTCGGCGGCACGATCGCCGGCGCGACCGACTACACAAAGGGCAAGTCGAAAGGGATCTCCGGCATCACTGCGGACGACTCCACCGGTCAGATCACCATCCACCTCACAACCAGCTATGGAGCGTTCGAGAACGTCCTGGCGTTCCCGGCCCTGGGCCTCATTCCGACCGGCACGCCGATGAAGGACCAGCCGAACAACCCCCCGCCGGGCGTCGGGCCTTACAAGATCACGAACATCGTGCCCAACGCGTCGTACTCGCTGGTCAAGAACCCCGAGTGGTCGAAGATGAACATCCCGGGGATCCCGTCCGGCAACGTCGACGTGAACGTCAAGATCTCGTCGAACGTCGATTCCAACGCACTCGGCGTGCTGCAGAACACGATTGACGTGTTCGACTGGGCCGACACGATCCCCGGCAGCCTGCTGCCGCAGATCAACTCTCAGGCGAAGGACCGCTACTCGAAGAAATCCGACTTCAACTCGACCTACTACGTGTTCATGAACACGAAGAACAAGCCGTTCTCCAGCCAGCTGGCGCGTGAGGCAGTCGTGACGGGTCTCGACCAGAATGCAATGAACCGGCTCGGCTCGGGCACGCTGTTGCCTGGCTGCTTCTTCCTGCCGCCCCACATGGTGGGTCACCCGTCGTCGTCGTGCCCGTACGGCGACCCGGCGAAGGGCGGCAACCTGGCCAAGGCCAAGCAGCTCGTACAGCAGTCGGGCATGGCCGGCACGCCGGTGACGGTCTGGAGCGAGACGCGTTCGCCACGCCAGCAGTGGATGACGTACTACACGCAGTTCCTGAACCAGATCGGGTTCAAGGCCAAGCAGAAGGTGATTGCCGACGCGACGTACTTCACGACGATCGGCGAGCTGAAGCTCCATCCGCAGACCGGCTTCGCGGACTGGAATCAGGACTTCCCGAACCCAATCGACTTCTACCTGCTGGTGCAGGGGACGGCGATTCAGCCGACCAACAACCAGAACTTCGGTGAGGTCGACGATCCGAAGATCAACAGCGAGTCGACCAAGCTCGGGCAGGTTCCGACCGCCAAGCTGAACTCGTCAGCCAGCCAGTGGCAGGCACTCGACGAGTACGTCGCCCAAAAGGCGTACATCGGCGTGTATGGCTACCAGACGTTCCCGGCGTTCACGTCGAACAAGATCGCTCAGGGCTACGTGTTCCACCCCGTGTACGGATTTGATTGGAGCTCGTTCAAACTGAAGTAGTGACTTGAGATTGGGCCGGGACGGGTAGCCTGTCCCGGCCCACTTCCGATGGCGACGACTTCAGAGACCGGCACTGAGTTCTCCGCTGACTTGGCAGCGGTCATTGCCGAGGGCGAGGATGTCCCGCCCGGAATTGGGCCCTGGCGGCTCGCGGGGCGCCGGCTTCGCCGCAACAAGGTCGCGCTGTTCTTCGGTGGGTTGTTCCTGCTGATCGTGGTGCTGTGCCTGCTTGCGCCGGTCTACTCCAGGCATGTCGCGCACCTGACGCTCTCCGACCAGCCGATCAACTCGCCGGTCAAGATCGGAAACAAGTCGGAGTATGTCCTTTCTCCGACCGGCATCCCAATCGGGCCGACTTGGCACAGCAAGTTCCTGCTCGGCGCTGACGGCAACGGCCGTGATGTCGCGGTGCGCCTGCTCTATGGCGGCCGCAACTCGCTCGAGGTGGGGGCGATCGCGACAGTGATCACGATGGTGTTAGCCCTGATCCTCGGCGTGGCAGCGGGCTACTTCCGCGGCGCCACCGACGGGGTCATCAACCGATTGCTCGATGTGATCTGGGCGTATCCCGCAGTGCTGCTGGGAGTTGCGCTCGGCGCGACCCTGGCCATCAGCGGGATCAACTTTGGGTTGTTCAAGCTGGAACCGGGGACGTTGATCGTCCCGGCGGTGGTGATCGGCGTGGTCTACATCCCGTACGTGGCCAAACCGGTCCGCGGCCAGGTGCTGGTACTCCGAGAGCGGGAGTTCGTCGACGCCGCACGTCAGCAGGGCCTCGGCCACATGCGGATCATGTTCTCGGAGATCATGCCGAACCTGGCCTCGACGATCGTCGTGTTCATCCCGCTGATCCTGGCCAACGCGATCCTGCTCGAGGCGGGGCTGTCATATCTCGGCGCCGGCATCCAGCCGCCGCAGCCGTCGTGGGGGACGATGATCTCCGACGGCATCAACTCGATTCCGGCTGCGTTCCACAGCGTGCTGGTGCCCGGCATCATGCTCGTGCTCACGGTGATGTCGATCAACATCTTCGGCGACGGCCTGCGGGATGCGCTCGACCCGCGCGCCAAGGTCAGGATCGCCCGCTGATGGGGCGCTTCATCGTTCGCCGCCTGTTCTCGATGGTGCTCGTCATGTTCGTGATCTCGATCCTGACGTTCCTGATGCTGGTCAAGTTGCCGGGCGGCGATCCCGCAGATCGGATCGCAGGACGCACCGCGACGCAGGTCCAGGTCCAACAGATCCGCCACAAGTACGGGTTCGATAAGCCGGTGCTCGTGCAGTACGCGGATACGATGTCGAACATCTTCACCGGCAAGGCGGAGTCGATCACTCAAGGCTTCAACGTGCTCGATGAGATCAAGGCCGGGCTGCCGGCGACGCTGTCGCTCGCGTTCGGGGCGGGCATCTTCTGGCTGCTCGCATCGATTGTCGTTGGGACTCTCGCCGCGATCAAAGCCGGAAAGTACACGGACCGTGTGCTGACGATCCTGGCGATGGCAGGCGTGTCATTTCCGCCGTTCTTTTTGGGCGCTGTGCTGATCTACTTCCTCGGCTACAAGGCGAAGATCTTCCCGTTGGGCGGCTACGTTCACTTCACCGACAGCCCGTGGCAGTGGTTCACCCACTTGGTGCTGCCGTGGTTCACGTTGTCGGTCCTGTTCATCGGTTTTTACTCGCGTGTCCTGCGCTCAACGATCCTCGACACGATCAACGAGGACTACGTCCGCACGGCGCGGGCGAAGGGACTCTCCGAACGGCAGGTGCTGCTGCGGCACATCCTGCGCAATAGCCTGATCCCGATCATCTCGCTGTGGGGGTTGGACCTCGCTCAGGTGATCGGCGGCGGCGCGATCCTGACCGAGTCAGTGTTCAACCTGCACGGCGTGGGCCAGCTGGCGAAGGATTCAATCGGCAAGCTCGACATCATCCCGATCCTGGCGATCGTGCTGCTGACCGCGTTCGCCGTCGTCCTGCTGGCGGCGCTGGTCGACATCGTCTACGCATATCTCGATCCGCGGATCAGGCTGCAATGAGCCTGCTCGAGGTGGAAGACCTCCGCGTGTCGTTCGCGACGGAGGACGGCATCGTCCGTGCCGTCGACGGCGTCACGTTCTCGGTCGACCGGGGCGAAGTAGTGGCGATCGTGGGTGAATCAGGGTCCGGGAAGTCGGTTACCGCGATGACATTGATGGGGCTCACCCGCGGGCATAACGCTCAGATCGAGGGGCGGGCGATGCTCGATGACGCGGAGCTGTTAAGCGCCCCTGAGGAGGAGCTCCGCAAGGTCCGCGGCGGCCAGATCGCGATGGTGTTCCAGGACCCGATGAGCTCGCTCGACCCCGTGTACCGGATCGGCGACCAGATCGTCGAGCAGATTCGGGCGCACGAGCCAGACGTGAGCAAGGCACAGGCGATGGACCGCGCGATCGAGCTGATGGAGCGCGTCGGGATCCCCCGGGCGGGCGAGCGCCTTCGCGCATATCCCCATCAATTCTCCGGGGGCATGCGTCAGCGCGTGATGATCGCTATGGCGCTGTCATGTTCGCCGCAGCTGTTGATCGCGGACGAGCCCACGACGGCGCTTGACGTGACGATCCAGGCGCAGATCCTGGAGGAACTGCGCCAGCTGCGCAGCGAGACCGGCGCCGGGATCATCCTCGTCACCCACGATCTCGGGGTCGTCGCCGACATCGCCGACCGGATCGTCGTCATGTACGCCGGGCGGGTGGTCGAGCAGGGTACGCTCGATGAGATCTTCTATGACCCGCAGCACCCGTACACCTGGGGGCTGCTCGGGTCGATCACGCGCGTGGACCGGGATCTAGGCCAGCGGCTGCCGGCGATCGCAGGTTTGCCGCCATCACTGCTCAGGCCGCCGCAGGGGTGCCATTTCCGGCCCCGCTGTCCGCATGAGTTCGACAAGTGCCCCGAGGTGCCGGCTCTTCTCGCCCGCGCCGCCAACGCTCCCGGGCACCTGGATCGCTGCTGGCTCGACCCCGAGGAGAAGCGAACGAGGCGGATGGTCGGCGAGCAGATCGGGCTGGCGTCGCCCGAGGTGGTGAGATGAGCGTCACGCCGGACGCGGAGGCGGCCGAAGTCGCCACCGACGGTAACGACGACCTGCTTTCAGTCGAGCATCTGCGGATTCTGTTCCCGATCAAATCCGGGACGTTGGTGAATCGCACCTCCGGGCATGTGCACGCGGTCGACGACGTCTCGTTCGAGCTGCGCACCGGGGAAACGCTCGGGATCGTCGGTGAGTCCGGCTGCGGCAAGACCACGCTGATCCGCGGCCTCGTGCGATTGATCGATCCCACGAGCGGCGCGATCCGCTTCCGCAACCAGGACATCACGAAGGCGGGCCGCCGCCAGCTAGAGCCGGTCCGGCGCGAAATGCAGATGGTGTTCCAGGACCCCCAGGCGTCGCTGAACCCGCGTAAGCGCGTCGTGCAGATTCTCGCCACGCCGCTGCGGCTGCGGGGCGTCCGGGACGATCAGATCGAGAGCGAGACGCGCAAGCTCCTGGATCGCGTTGGCCTGCACCCAGAGCACGTGAACCGTTTCCCACACGAGTTCTCCGGCGGGCAGCGCCAGCGGATCGGGATCGCGCGCGCGCTGGCCATGAATCCGCAGCTGATCCTGCTCGACGAGCCGGTCTCCGCGCTCGACGTATCTATCCAGGCGCAGGTGATCAACCTGCTCGACGAACTCCAGGACGAGCTCCATCTGAGTTATGTGTTCGTCGCGCACGATCTGAGCGTCGTGCGCCACGTGTCAGACCGGATCGTCGTCATGTACCTGGGCAAGCTGATGGAGGTCTCGCCCGCGGAGGAGCTCTACGACAAGCCGATCCATCCCTACACCTCGGCGCTGCTGGGCGCGATCCCGATCCCGGATCCGCACGAGAACCGCGCGCGCACGCGGCCGCTCGTCTCAGGCGAGCCGCCGAACCCGATCCATCCGCCGTCGGGCTGTCGCTTTCACACCCGCTGCCCGCGTGCCACCGACATCTGCAGGCGCGTCGAGCCGCGCTTGACCGAGTACGCCGGTGGCCACCTCGCGGCGTGTCACCACCCGCAGCACGTGACCGGTGAGGAGATCGCCGCCTCGACGCGGTCGCCTGCGACTCCGCTCAGCGCCGGCGATGAGCCGCCCGAGTACGAGGACGCCGTCGGGCCGGGGCCAGTCGCCGCGGCGTAAGGCCCTCAGCCGGAAAACTCGCTGCGATCTCCCGATGTGCCGCCCAGCCTCTCAGTTCATTCTGAGATCACGGATCACACCCGCGACCGCATCTGAGAGGCAAAGGCATGAACTCCACTCTTAACCAGGCATTGGTATCGGCCCGCTCAGCCGAGCTCCAGCGGGCGGCGCTCGACGCACGGCTGGAGGCGCGCGGCAAGCACGGTGGCTCCCGTCTGCCGCGGCGTCCGTTTCTGCGTCGGCGTGAGCGCTCGGGCAAGCGCCGGTCGTGGACGCTTCCGCGCCTGCGGGCGGCATAACAGCCTCTAACGCCAAGTAAGGCCTTGGCGGCCTCAGGTAAGGCCCTGAGGCCTCACATCAACTGCGTTCTCCCGATGTGCGACAGCGCGTCTCAGTTCACCCTGGTATGCGGTGAAATCAATCGAGAGGAACGAAAAATGCACCCCGAACTCAACAGAGCCCTCTCGTCCGCCCGGACGCAAGAGGTTCAGCAGCTCCTCGAGCGCAGCGCTCGCACAGCCGATGGCTCAGCGGACGCCCGGCGTGGCAAGGCGTCCCGGTTCAGCTTCCGGCGATACTTCGGGCATGCGCGCGAGGCTCACCAGCAGTCATCTCGTGGGACGGGTAGGAGAGCTAGCGGAACTGGAGCTCGCGTGGCGTGAGGCGGAGGCCCGGCGTCCCGTGCTCATCCTGCTCGGAGGCGACTCCGGCGTCGGCAAGACGCGGCTGGTGGGCGAGCTCGAGCAGCGACTGGCCAGCCAGAACGTGCTCGTCCTGCGCGGGGAGGCGGTCGAGCAAGGCGACACCGAGCTCCCCTACGCGCCGCTGCTGGGAGCGCTCCGCCCGCTCGTGCGCGAGCGTCATCCCACGCTCGAGAAGCTGACCGGCGGGAGCCGAGCCCAGCTGGCGGCGCTGCTGCCGACGCTCGACGACTCACCGGGCGCCCCGTCCGCCTCGGGCGCCGACGGGTCCGGACAGCTGCGGCTGTTCGAGGCGCTGCTCGAGCTGCTCGATTGCCTGAGCGAGACACAGCCGGTGGCGCTGATCCTGGAGGACCTCCACTGGGCGGACCGCTCGACGCGAACGTTCGTCACGTTCTTGTCTCGCAGCCTGCGCCAAGAACGGATCATGGTCCTGCTCACCTACCGGACGGACGAGCTTTACCGGCGCCATCCACTGCGGCCGCTGCTCGCCGAGCTCGAGCGGCTCGAGCGCGCGCGCCGGATCGACCTGGATCCGTTCGACCGCCGCGAGCTGACCGAGGCGCTCACGGACATTCTCGGAGACGCCCCCAGCAACGAGCTGGTCGAGCGGCTGTTCATGCGCAGCGAGGGAAATCCGCTCTACACCGAGGAGCTGCTGGCCGCCGGGCTCGACGGGCGCGGCGCAGCTCCCCAGAGCCTGCGCGACGCGTTCATGCTGCGGATCGAGCGACTGCCGTCCGACGCCCAGCACGCCGTGCGCGCGATCGCCGTCGGCCGGCGGCTCAGAGAGAACACAATCGCCGAGGTCACCGGCATCGATCATCTGCGCCTGCACGACGCGCTACGCGAGGCGGTAGCCGAGCAGGTGCTGGTCGCCAGCGAGAGCGGCGGGCTCTATTTCCGCCACGCCCTGCTCCGTGAGGCCGCCTACGACGACCTGCTCCCGGGCGAACGGGTCGAGCTGCACCTGGCTATCGCCCGCGTGCTCGAGCAACGCGAGCAGGCCGACGGCGACAGCGGGGCCCAGACGGCGGCCACGATCGCCGGCCACTACGCCGCGGCGGGCGATCAACCGGCCGCGTTGCGCGCATTCGTGCGCGCCGCCCTGGCCTCGCGCGACGCGCTCGCCTACGGCGAGGCGGCGCAAATGGCTGAGCGCGCCCTCGAGCTGTGGCCGCGGGTCAAGGACGCCGAGGAGCTGGTCGAGCTCGATCGCGTGGGCCTGCTGTCTCTCGCTGCCCAGGCCCATGTGCAGGGCGCCGATCACGCTCGCGCCGAGGTCCTCTACGAGGCAGCCTTGGCCGAGCTCGACCCCGACCGCGACCGGCAGCGGTACGCGATGCTGTTGGGACGACTGGCGCGGACGCTGTGGGGCCTGAATCGCGGCCTCGAGGGCGTGGCAATGGCCGAGCGCGCGCTGGCGATGCTGTCGACCGACACAACGGCGAGCGCCAAGCGGGCGGTGCTGCTGGCCTGGCTGGCGCGGACCCGCGTACTGCGCGGGCGCTTCCGCGACGCCATCGCTGACGGCCAGGAGGCGCTCAAGGCGGCTGTCGAGGCCGGCTACAGTCACGCCGAAGGGGAGGTCCTGAACACGCTCGGCATGGCCCAACTCGCGCTCGGCCAAGTCGACGATGGCGTGGCCAGCTTGCGTCAGGCGGTTGAGATCGCGCGACGCAACGACGACGTCGACGGGATGACCTACGCCTACGCCAACCTGGCCGACCTCCTGAACCTGCGCGGCCTCAGTCGTGAGGGGCTCGAGGTGGCGAAGGAGGGCCTCGAGATCACCCCGCGGCGGCTGATCCGCGCTTACGACTGGATGACGCTCACCATTTCCGAGATCGCCTTCGAGCTCGGCGACTGGGACACGGCGCGTCAGTACCTAGCTCCGCCGCGGTCCGAACTGCTCGGCACCCAGCTGATCTTCCGCCTGCTCCGGGAGGCCGATCTTGCCCTCGGCGAGGGCGACGAGGAGACGGCGGCGCGCTGCCTGGAGCAAGCCGAGCCACACGTCGCGCTGTCTTCAGAGCCGCAGTGGATCGGCGTGCTCGGATCGATGGTGGGCGAGCTGCGTCGTCGCCGACGTGACCTCCCCGGGGCGCGGGCGGCGATCGCACAGGCGCTCGATCGGCTCGAGGTATGCACCGATGACGTCATGCGGATCGCCCGAGTGACCGGGCTTGGGCTGAAGATCGAGGCCGACTTCGCCCAGCGAGCGCGCGATCTCAAGGAGAAGGCGCAGGAGAAGGACGCGATCGCCCGCGCGCGGATCCACGTGGACCGCCTGTCTGCGGCGGCGCAGGAGGGTGGGCCCGTCGAGCGGGCGTGGCGGGACAACGGCGCCGCCGAGCTGGCCCGGGCTCGCGGACGCAATGATGGCGCGCGGTGGCGCAAGGCGGCCGCGGCGTGGGATGCGATCAGCCGCCCGTATCCGGCCGCGATGGCGCGCTGGCGCGAGGCGGAGGCCGAGATCGAGGCGGGTGACCGCGGGACGGCAGCCGAGGCGGCCCGGGCCGCGCTTGCCACGGCGCACGAGCTCGGCTCCAAATGGCTGGCCACCGAGGTATCGGTGCTGGCCGAGCGGGCGCGCCTGGACCTGGGCGGCGCGGCGGCGGACGCCGACGGCGATGGCGACGGCGCGCGGCCGGCCGGAGCCGTCAACGGCGAGGTGGCCGAGGATCCGTTCGGGCTAACGCCGCGCGAGCGCCAGGTGCTGGCGCTGATCGCGGAGGGTGCGACCAATCGCCAGATCGGGGCGGCGCTGTACATGGCCGAGAAGACCGCGAGCGTGCACGTATCGCGGATCCTCAGCAAGCTGGGCGTACGCAGCCGGACGCAAGCGGCCGCCGTGGCGCACCGGCTACACCTGTCCTAGCGGTCTCTTGGCGCTTGGCTCAGCCGACGCGCGTCGCGCGGGCGCCGCTGTTCGTCGCACGTGCCGCCGAGGCCAGGCGCTGATCGAGGTCGGGACGTGAGATCGGTTTGGTGAGGAAGTCATCGACGCCGGCACCGGCGCCACGTCGGCCGATCAGGCTCAGCTCGCCCAGCGCGGTCATGAGCACGAAGTAGGCATCGCGAGCTTGCGGCTCGGAGCGCACGAGCCGGCACAGCTCGTTGCCGTCGATCTCGGGCAGGCGCGCATCGCAGAGGACGATGTCCGGAAGCTCGCGGCGGAACGTCTCGAGCGCCTCGTAGCCGGACTTGACAGCCACGCACTCGTGCCCGGCCGCCTCGACCGCCCGCCAGAGCAAGAAGCGCGAGGCGGCGTCATCGTCGGCGACGAGGACCCGCAGGCGCTGGGGCGGGATGGCGCTCAGCAATACCGGCTTGTCCGAGCTGGTTGTCGCGAACGCGTCGCGGAAGGCACGCACGACGTCGGGGTCGAACTGCGTCCCGGAGCCGAGCGTCAGCTGCTCGAGCGCGTCCTCGACGCTGAGCGCCGGGCGGTGCGGACGGCCCGAGGTCATGTCCTCGAACGCCGTGCACACGAACACCACGCGAGCACCGAACGGAATCTCATCGCCGGACAGCCCGTCGGGGTATCCGCCCCCGTCCCAACGCTCGTGGCTCGAGCGAACCAGCTCGCCGACCTGCTGCATGCCGAAGTTGGCCGACAGCAGACGCTCGCCGACGAGGGTGTGCAAACGGATGAACCGCCACTCCGCGGCGTTGAGCTCACCGGTGTTGGCGAGGACGCTGGCGGGGATGGCCATGTTGCCGATGTCGCGCAGATGCGCGGCGGCGGCGAGATCGTCGAGCCGGTCGGCGGGCAGACCGACCCGGCGCCCGACCTGGGTGGCCAGCTCGACTACATCGAAGCGCGCGGTGCCGGCGCGAGCCGTCTCAATCGGGTCGTCGGGAAGCTGGGCCTCGGCGCTGCGCTCGCTGCCGCGGCGGGCGGCGGTGGCGCGGTGGTCGGCCATCCGCAGCGCGTCGGTCACCGTCTTGGCCTCGCCGGGCAGCTCGGTGTAGCCCGCGGAGGAAGCGATCACGAATCCCTCTCCGGATTCGCGCAGCGCCGCCTCGGCGCGCTTGCGCAGGTGCTCGACCGCCTCTGCGTCGCCATCAGTCAGGAGTGCAAATTCCCCTCCGCGCATGCGATACACGATCGCCTCGCCGTCCACAGCCTGGCGCAGCTTCTGGGCCAGCCAGGAGAGCAGTGCGTCACCGCACGCGCGGCCGTAGGCCTCGCTGTAGCTCTTGAAGCCCTCGAGCAGGTGCAGCGAGAACGTCGAGGTTGTGTCCTTCGAGATCGCGCGATCGAGATCGATGCCCAGCTTCTCGGCGTTCGGCAACGCCGTCACGGGATCGATGTAGGACTCCTGCTCGGCCGCCTCGACGGCCTTCGAGACCCCGAGGATGCTGACGCCGGCCAGCACCACGAGGACCCCGAGCACCGTCCCGCCGAGTAGCGCAACGATCCACGCGCCGGCTCCGCCCAACGCCGCCAGCGCCGCCGACATGACAGCGATGAGCAGTAGGCCGAGGGCCACGGGCGCGGCGCCGAGAGTCCGCTGAGATGGCGACATGCCCGTGTGGTCGGCGGCTAGGGCCCAAATCGTTAGCGGAAATTGTCCCGGCAGGCATATTGGCCATTTTGCGGCAGGCGCGTGAACTGGTGCACTGTCCGGCAATTTGGGCACATGTATCGCGGCCCCGAAGGCCGTCATACTGCGTCCTCGGAACCTCGCGCAGCGCTGCTGCGCCACGGTTCCTGCGTCCTTGTCTGCCGGCCCCCGGGTCTCGCGCTCCATGCACCCTAATCACCGGACAGCACACTAGGCTGGCGCTAGTGGTACGCCTCCCGGCCGAGTGGGAACGACACGAGCGGACGCTGATGGGCTGGCCGTGCCGGACCGAGCTGTGGGGTTCGGAGCTGGCGGGCGCGCGCGCCGATTACGCCACCGTGGCCAACGCGATCGCGGCGTTCGAGCCCGTGACGATGATCGCCAATCCCGGTGCCGACGCCGCCGATGCGCGTGCAGCGTGCGATGGTCGCGTCGAGGTGGTCGAGCTGCCACTCGATGACTCCTGGCTGCGTGATTGCGGTCCGATCTATGTCTACGGCGAGGACGGGCGCCGGCGCGCGGTGCACTTCCGCTTCAACGCTTGGGGTGGGAAGTTTGCCCCCTGGGATCGCGACGCCGCCGTCGGGGGTCTGATTGCCCGCGAGCTGGGCGACGAGGTGATCCGCGCGCCGATCGTGCTCGAGGGCGGCTCGATCGCCAGCAACGGCGCCGGCGCGCTGCTCACGACCGAGCAGTGCCTGCTCAACCCGAACCGA
Organism: Solirubrobacteraceae bacterium; assembly: GCA_045805545.1. Classification (GTDB taxonomy): domain Bacteria; phylum Actinomycetota; class Thermoleophilia; order Solirubrobacterales; family Solirubrobacteraceae; genus Palsa-465. Next base: position 510 of record JBJMLD010000081.1, on the reverse strand, counting down.
AACCCGGGCCTGTCGCGCGAGGAGATCGAGGCGACGCTGCGGCGGTTTCTCGGCGTCGAGAAGGTCGTCTGGCTGGGTTTTGGGTTGGTCGAGGATCGTGACACCGACGGCCATGTCGACTTGGTCGCCGCCTTCGCGCGGACGGGTGCTGCGTTGCTGCAGACAGTGGCGCCGACCAACGTGAACTACGACCGCTGCGTCGAGAACCGCGAGCGGCTGCTGGCGGAGGGGATAGAGGTGCTGGAGGTGCCGTTTCTGCCCTATCGGACGGTGGCCGGCGTCGAGGTCGCGGTCAGCTATCTCAATCTGTACGTGTGCAACGGGGCGGTGATCTTGCCGGTGGCCGACGACGACAGCGACGAGGGGGCGATGGCCGTGGTCGCAGCGGCGTACCCTGAGCACGAGGTAGTACCCGTCCCGGGAACCCGGCTCGCCTACGGTGGCGGCGGTCCCCACTGCATCACCCAACAAGTCCCCGTTATTGATGCCTGAGCACGAGTTGAAGCTGAT
>JBJMLD010000080.1:0-7536 GCA_045805545.1 Solirubrobacteraceae bacterium | reverse complement strand
TCCTTCGTCGCAGCGGCCGCCGTGGCCAAGCCGCCGACCACGTTCGACCCGGTCGTCGAGGCGAAGAACTACTCGATCACGCTCCAGCGCCAGGCCATCTACGACACGCCCGACTATCAGGCGAAGCTGGCTGCGATCAGCCTGGCCAACGGCTCGGGCGCGCTCGTCACCCAGGCCTCCGACCCCGAGCGATTCTTCGTCGACGACCTCTGCTGGAACCAGGGGAACGGTTGCGCCGGCGACATCCGCCTGAACAACTGGGCGACCGCCCGCTATGGCCTGGTGCGCCCGGTGCTGTTCACGGCGCGAGACGGCGCGACGCTCTCCGGTCACGTGTGGGCAACCGCGGCCGGGCCGGCCAAGCGCCCGGCCATCGTCATCACCAACGGGTCAGTTCAGGCCGACGAGCAGATGTACTGGTTTGCCGCCCAGACGCTGGCCAAGGCCGGGTATGTCGTGCTGACGTTCGATCCGCAGGGCCAGGGTCAGTCCGACACGTTCGGACAGGCCCCCGACGCCGGCGAGGGCGTGCCGGCGCAGACCGACGGGCGACCGTTCTACGACGGCACCGAGGACGCAATCAACTTCCTCCTCTCCACCCCGCAGCATCCCTACCAACCGGTCCCGAGCTGCAACACCGGGACGAGCCACGCCGCCAAGCAGGACTCGCGCGTGGCTCGCGGGCTCGACGCGGGGTTCGACCCGTTCTGGCAGCTGATCGACCGCTCCGAGATCGGATTGGCCGGGCACTCCTACGGAGCCGCCGGCGTGTCCTACATCGCGCAGTGGGATCCGCGGGTCAAGGCTGTCGTGGCGTGGGACAACCTCGGCGGGCCGGGTCCCAAGGCCGCGCCAGTGCCGGGGACGTCGGGCGGATCGGCGGTGATCGGCGAGGCCGACTGCCCGGCTGACCCCTCGGCGCGGCGCACCGTCCCGATCACCAAGCCCGGCCTCGGCATCTCGGCCGACTACGGCCTGCCGCCCCTGCCCAACCTGTCGCTGCCCGACCCTTCCGGGAAGTCCCCAATCTCCCCGGAGTACTCCAAGGCGGGCGTCGACACCGGCGAGCTGATCATCCGCGGCGGCTCGCACCTCGACTTCTCGTTCATCCCGAACCAGGCGTTCGGCGCCTCGCTGCGCGGACCCGATTTCACCGACTGGTACACCACGGCCTGGTTCGACAAGTACCTCAAGCACGACGCGTCGGCCGATGCGCGACTGCTGAGCGACCGGTGGCGGAGTGACGCTACTGAGGCCGGCGTCGATCCCGACCACGACGGCAACGCGTTCTCCTTCTACTACTACTCGCGGCTCGACGTGCATCGTGCCGGCGGTGGCGTGTTCGACTGCGAGGACCTGCGCGAGGGGTGTCCCGGGATGAGCCCCGGCTCGGCCGACGGCTATCCGGGCACGTACTCCTACGTCGCGATCGACACGACGCCCGACAGCGTCGCGGGCGCGCCGGCTGCCGCGCGGACCTTGTCCCGGCGCGGGTCGTCGCTGACCGCGTGCCCCCGGGGCCGATCGATTCGGCTGCGGCTGCGGCGGGTGCGCGGGGCCGTTGTGCGGCGGGTCAATGGGTGCGCCCACCGCTGACGCACAGTTTGTTTCGAATAGCGGAACTAGGTCTGCGCCGCGCGCGCGTCAGCCCAGCGTGAGTACGGCCTTGCCGTTGATCCGGCGGTCGAGCAGCGCCTCGATCGGCTCCCTCGCTTCGGTCCAGGGCGCCGTGACGTCGATCTGCGGGTCGAGCCTGCCGGCCGCGACCAGATCGGCCAGTCGGCGTAGATCGCGGCTGCCGCTGCGCGTGTGCTCGAGCTCGCCGAACACGTACAGCCCGCGCAGGGTCGCGCCCGGCGCACGGCTGAAGAATTCTCGCGTCGGGTACGAGACGGGCTCGGGGACGGTGGCGGCGAAGTTGATGATCGTGCCGCCCGGCTTGACGCGTTGGATCGCGGCGGCGAGCACGGGGCCGCCGATGGCGTCGATGATCACGTCGAATTCGGGACCGTCGCTCGTCAGCTCCTCGTGCACGTCGTCCGCGCCGAGCTCGGCCAGGCCACCGGTCCGCCGCGCCACCGCGGTCACCTGCGCGCCGGCCAGCTTGGCCAGCTGGAGTGCGAACCGGCCCACGCCGCCGCTCGCGCCTGTGACCAGCACGCGCTTGCCGAGCACGAATCCGGCGATCTCGAGCGAGAGCAGCGCCGTAAGGCCGGCGACGGGGAGCGCCGCCGCCTGCTCGAAGGTGATGCCGTCTGGGAGCTCTGCCAGCAACTCGGTCCTTACTGCGGCCTGCTCAGCCCACGCGCCACGCTGTTTCAAGCCGACCACCCGGGCGCCTGCCGGCGGTCCGCTCCCGTCCCCTGCCGCCTGCGCCACCACGCCGGCGAGATCCCACCCGATCACGACGCCCGGCTCGGTCGACTGCAGCCGCTTGATCTCGCCTCGGTTGAGGCTGATCGCCCTGACCTCGACCAGCGCCTCATCGTGGTGCGGAGTCGGATCCGGCACGTCGCCGATCTCGATGCCGGGCGGCGATGAACTGCTGACGAGCGCACGCATCGGCTGGAGACTAATCCGGCAGCGACTATCTTGTGACCCCACCCTGACGGAGGTATCGACTTGACCCGGATCAGACTCCTCGCACCGCTCTTCGCAGTTTGCCTCGCCAGCAGCGGGATTTGCGCCGCCTCGGCCTCGGCGCTCAGCGTCAACTGGATGAAGGGTTATGCGGAGCCGAACACTCCGGCCAAGTACAACAAGGTCGGTGTGATCAAGGTCGGTCCCCGGAACGCGAAGAACGTGCTCGTGCTCGAGCCGGGGACCTCCGCCGGCGGCGGCTATTTCGTCCCGCTCGCCAAGTGGGTCGTGGCCAAGACGCCGGGCTGGCAGGTGTGGTCGGTCGAGCGGCGCGAGAACCTGATCGAAGACCAATCCGAGCTGAACAAGGCCAAGGCCGGGCGCGCCACCGGACGCCAGCTGTTCGACTACTACCTCGGGTATCTCGAGAACTCGCAGGTGAAGCGCCATTTCAAGCTGCTCGACAACCACCGGGTTGGTTTCGCCAAGCAGTGGGGGATGACCGTGGCAGTGCAGGATCTCCACGCGGTGATCGGAGCCGCGCGAAAGCTGGGCGGGAAGGTCGCGCTCGGCGGCCACTCACTCGGTGGTTCCGTGGTCACGGCCTACGCGACGTGGAACTTCGGCGGCAAGCCGGGCGCCGATGATCTGGGTGGGCTCGTTTACATCGACGGAAGCGGCCGCCCCCCGGAGTCCAGCGACGCGGCGAGGGCGGCACTGACCACTTTGAACTCCGACAACGCCTCGCCGTGGTTGTCGTTCGGGGGGATTCCGTCGCCGTTCGCCGGGCTTTACAACGCCACCGGCTCCGAGGGCGTACTGATCGATCCGAACTCGCCATCGCTCGGGCAGACGTTCGCCGCGCTGCCCGCCGCGCTCAAGCCGAAGGTCCGGGTCACGAACCTCGCTGAGTACGGCTTCGCATTGAACGTCGGCACCTCGCCGCCGAGCTTGATCGCCGCCCAAGCCCACCTCGGTCGCGGCGTCAGCCCGCACGGCCGGATCCACGGCTGGGACGGCCGCGGCGCGCTGACCCCGATCACGCGCTACGCGACGATGTTCGCCGGCGCCGGCATCAAGAACGTGGACGGCACCGAGTGGTACTTCCCAACCCGCCTGACCGATGACACGGGCGGCGTCGGCAGCGGTCTACGCAACCCGGCCCAGCAGATCCTCGGGCTGCGCTCGACGCTTGGCGATCAGCTCCCCAGGCGCCTGCTGATCTATGCCTTCGGGGCAGCCCTCGGCGGAGCGGGCGTGCTGGCCGAAACCCGGCTGCTGGCGCAGCAGTCGCACATCCCCAGCGCCAACCTGGTGCTGATCGATCGCCACCGCACCTACGCTCACAATGACCCGGCAGGGGCCTTCCCGCACAACGTGTTCTTCGCCCACCTGGTGCCGTTCCTGAATCGCGTGAGCGCCGCGCGGTAGCAGCGCTCTCGGTACCCTCGTTTTCGGTCCGTTGCGGGCAGACGCCGCGCCGGGACGGATTCGAGGAGGACAGCTGTGGCAAGTAAAGGAATCGAGGCGCTGGAAGCGCAGCTGCGTGCACCTGCTCCCGCAGGCATCCGCGGCCTCGACGACGCGCACCTGCTCGACCTGGCCGAGGCGATTGGCGAGGCCCGGCACCGGCAGGCGGCCGAGCTGGCCGCGGCCGGCGATGAGGCCTTGAGCCACATTCCGCGACTGCTCCGAGTACCCGTGCGCAAGGCGTTCGGCTGACACGGATATGAGCGAATCGCTCGCCGTCCGGGCCGAGATCCTCAAGCTCGCTCGTCTGCTCCGGCGCGAGCCCGCCGACCTGGAGTACCTGGCCAGCGTGCCCGCCGCCGATATCCGCGCGCTGCGTGAGGAGGTCACCGACGTCCTCTTCACGGCTCACGGCCAGGCGCTGGCGCGGCTCGCGGCCGGCAGCAAGGTCCTTCCCGTCGCGCTAGTCGCCACGCTCGGCGAGCGCGTGTTCGGCGCCGTGCTCTCGGCGCGGATCGCCGGCCTGCTCGATCCGGGCCGCGCCGTCGAGATGGCCGCCCGTATGCCGACCCCGTTCCTGGCCGATGTCGCGGTCGAGCTCGACCCTCGCCGGGCCAGCGAGGTCATCTGCCGCATCCCGCCGGAGCAGATCGCGGCCATCACGAGCGAGCTGATCGGCCGTGGCGAGTACGTGACCATGGGCCGGTTCGTCGGTCACCTCACGCCGGCCTGTATCACCGCTGCGGTCGAGGTGATGGATGATCGCTCGCTGCTGCACGTGGCGTTCGTGCTCGAGTCCAAGGAGAGCCTCAAGGATCTGATCGGCGTCCTGCCGCCTGATCGCTTGGACGGCATCATCCGCGCGGCCGCCGAGGAGAACCTCTGGCCCGAGGTGCTCGATCTGCTCACCCATCTCACCCTCGAGCAGCGCCGGGCACTCGTCGAGCGGGCGGCGGCCCGGGACGACGGCAGCACGCTCGCCGCGCTGCTCGCCGCCGCACAGCAGGAGGACATGTGGGCAGAGCTGCTCCCGCTCATGCCGCTGTTGCCGGCGGAGGGACGGCAGCGGGTGGCCGCGATCGTGGCAGCCATGGATCCCGGCGAGAGGGACGAGATCTCCCGGCACGTGCGGGCGGCGGGGTTGATGGACCGGCTCGGCCCGCTCGGGGAAGCGCTCCTCGACGGACGTCCGGGCTGAACGAACGTCGAGCCGCCCCGAGGCTCAGGTGACCCAGCGCTGGTTCAGCTCGGTCCAGCTCGGCGCCGGGCCCGGAAGCTCCCCGCGCTGCTTGGCGCGCAGACCGTCGAGGATCACAGCCAGGTAGCGCCGGCGCAACTGCATCGCCCGCTCCCGCTCGCCGAGCTTGATCACCGCCACGAGCTCGAACACCAGCGACAGGTCGTGCACCTCGACGTCGGAGCGCAGGACGCCCTTGACGCGGTCGAAGAACCGACGCAGCAAGTCGTTTGCACGCTCGGCCAAAGTGAACATGTCCTCGGTCGGCGTGAACGTGCCGGCCAAGGCAAGCGTCATCGAGCTCGTGTCGGCGTCGACCAGCCGGCCCATGTACTCGGCGAACGCGGTCCAGTCGTCGCGCTCGTCGGCCAGCGCCGTCTCGGTCTCCTCGACGAACACGGTGAGCCCATCCAGGCAAAGCTTGCGCAGCAGCTCCTCCTTGCTGCCGTAGCGCGTGTAGAGCGCGCTGATCCCCACCCCGGCCTGCTTCGCCACCGCGGTGATCGGCGCCGTCGGGTCGGCGAGGAACACTTGGCGCGCCGCGTGAAGGATCTTCTCGTCGTTGCGCGCCGCCTCGACGCGCCGGCCGGACAGGGGTGAGGGAGTGCGAGTCGTGGCCATCGCCGTCAGTATACCCGGAACGGATGCTTCCGTTCTGATCTGTGCGCGGATCGCCGTGCCCTGTTCGGCCGGCCGGCGCTCACGGCGCGCCCCGCCGCACGAGTGCCCGCGCCCCGGCCTCTGCCCCGACCGCCGCCGCCTCCGCCACCGACGCCCCGCCGGCCAACCCGAACGTGAACCCGGCCGCGAACGAATCACCGCAACCGTAGGCATCCTGCGGCTCACCGTTCAGCGGCGCCGGCGACCAGCGGCCGGACTCCTTGCCCCACCAGCGTCCGCCGGCGGGTCCCTCGGTGGCGACGAGCAGGCGCGTACGCGCGCTCACCCGGTCCGCCCACGCGGACTCATCGACGTCGCTGGCGCTGTAGACGAGCGCGTCGATCGCCACGTCGTCGTTCTCGAGAGCATGGCGGGCCCGTGGTGACGCAACCACTACGCCGGCCTGGCGCGCCAGCTTGAGCGCGCCGGCATCGCCCGCTGTCACGTACACGCCGGTCGCCTCGCGCAGCAGCTCCCACGGCAACTCGTCGGACGCGACCGGCTCCACCCGGCGCCCAATCGTGATGATCGTGCGCTCGCCTCCCTCGAGCAACGTCACGGCCCGCCGCGTCGGCTCGGAGCGCCACGCCACGTGCATCCGCACCCCGCGCTCGCTCAACTGGGCGACCGCCGCCTCGCCCTGCGCGTCGCGCCCCAGGGCAACGAAGAAGTCGACCGACGCCCCCATCTCGGCGAGCACGCCGGCGGCCACACCGCCACCGCCGCCGACTCGGGCGAACGAGCCGGTGGCGTGCACGACCGATCCGGGGACCGGGAAGCGGTCGATTGGCACGAAGTCGACCCACTCGATGTGCCCGACGACCGCAACCCGCGTCATCGCGACCTCCTATTCACTCACGGCACGTATGAATCCGTGTGGCAGGGCTTGCCGGCGCACACGTCGAGCACCGTTCCGTTCGGCTCGAGGAAGTCGGACTTCTGCACCCGGGCGGCCGCCGTCGAGCGGACGAACGAGTGCGGGTCCTGGTTGGTCGGCGAGTTCACCGGCGCCAGGTTCTCGAACGGCGGGGGCTGCACCTGGCCCGGGCCGCCGTCCCAGATGACGATTGCCGAACCGGAGAACGGATAGTGGGCGATGGCCGGTATGCCGTAGAACATGTTGCGATCCCGGGCTCGGTCGGTGTTCAGGTCGAGCGCCGGCTGGTGCGCCGCCGCGCCGATCGTGCGCGCCTGCACCATTGCCGCGTAGTCGCTCACCTGGTGATCGCCGTAGGCGATCTGCATGAGCACGCTGTGGCGCGGCGTGCCCGGCAGCGGATGCCCCGTCATGTGCTGGGCGTACCCGTCAGGATCGCCCCGATCCCACAGCTGCTGCATCAGGTCGAGGATCACCGGGGTGAGCGACGTATCCGGGTAGCTGCTGGCCAGCACCGTGGCAAATGGGGCGAAGTCGGTGCTGCGCTGAACGAGCACGTTGCCGTAGTTCATCCCTGACACGCCGAGGACGGCTTGGCGGAAGTCGGGCGACAACGCCGTGGTCATCCCACCCAAGATCCCGCCCTGGCTGTTGCCGTCGTAGTACAGGTGCGAGGCGTCGATCATCGGCTGGCCGCCGGTCTGGAAGGCCG
>JBJMLD010000079.1:0-31393 GCA_045805545.1 Solirubrobacteraceae bacterium | reverse complement strand
GCCGTCGTGCTCATGCGTTGATAGCGGCAAGCGCCTTCTTGACTCCCTCGACCTGGTGCTGCAGCTTGGTGGGCCGCTTGCCGTCCGGCGAGACCTTGTGCCAGGGCAGGAAGGCGTTCGGCAGGCCCTCGAGCGCGGGCTCGAGCTCTGGGTAGTGGCGCAGCAGTACGTCTTTCATCTTGGTGTGCGTCACCCACCTGATCCCGGTCTCGGTGTACACCTCGGGCCGGAAGTCGGTGGTGAAGAAGCGGTCGGACTTGAGCCGCCGCGACGCCATCAGGATGAAGATGCGGAACGCCGTGTCGCTGAAGCCGAAGCCCGGCGGGAGCGGCTCAGCGTACATCCCGACCTGGAGGTCGACCCTGTCGATGTCACCGTTGTACACGCGACGGATCTCCTCAGCCCACTGGCGGTTGGCGGTCAGCTCCTCGAACGAGCGGACCCGCGGCATCCGCAGCTCCTCGCGGAAATCGTTGTAGCGAGGCACGCCGCGCTCGCGGTCGCGCAGGATGTCGAGCGTGGCGAGATCCATCAGCTCGCCGTCGATCCGCGTGAAGCGCTGCAGCGCCCGGGGGTAGTTGTGCAGCGTGATCTGCCCAGGGTGCTCGACTCCCATCGAGTAGAGCAGGTCGCCGACCTCGAAGCGGTCCATGAAGTCGCGCGTGTGGGCGCCCTGGATATTGACGAACTCGTCCTGGTGCAGCAGCTCGCCGGTCTGCGCGCTGAAGAAATTCCAGTCGTCACGCAGCAGCGGGTGCATCCGGTAGACCGAGATGAACTCCTCGGTCAGCTGGAAGCGAGCGCCGTGATGCTCCTGGGGCGAGCCCATGATCCCGCTGAAGATCTCCGAATCGCCGAGGCGGCCAAAGCGATCCTTTAGGTTCTGGCCGAAGATGCCCGACCAGTTGACATTCATCGCGAACCACAGCGCCGGCGTGTTCACGATGCCGGGTGTCCACTCGACGGTATGGATCTTCGCCATCAGCGCCGCATTGATCAGCCACGCGGTGTCGAACAGCCGCTGGTCATCCCAGGTCGGGTTCTCGCGCCTGAGCACGTCGCAGATCGCGTTGTGCTCCTTGGTGAACAGCGTGTGCAGGCAGGAGAGGCCTGCCCAGTAGTTCTCGTTGAAGCCGGTGAGGTCGAGCCCGGGCTCACCCGGATCTGCCGGCAGACGACCATTCGCCTCGACCTTCAGCTTGCCGTCCTTGAACGTGCGAATCGCGTTCTGGGTCTCCTGGTCCGAGCCATAGATCTGGCTGCCGTCCCACCAGTGCGTCTCTGTGTTGCCGTAGTCGATCGACTTGCCGTTCTGCTGCCCGACGCCGCTCGAGTGCGACGGGATCGGCACCGTGCGCCGCACGCGCATCGGGTTCTCCGGCCAGTCATCGCCCTTCTCCAGCGGCACCTCGAGAATCTCCTCCGGCTTTCCGCGGCCGTGGAAGAACCAGTTGTGATTCTCGAACTGGATCCACGCCTGGGCGAGCACGTTGAGGTGGACGGCCGGCTTGAAGTAGTCGCGCGTCATCAGCTCGAGTGACACCTTGCGCGGACTCGGGTCATACAGCCGCGGGGGCTTCTCCGGCTTGATGTGCTTCGGGTTGACGTTGCGGGTGAACGCCGTGCCCGTCGACCCCATCTCCGGGTCTTCCAGGTCGTTCCACCTGCCGTCCGGACGGCGTGCCTTGAGCGCCTCCTTCGGCGGTTCCTCGAGCCCATGCGTCCGGATCGGCGTACCGGTATCGAACAGGTTCAAGTCGCGCAAATCCAGTCGCAGCGACAGCAGGTTCAGCGCCTTCAACTGGGTCGTCGGCAACTCGTACCACTGGCGCTTCTTGTTGACCTTGCTGAACACCGCATGGAGCACGCGGTTCGGCAGCGATCTGCTCACTGGACTCTCCTCTACTCGACAGGCAACCGGCCGCCCTGGATAACGACGGCTTCGTCGGTCACCTACCCGCCAGTAGGAGTCTCAATCCCCCACTTTTGCGTGTTCGTACCGCCCGAACACACCCGCGCGCACCCGACCGCTTCGACAGTCGAGCGCGATCGGACGCGAGGTGTGTTCGCACGGCACCGAACACCCGTGGGAGCAGTCGCGGGCCGGCGGCATCCGCGGGGTCGGCCGCCCGCCCCTCGACGGCTTTGTCACCGGGGCGGGTGCCGTTCGGATACACCTCGCGCCCGATTGCGACCGGTGCGCGGAGGCAGCCGCCTGCGCGCCGGGTGTATCCGGGCGGCCCCCGCCGCTACCCGGGGATCAACCCTTCGCCGCTGAACTCCTCGCGCGCTTCCTCGAGCGTCACGTCGGGTGGCGGGAGGATCACGTCGGATCCCTCGAGCTCGTCCTCGTCCAACGCTCGACCCCGCGTCCGGACGAAGTCGAGCAGCTTCTCGTAGGTCGCGTGGAACGACTGCTCGTCGCTGGAATCGCACGCCGCGACCGCCTGGTTGTCGAGTTCGTTCAGCTCGTCGACGTCGTCATCGCCGATCTTGTACTGCCCCTCGGTCGAGATCCGGACGATCACGGGGCCTGCTCCTGGGGCGCGCTCTGCGAGGCACCGCCGGCGCCGGCGCCACCGGCCGCACCGGAGTCGTCGCTCCCCGAACCGAGCTCGCCGGCCGGCGCGGATCCGCCACCGAGCTCGGCCTTCATCTTGGCCAGGTCGGAGTCGACCTCGCTCGTGCTCGAGAGCTGCTTGAGCTGGCGGTCGATGTCGTCCTCGCCCTCGCCGATCTGCGTGAGGTCCTCGAACGTGCCCGCCGCCTCGAGCTCCTGGACGGCGTCGGCGCGGGCCTTCATGTTCTCGGTCTTGTCGAGCGCGCGCTGCATGGCCAGACCGACGTCGGCCATCTCCTCGCCGACTCCAGTGGCGGCCTCGGAGATCTTCACCTGCGCCTCGGCGGCCGAGTACTGGGCCTTGATGACTTCCTTCTTGGAGCGGAACTGCTCGAGCTTGGTGCGCAGCTTCGCCTCGGAGGCGACCATCTGCTCCTGCTGCTGCTCGAGCTGGGCGATCTGCGAGTCGAGCGACTGCAGCTCGGTCTGAACTACGTTCTTGCGCTCCAGCGCCGTGCGGGCCAGGTCCTCGTTGCCGGCGGCCAGCGCTTGGCGCGCCTGCGTGTCGAGCTTGACGACCTGCTGCTTGAGCTTCTCCTCCTGCAGCTGAAGCCGCTTCTTGGAGGTGACGACATCAGCGATTCCCTTCTTGACGTTCTGCAGCAGCTCGATCTGCTTCTGGTAGCTGTAGTCGAGGGTCTCGGCGGGATCTTCGGCCCGATCGAGCAGCTTCGAAATCTTGGCTTTGATGACTGTCGACATGCGACCGGAGAGCCCCGGCATCGCATCCTCCTTGGCGTGTGACTGGACGAGCTTACGTAGCGTAGCCGAGCCCACACACTAGGGTTCGCCGGACATGGATGCAAAGCGCCCGTCGGACTCGACCACGCTCCTCTCCCACCTCATGGGCATCACCGACGCGAACAGCGCCGGCAACGTCCACGGCGGCACAGTGATGAAACTGGTCGACGAGGCGGCCGCGCTGGCTGCGATCAAGCATTCGGGCGGGCGTGTGGTGACCGCCGCGATGGACCGCATGACCTTCCTCGTCCCGATCAATATCGGCGACGTGCTCAGCCTGTGCGCCACCGTCAACGCCGCCTGGCGCACCTCGATGGAGGTCGGCGTGCGCGTTCAGGCCGAGAACCCGCGCACCGGCGAGACGCGTCACACCAACACGGCCTACCTGACGATGGTCGCGCTCGACGACGCCGGCCAGCCGGCGCAGGTTCCTCCCATTGAGGCCCACACGCCGGACGAGCAGCGCCGCAGGCGCGAGGCCGAGCTCAGACGCGCCAACCGCCTGGCCGAGCGCTCGGAGATCGTCGCGCACCGAGAGCGCGAGGGCGAGGCGGTCTAAGAAGCCTTAGAACCCTGACGGGTGCCGCGACGCGAACCCAGAAGGGTGGTTCCACACCGGCCGCCACCGGGGTCCGGTCCCCGGGGCCGGGTGCGGATCGGCCTCACGCGAGGTGTCCAACCGGATACCCGCGATCTGGACGAACGCGTGGCCCGGGTTCGTGTAGACGGTGATCCACTGCCCGAGGCCGCCATGGCCCCAGTGCATGAAATCGCTCGAGTCATACGGCGTGCGCAGCAGCCCGGCCGCGTGCAGCACGTAGGACACCGAGCCCGAGCAGTCGTAGCCGCGAGCGTTGAAGCTGGCGTGGCCGCCGCCGTACACGTACGGCTTCGTGCGGATCTGGTTGCCGGCCCAGATCGCGCGCTGGACGGCGGCCGGCGCCAACGCCGGTGCGTAGGCGACGCCGTGGATGATCTTGGCCCGCGTGCCGGAGACGACGGGGTGGGCGGCCGTACTGACCGGGCCGGCCGGCATGCCCATGCCGGCGCCACCGGAGGCCGCGGTGCCGCCAGGCGATCCGGCGCCAGGCGATCCGGCGGCCAAGGCCGCGGGTGCCCCGGCAAGTGCCGCCACGGCAAGCGTAGGAAGTATCAGGTGGGTAACCCGCAAGTCGCTCTCTTTCGTAGGCCTGCGGGGTTAGCTGTCGGGCTGGCGCTAAAAGAGCCTGCGCCTCCCGCGGATTGACCGCGGGATTAGCCCCGGGAAGTGGTTCCCCCGCTCCGCGGATTTCTGTGGCCCGCGGATTCGGCGTGGCGGCAATATACAAATTGCTCCTACGGAACGTCGCGGTGGGCGTCAGTCCGCCCACAGTCCGCCCACCCCGCGATGCCACGCAACCTGCGCCCAGCGCGCACCCCCTCGATAACGTCCGCCTGCCCGCGATGCGCCTCCCGACCCGCAAAAAGCCTTACCCCGCCGCCGTTCTGGCCGCCGCCCTATTGGCCGGCTGCGGCGGCTCCACCCAGCTGATCAGCGGCCCCGGACCCGACGTCGGCGTCAAGGCCAAGACGCCCCACGCGGGTCAGCGGCTCGGATTCCCGGCGGTGGCGACCAAGAACACGACGCGCGTGGCCGGCGGCGATCCGGCCGCCGACGCCGCAGGCGTAGCGCTCGCTGTGTATCCATCATCGGCTCCTGGCACTCATCCGGCGGTCGTGACGCTGGCCTCGAGCGACAGCTGGCAGGCGGCATTGGCCTCGGCCTCGTTGATGGCGCCACCGACCCGCGCCCCGATCCTCCTCTCCGGCGGCTCCTCACTGCCCTCGGCGACCAAGGATGCGCTCGGCGTGCTGGCGCCGACAGGCTCGGGCCCGGCCGGCGGCGTCCAGCTCATCCGCGTCGGCAAGGTGCCGACGCCGTCCGGCCTGCGCACCGCCGCGATCAAGGGAAACGACCCCTACACCCTGGCCGCCGAGATCGACCGCTTCGCCAGCGCTGCGCGCGGCAAGACGAGCGTCAACGTAATCATCGCCGCCGCGGACAATCCGGCCTTCGCCATGCCGGCGGCCGGCTGGTCGGCCGAGAGCGGCGAGCCAATCCTGTTCGTCACCCGAGACAGCATTCCCACGGCTACCAGACAGGCGCTGCTCTCCCACCAGAGCCCGCACATCTACGTCCTCGGACCGGCGGCGGTCATTTCCGACCGCGTGATGACCCAGTTGAAGAAGTACGGCACGGTCAAGCGCGTCGGCGGCGCCACGCCGGCTGCCAACTCGGTCGCCTTTGCCACCTATCGCGATCCACCCTGCCCATACGGCCAGCCGTGCGCGCACGTGCCGGGAAGCTTCGGCTGGGCGATGCGCAGCCCGGGTCATGGCTACGTGCTCCTCAACGAACACCGGCCGCTCGATGCCGCCGCCGCCGCGCCGCTGTCGGCCAGTGGCGACTACGGCCCGCAGCTGCTGATCGACAGCGCGGCCACACTCCCGTCGGCTGTGCTGAACTTCTTCCTGGATTACGCGACCCCGGGCTACACCCAGCAGGGCCCAACCGCGGCGGTCTACAACCACGGGTGGGTGATCGGCGACAAGTCGGCCATCTCGGTCCCCGTGCAGGCCCAGATGGATAGCCTCTTGGAAGCGGTACCCCAGAAATGAGCCAGGCTGAACACCCAGATCGTCTCCGTCCCGGCCGTGAGGTCACGGTCGACGACGTCCGGCAGCTGATGGGCGCCTCGACCCCGCACTTCGCGCTTCAGCTGCGCGAGCGGATCCGCGCCCTGATCAAGGACCTCCCGGCTGGCCATCCGGCTCGCATCGAAGGTGAGCGCGAGATCGTGCGCCTCGACAGCCTCGCCTTCGACGGCGAGGTGCGCGGGCATCCGGCCGAGCCGGGGCTCGACGCGCTGCCGAGCGTCAACGAGGACCTGGTCCACCGCTTCACCCTGCGCGACGGCGTCTAGACACTGAACCGTCCGCCGCTACCGGCGGCCCTCCAGGTACGTTTAAGCGACACGTGAGCGAGCAACGCGTTATCTCCATCATCGGTCTGGGCCGGGTCGGCCTCCCGCTGGCGCTGTCATTCGCCGATCGTGGTCTGAGAGTCCTCGGCGTCGACCACGACCCGGCGATCCTCGGCTCGATCCGCGCCGGCCGCATGCCGTTTCAGGAAGCTGGGACGCAAGAGCTGCTCGAACGCGTGCTCCAGAGCGGGCGACTGGATCTGACCGAGCGCGCCGCTGACGCTGCGCAGGCCGACGACATCGTGCTCACGATCGGCACGCCGTCGTTCTCCCACGTGGAGAGCGACCTGCGCCAAGTCCGCGCCGCCGTCGATGACCTGCTGCCGCTGCTCCGCCCCGGGCACGCCCTGATCCTCCGCTCGACCATCGCGCCCGGCACGACCGAGTTCGTGGCCGGCTACCTGGAGAAGCGCCGCGACCTAAGCGTCGGTGAGGAGGTGTTCGTCGCCCACGCGCCGGAGCGGATCGCCGCCGGCCGCTTTCTCCAGGAGATCACCACGCTGCCGTGCATCATCGGCGGTGTAGGCGAAGCCTCGACCGAACGCGCGGCCGAGGTGTTCAGCATATTCGGCGCCCCGATCGTCAAGACCACCCCGGTTCAGGCCGAGCTGGCCAAGATCTGGACCAACATCCTCCGCTACGCCACGTTCGCGCTGCCCAACCTGCTGATGATGGACTGCGAGAGCTACGGCGCCAACGTTTTCGAGGTCATCGACCTGATCAATCACGATTACCCCAGGGGCGGGATCGCGATGCCGGGGATGACCGCGGGAACGTGCCTGCGCAAGGACTTCGCCTTCTCCGAAGAGCGCTCGAATTCACCTGGGATGCTGCTCGCGGTCTCGCGCGTGAACGAAGCGGTACCGCTGTTCCTGGTCGAGGGAATCAAGCGGCGCCTAGGCAGCCTGGCCTCGCGCAAGGTGGCCGTCCTTGGGCTCACGTTCAAGCGCGACACCGACGATGAGCGCGACTCGCTCTCGCCCAAGCTGATCCGCCTGCTGGAGCGTGAGCTGGCCGATGTCGCGGTGTGCGACCCGCACGCGCCCTCACCGACTTCGCCACTGTCCGACGCGGTGCAGGACGCCGACGTGGTGATAGTCGCCACCAACCACAGCGAGTTCGAGCAGCCGGAGACGTTCGCCGAGATCAGCAAGCGGGCCTCAGCCGATTGCCTGCTCGTCGACCCCTGGAACGCGTTCGGCAGCGCCCAGGTGTTCGCTTATGCCGCTGAGCACGCAGCGCTCCGCACGCGGCCGGCCGACACGCCAGCGCTGGCCGAGCCGGCCGAGACCGAACGCATCGGATGACCCGCGTGCTCGTAACTGGCGGAGCCGGGATGATCGGCTCGGCCGTCGTCCGCCGTCTGTTGAGCGAATCCGACGTGGCGATCCGCGTCTCGGACCACCGCGCAGCGCCGGCCTGGATGGGCAACTCGTGCGAGATCCACACCGGCGACCTCAGAGACCCGGAAACCGCCCACACCGCCGCCAGCGGCTGCAGCCACATCATTCACTTGGCCGCGATCGTCGGCGGGATCGCCAACTTCCACAAGCTCCCCTACACCCTGACCGAGGTCAACAACGCGCTGAGCGGCGCGATCGTCCGCGCCGCCATCGACGAGCGCGTCGAGCGATACGTATACGTTTCCTCCTCGATGGTGTTCGAGCGCGCCACCCAGTTCCCCACGACCGAAACGCACCTCAGCGAGTGCCCGGCGCCGTACTCCGCGTACGGCTTCTCGAAGCTCGCCGGGGAGGTCTATGCTCGGGCCGCGCACGACCAGCATCGCCTGCCGATCACGATCTGCCGGCCGTTCAACGCCTACGGACCGGGCGAGCTCCCCGAACCCGACGAGCCCGGCATCGCCCACGCCGTGCCTGACCTGATCGCGAAGTGCTTCGCCCGGCAAAGGCCGCTACAGATCTTCGGCAGCGGTCGCCAGACCCGGACGCTCACCCACGTCGATGACATCGCCGACGGGATCGTCACAGCGGCGCGGCACCCGAACGGCGAGAACGAGGACTTCAACATCTCGGCTGCGCAGGAGCTGAGCGTGGCCGAGATCGCCGCCCGTATCTGGGAGGCGTGTGGCAACGACGCGGCCGAGCTGACTTTCGAGCACCTTGAGAGCTTCCAGGTCGACGTGCACCGTCGCTGGCCCTCGGTCGAGAAGGCAGCGCGGCTGCTCGGCTGGAGCGCGCAGATCGATCTCGACGATGGCCTGGCCCAGACCGTGAGCTGGCTGCGCGAGCAAACCCCACGTCCTGCCGCGACCGAGGCCCCGGCATGAGCCCGGGCCACCGCACCGCCCTGATCACCGGGATCACGGGACAGGACGGCTCCTACCTGGCCGAGTTCCTGCTCGACCAGGGCTACGACGTGCACGGCATGGTGCGCCGTTCCTCGACCGAGAAGTTCGACCGCATCGAGCACATCCGCGACCGCGTGACGCTGCACCAGGGAGACCTGCTCGACAGCCGCTCGCTCGTCGACGCGCTGCGCGCCTCCAACCCGAGCGAGATCTACAACCTGGCCGCGATGTCGTTCGTCGCGGCGAGCTGGGTCCAGCCCACGCTGACGGCAGAGTTCAGCGGCATCGGCGTCACCCGCATGCTCGAGGCGATGCGCGAGGTCTGTCCCGACGCACGCTTCTACCAGGCCTCCTCCTCGGAGATGTTCGGCAAGGTGCGCGAGGTCCCGCAGTCCGAGAAGACGCCGTTCTACCCGCGCTCGCCGTACGGCGTGGCCAAGGCCTACGGCCACTTCATCACGGTCAACTACCGCGAGTCCTACGGCCTGCACGCGACCAGCGGAATACTTTTCAACCACGAATCGCCGCGCCGCGGCCTCGAGTTCGTGACCCGCAAGATCTCCTGGCATGCCGCGGCGATCAAGCTGGGCCTGGCCAAGGAACTAAAGCTCGGGAACCTCGACGCCGAGCGCGATTGGGGCTACGCGGCCGACTACACGCGCGCGATGTGGCTGATGCTCCAGCAGGACGAGCCCGAGGACTACGTCGTGGCCACCGGCGTCTCGCACTCAGTACGCAACGCGGTCGAGGTGGCGTTCGATCACGCCGACCTATCGGTCGAGGACCACGTCGTGCTCGATCCAGTGCTGCTGCGCCCCGCCGAGGTCGAGCATCTCGTCGGCGACGCGAGCAAGGCCCGGACGGTGCTCGGTTGGGAGCCCGAGGTCAGCTTCGAGGAGCTGATGCGGATGATGGTCGACGCCGACCTCGAGCTGCTCAAGCACGAGATCTCATCGCATGGCGTCCCGGCCGATGTAACCGGGTCGGCGCCCGGCCTCAATCCCCGCCAACCACGCTGAACGTACAGCCGCGCGACTCGAGCTCTGAGAACATCGCCTGCGGCTCGATGCACCGCTCGGGCGGCAGCGCGCCGGTGGCGTGAATCGCTCCGCGCGCCATCAGGCGGATCGTGGCGGCGGCCGGCGCCGCGGTTGAGACGATCGAGCCGCCAAGCCCGAAGAAGGGCCGGGTGACGGCGCGCATGATGATCTTCTCGCCTTCCTGCGCCACCGCCTTGACCATGTGAATGGACACGGTCTCCGAGGACGGCGGCACCGCTTCGCGCGCCGCCGCGGCGATCTCGTCGGCCGAGGCTCCGATCAGGTCTCGCAGCCGGGCCAGCACAGATGGAGCGAGAGACAGCCGGAAGCTGGACGACGACGCTCCGAAGCTCTCGCCGAACGTGGCGAGCTCGGAGTGCAGCGTGTAGATCGTGTCCGCCCGACCGATCGGGTCACCGAAGTCGATCACGCCGCCGCTGCTCAGTGGCTCGATCTCGATCGCGCGCCCCTCGCGCAGGACGATCGGCGACAGGGTCAGTTCGTCGAGCAGGGTCTGGACGGCATAGGGCGGCCGTAGCTGCCCGTCGCGAGCGGCCATCGGGTCGCGCCCGCCGGCCAGCACGTCGATCGTCTTCACCTCGGCGCCCGTGCCGAGCAGCTCAACCGCGCGCGCCGCCATCAGGTTCGTCTTGCCCGGGCTCGAGCCGATCCCGAGCACCGCGAGCAGCCCGGCCTGCGCAAAGTCCGGGTAGAGCTCGAGCTGACGGCCGGTCATCCAATACAGGCCGCCCAGGTCGAGGTAGTTGCAGCCGGCGGCGAGACTGGCCCGCATGGCGTGCAGGTTGACCCGATAGGACGCCGTGTTCAGCAAAACGTCAGCGTCGGCCACGGCTTCGGCCAGCGCATCGACGTCGTGCGCGTCGACGGCGCGGCTCGTCGCCTTCTCGGCGCCGTGTGCGCTCGCGACCGCGGCCGCCCGCTCGGGATCGAGATCGAGCAGCAGCATCCGCTCGACCTCGTCGGACACCGCCAGGTCGTGCACGATGGCCGGGGCGATAGTTCCGCCCGCCCCGAGGACAGCCACTCGCAGCGCCTTATCGACAGGCATCGCACCCCACGTTAACGCTTACCAACTTAGACAATCTGTATAACTGGGCCCGGGTTTTTGCTGGCGGACCGCATTGCTTGTAACGCAACGCCGCCGTAGGTTCCCGCGACTATGGAAAGCACCGCGATTCCCGTCCACGACCCGCGCGTCTCTGAGGTCTCCGAGGCGCCCGGGCACAAGGGCCTCAAGCGCGACGCGCTCGGCTACATCTCGAACCTGGTCATCGCGGTTGCCTCCACGGCGCCCGCATACAGTCTCGCCGCCACGCTGGGCTTCATCGTCGCCGTCACCGGCGTCGGTACGCACGCGCCAGCCGTCCTCATCGTGTCGTTCATCCCGATCCTTTTCGTGTCGGTCGGATACCGCTTCTTCAACCTGGCCGACCCCGACGCCGGCACCACTTTCGCATGGGTGACGCGCTCGTTCGGTCCGCAGCTCGGATGGATCAACGGCTGGGCGATCTTCCTCGCAGACATCATCGTCATGGGCTCGCTGGCCGCGATCGCCAGCAACTACACGTTCCTGCTGTTCCGCTCTGGCGGCGCGCCAGGGAACTTCTGGCTGATCGTCGGGGCCGTGGTGTGGATCGTCGTGATGACATGGATCTGCTACCGCGGCATCGAGCTCTCCGCTCGCATCCAGATGTTCCTGCTGAGCCTCGAGGTCTTCACCCTGGCGCTGTTCGTCGTCGTGGCCCTGATCAAGGTGTATGCGAACAGCCCCAAGGGCAACATTCACGTCTCGGCGTCGTGGTTCAACCCGTTCGACATGGGCTGGAATGGGCTGATCGATGCGGTGTTGCTGGGCATCTTCATCTATTGGGGGTGGGATTCCGGGGTGGCGGTCAACGAGGAATCGCGCGACGCCACGCATGGGCCCGGACGCGCGGCGGTCGTCTCGACGGTCATCCTGCTGCTCATCTACGTCCTGGTGAGCGTCGCGGCGCAGGCTTATCACGGAACGGCCTTCCTGGCCAACAACTCGAGCGATGTTCTCAACGCGCTTGGCAAGGGTGTCTTCGGCTCCCCCCTGGACAAGCTGCTGATCATCAGCGTCCTGACCTCCGCCTCCGCCTCGACGCAGACGACGATCCTCCCGACGGCGCGGACGACCCTGTCGATGGCGCGCTGGGGGGCGATACCCGAGGCGTTCGGTCGCATTCATCCGCGCTTTCTCACACCGAGCTTCTCGACCCTGCTGATGGGCGGGTTGTCGATCGCGTGGACGATTGCGCTGCTGGCGTTCAACCCCAACCAGGATGTCCTCGGCGACACGATCTCGGCGCTCGGCTTCGCGGTCTGCTTCTACTACGGCTTCACGGGACTAGCGTGCGCCTTCTACTACCGCAGGGAGCTGCTGGGGAGCGCCCGCAACTTCATCTTCGCCGGTCTGGTCCCGCTCGTCGGTGGCCTGATGCTGTTCGGCATTGCGATAAAGGCGTTCAGCTACTACAGCAAGTCCGGCAACAACTACTCGAAGCCGTTCATCGGGATCGAAACACCGATTGTCGTAGGTATCGGAGGGCTGATCCTGGGCGTCGTGCTGATGTTTGCCTCGTGGCCTTTCTTCCCCAGGTTCTTCCGGCGGAAGGCAGGCGAGGCAGTCGATCCCGTGGTCCTGGACCCCACTGCGGGCGCGGCGGCTGATCGACAACCCATAGCGCCCTAGCAGGCAGGCGTCAGCCCCCGGCCGTACGCCCCGCCGCCATGTAGCCTCGAAAGCCATGGCGTACCCCGAGTCGACCGCCGCCGCCGGGCCACCCGACAGCGACCTGCCGGGCCCGTTCCCGGTTGGCTCCTATGCGGCAAAGCTCAAGCAGCGCCTGCAGGAGCTGGCGCGCGTCCAGCTGGTCGGTGAGGTCTGGGGCTTCAAAGCGGCGCGGACCCGCGTCTATTTCGAGTTGCGCGACCCGCGCGGCGCGCTCCCCTGCTCGATGTGGCTGAGCGATTTCGAGCGCCTGGCCATCCCGCTGAAAGACGGGATGCGAATAGTCGTCGGCGGCGGCTGCGACTACTACCCGGGCAGCGCCACCTCCTCGCCGTCGTTCACGTTCGCGGTGTCCGAGCTGCGCGTCGAAGGCGAGGGCGACCTGCTCGTCCAGCTCGAGCGGCTGCGCCGGCGCCTGGCCGCCGACGGGTTGTTCGAGCCGCAGAAACGGCTGCCGCGCCCGCTGCTGCCGCGCACCATCGGCGTCGTCACCGGCGAGCGCGGCAAGGCGCGCGACGACGTGCTGGCCGGTCTGCGCCGGCGAGGCTGGGGCGGCCGGCTGATCTGGGCCTTCGCGCCCGTCCAGGACCGCCACGCCGCGCCGAGGATCGCGGCGGCGCTGCGCGAGCTGGCCGCCACGCCCGAGGTGGAAGTCGTGATAGTCGCCCGCGGGGGCGGCTCGCTGGCCGACCTGTTCGCGTTCTGCGACGAAGCGCTCTGCCGCACGGTGGCCCTGCTCCGCGTGCCGGTCATCTCGTCCGTCGGCCATCACACCGATCGCACGCTGATCGACGACGTGGCCGCCGTCTGCTGCTCGACCCCCACCCACGCGGCGGAGATCGCCGTCCCGGTTGACATCGCGGCAGCGCGCGGCGAGCTCACGGCGCGTGCCCGCCGGCTGAGCGACCACAGCCGCCGCGCCGTCCTCACCCGGGCCCGGACGCTGGCCCAGCTCTCGCGCGCCCCGGCCCAGGCCGTTCACCGCCACCGGGGCGATCTGCACCAGCGCGTGCGCGAGCTGCGGGCCAGCGCCCGGAGGATCGCCGCCGACGGCCGAGCGCTTGCCGCCACGCACCTGCTCGTGCTCGGACGCAGCCAGACGCGCGCCGCGACCTCGGACGCGACCCGCCGCCGGCGCGAGCTCGACCGCCTGACGCTGGCCCTGGCCGCCCATGACCCAAAGCGGACGCTCGCCCGGGGATACGCGCTCGTGGAGGACCGCGCCGGCGAGCCGCTCGGGAGCGCGGCCGCCGCCCGGACGGCCGGCGAGCTCAACCTGCGCTTTCACGACGGCGACGTCCCGGCGCACATCGAGGAAGTGACGGAGCCGTGAGCGAGCCCACCTACGAGTCCGCCGTGGCCCGGGTCGAGGAAATCATCCGCCGGCTCGACTCCGGCGAGGCCGGGCTGCGCGAGACGCTCGACCTCGTCCGAGAGGGGCGCGACCTCGTCGAGTACTGCGCGAACGAGCTTGACGCCGTCAGCCACGGCCTCGAGGAGCTGCGCCTGGAAGAGCTGGTGGCGCGCCTGCAGAACGGCAGCCGCGAGCAGTGAGCACCTACGAGCTTCTGGCCAACCTGCCGGTCAGGGTCGACGGCTACACGCTCGAGGGCTTGAAGGCCGAGGTCTCGAGCGGGTTCGAGCGCCTGACCACGGTCGTGCACATGCAAGGTGCCGGCGAGGAGGGGGTCGGCGAGGACGTCGTCTACGACGGCGTCGACCAGACCGCGCTGCAGGAGGCGGGCCCGGCCCACGACCTGGCCGGCGACTACGCGCTCGGTGAGCTGTGCGACAAGCTGGACGAGCTCGACCTGTTTCCGGTCGAGCCGCAGCGCGACGTCTCACGGCTCTACCGCCGCTGGACGTTTCACAGCGCGGCGCTGGACCTGGCGCTGCGCCAGGCCGGCCAGCCGCTGCACGAAGCCCTGAACCGCCCGCCGCGACCCGTGACCTTCGTCGTCTCCCTGCGACTCGGCGAGCCGCCGAGCCTCGACCCGATCACCCGCCGGCTCGAGCGCTATCCGACGCTCCGCTTCAAGCTCGACCCGACCAGCTCGTGGACGCCCGAGCTGATCGACGCGCTGGTCCAGACCGGCGCCGTCGACTCGGTCGACTTCAAGGCCTTCTATCGGGGCACGGCTGTCGACCAGCCGCCTGACCCGGTGCTCTACCAGCGCGTGGTCCACGCTTTTGCAGACGCCTGGCTCGAGGACCCCGACGTGGAGACACCGGAGACCGCGGCGGTACTGACCGACCACCACGGTCGCATCACCTGGGACGCCCCGATCCACTCGATCGACGACATCGAAGCGCTGCCGTTCCCGCCCAGGATGGTCAACCTCAAGCCGTCGCGGATCGGCGGCCTGAAGCGACTGTGCGACACCTACGACTACTGCGCCGAGCACGGGATCGGCGCCTACGGCGGCGGGCAGTTCGAGCTCGGGCCAGGTCGAGGCCAGGCCCAGTACCTGGCCTCGCTGTTCCACCCCGAGACGCCGAACGACCTGGCCCCGGTCGGCTTCAACCAGAACGAGCCGCCCCCGGGGCTCCCATCCAGCCCGCTGCCGCCAGCGCCCTCGCCGGTAGGGTTCCGCTGGGATGAGTGAGCTCAAGGGCACGGTCGCGCTCGTCACCGGCGCCTCGAGCGGGATCGGCGAGGCCACGGCCGTTGCCCTGTCCGAGCGCGGCGCGGCGGTGGCGCTGGTGGCGCGACGGGCCGACCGCCTGCGCGAGCTGGCCGGCCGGATCTCCGATGGAGCGCTCGTGCTCGAGGCCGACGTCACCGATCAGGCGCAGGCGCAGGGCGCCGTCGAACAGGCCGTCTCGCACTTCGGGCGGCTCGACATCCTCGTCAACAACGCCGGCGTGATGCTCCTCGGACCGGCTCTCGACGCCCCGCTCGAGGAGTGGCAGCGCATGGTCAACGTCAACGTCAACGGCGTCCTCTACTGCGCCTACGCCGCGCTCCCGCATCTGCTGAAGGCGGCCGAGGACGGTCCGCGCCAGGTGGCCGACATGATCAACATCAGCTCGGTGGCGGGGCGGCGTCCGCGTGCCGGCGCGGCCGTCTACAACCTGACCAAGTTCGGCGTGGGCGCGTTCAGCGAGGCGCTGCGCCAAGAGGTGACCGGGCGCCATCTGCGCGTCTCGCTCGTCGAGCCGGGCGCCGTGGCGACCGAGCTCTCCTCGCACAACCGCCCTGAGGTGCTCGAGGGCATCCGCGCACGCTTCGGCAGCGTCGAGCGGATGCAGGCCAGCGACATCGCCGACGCGATCCTCTACATCGTCACCCGGCCGCGGCACGTCGCGATCAACGAGGTGCTGATCCGGCCGACCGAACAGGCGGATTAAGCAGGAAGGCCGGGGTGCATGCACCCCGGCCCCGCCGGCGCATGCGCCGGCGGTAGCAGGATGACGCGGGGCCGGCGCAATGAAGCGAGGCTGGATGCCGAGCGCGCCGCAGCCCCGCGCGCGCATGCGCGCCCCCGAACAGCATTTACACCCGCTGGATCAGCGTCCCGGTGCCGAGCCCGCCGCCGCAGCACATCGTCACGAGCCCGACCTCCTTGTCGGAGCGCTCGAGCTCGTGCAGCAGCGTCGTGATCAGTCGCGCGCCGGTCGACCCGAGCGGATGGCCGAGCGCCATCGCGCCGCCGTTGACGTTGACCCGATCCATGTCCGGGTTGTGCACCCGGCGCCAAGCCGCAACCACGGGCGCGAACGCCTCGTTGATCTCGATCAGATCGATGTCGTTGATCGACATCGAGTTGCGCTCCAGCAGCTTGGCCGTGGCGGGGATCGGGCCCTCGAGCATCTTCACCGGGTCACAGCCGACGGTCGTCTGGTCCATGATCCGGGCGCGCGCCTTCAGCCCCAGCTCCTCGGCCTTCTCAGCGCTTATCAGCAGCACCGCCGCGGCGCCATCAGAGATCTGGCTCGAGTTGCCCGCGGTGATCACGCCGTCCTCCTTGAACACCGTCCTCAGCTGGCTGAGTGCCTCGAGGTTGGTGTCCGGGCGGATGCCTTGGTCTGAGACGTAGGTGTCGCCGTTGACCTGCATCGGGATGATCTCGCGCTCGAAGCGGCCCTCCTCGGTGGCGCGGTGGGCCAGCTGGTGGGAGCGCAGCGCCAGCTCGTCGAGCTCCGGGCGCGGCGTCTCGTACTCCTGGGCGATCAGCTCGGCGCCGAGACCCTGGCCGACGATGTTGTGCTTCTTCAGAAGCTCCGGCGTGAACGCGTAGCCGTAGTCCTCCTGCACCTTCATCGTGGCCGCGAACGGCAGCTTGCCCATGTGCTCGACGCCGCCGCCGATGACGACGTCATGCACGCCCGAGGCGATCTGGCTGGCAGCCAGGTTGACCGCCTGCTGGGCCGAGCCGCACTGCAGGTCGATCGTCGTGGCCGAGGTCTCGATCGGGAAACCCTGCTGAAGCCAGGCGTTGCGGCCGACGTGCAGGCCTTGGGGCCCGAACTGGGCAACGCAGCCGGCAATCACGTTCTCGACTTCACCCGGGTCGATCTCGGCGCGCTCGACCACGGCCCGATAGGCGGCTCCGAGCAGCTCATTCGGGTGCTTGTCCTTGTAGTAGCCCTTCTCCAGATGGCCGCGTCCGATCGGTGTGCGCGCGGCCTCGACGATCACTACCTCACGGCCATGGCCTTCAGGCATTCGGCTTATCTCCTTGTCAAGACAGTAGGTCGGCGTCCCAGTGAACGGTCACGTACTGTACCCGCCCGTGGAGGAACGACTTGGCATCGCCGGCGCCGGAACGATCGCCTGCGGGCTAGCCGCGACAGCGTCCTGTCGCTTGGATGTGCTCCTCTATGCGCGCTCGCCCGAGTCGGCCGAACGGGCGCAATCGCAGCTCGAAAAGGCGTGCGGGAAACTCGAGGACGGCAATCCTGAACGCATCCGCGTGGTCACCGATCTCGACGCCCTGCGCGAGGCGACATTCCTCGTCGAGGCGATCATCGAGCACCACGGACACAAGGCCGAGATGCTCGCCGACCTGGGCGAAATCGCGCGTCACGCGGGCAACGACGCGGTGCTCGCCACCACGACCTCCTCGCTCTCGATCTCCGAGCTCTCGCGCGCCAGCGGCCACCCCGAGCGATTCGTCGCGCTGCACGTGTTCAACCCGGTGCCGCGGATGGAGCTGGTCGAGCTCGCCTTCCCGCCCGAGGCGACGTCAGACGCCCGCGGGCGCGCCCGGGCTCTCTGTGAGGCGCTCGGCAAGACCCCCGTCGAGGTGCCCGACATCCCCGGCTTCGTCGTCAACCGCCTGCTCTTCCCCTACCTGTTCAGCGCGGTCGATCTGCTGGCCGAGACCGGCATGGACCCGCAGGACATCGACAGCTGCATGACCCTCGGCGCCGGCATGCCGATGGGCCCGATCGCGCTGCTCGACTTCGTCGGCCTCGACGTCGCCCAGGCGATCGGCCAGGCCCTCGACGTCGCGGTGCCGCAGTCGCTCGGCGCGCTGGTCGAGGAGGGCGCGCTCGGGCGCAAGGCCGGCCGCGGCTTCTACAGCTACGACTGACGGTCGTCTGGGAGCGCCGGACCCGCCCCGCTGTACGGCCGCGATGGCCGCGATCCGCTCATCCCGACGGCCACTGACCCGTAAAAGTCCTCTTTGTCCCAAGACCGGAACGAACAGAGTGCGGTTGTGCGGTTCTATCCCGCACAACCCGCCCCTGTCTCCCTCGCCCTCCGAACAAAGCGCACTTTTGCGGGTCGAATCGACCATCACGTAGGTACAGAGCGCCGAGCCCTCCCGACCCACCCCCTTCGATGCGGGTTTTTCGCACTTCGTAACGCTCAGAAAAGAGGTGCGACAGCCGTCGAGCCCGGGTGGCGTGATCCCGCGCGGAGCCGGGATACCCCTCGAGAGGCCCAAAAAAGAAGCCGGCCCGCTGGGGACGGGCCGGCTTCGTGCTTCTGGGGAGGAGGTGCTGCTATGAGGTACGTCGCGACGCGAAGTTTGCGCTCACAAGTTGAACGCGTCCTAAATAGTTGTGTGAGCCTGCATAAGAGGCTGGCTCGAGGATTGGGGCCGGGTGGGTGAAGCCGGCCCGGACGGCGGGCCGGCTTCTCTCTCCTCTTCAACCACCGGGAAGGTTTGGCGCACTTACCCGGGTGTTGCGCTGAAACGGGAATGTAACGAATGGCGCGAAGATCTGCCATCGGTTTGGGGTAGCAGGGGGTCATGACGACGGTCGCCGATGACCAGCCAACCCGGGATCGCAACGAAACCGAGCTCGAGCGCTGCGACCGAAACCTGGCCGAACTGCTGCAGGAGGTGCGGGTCGTGCAGACCGGCGTGCAGGTGCTGTTCGGCTTCCTGCTGGCGATCGTCTTCCAGAACCGCTTCAGGAACATCA
Source organism: Solirubrobacteraceae bacterium (assembly GCA_045805545.1). Classification (GTDB taxonomy): domain Bacteria; phylum Actinomycetota; class Thermoleophilia; order Solirubrobacterales; family Solirubrobacteraceae; genus Palsa-465. The sequence goes on along the minus strand of JBJMLD010000079.1, from coordinate 12,501 downwards.
CGACGTTTCAGAAGGTCGACTACCTCGTAACCCTGCTCGCGGCGGTGGCCGCGGCAGTCCTGCTGATGGCGCCCACGGCGTATCACCGCGCCCTGTTCCGGCTGGGCGACAAGGCCCATCTCGTGCGGGTGGCCAACCGCCTGACGATCATCGGGCTGGGCGCAGTCGGCGTCTCGATGATCGGGGTCGTGCTGCTGATCTGCGACACGATTTTCAGCTCGACGATCACCGTCGCGGCGACGACGGTGGCGGCTGGCGGCTGCGCGCTGGCCTGGTTCGTGCTGCCGCTGATGCGGCGGCGGGCGATTACTCGCTTTGAGACGGGGTGGGAGCGCTCGTCCCGGACCCCGCCGCCCGGCGCTGGCGAATCCGCACGGCCTCGATCCGATTCTCGCGAACTGACTCGACTCTGATCGAGTAGCCGTTGGCCGAGACTGTGTCGCCGCGCTTCGGCAGCCGGCCGAGCTCGGCGAACACGAACCCGCCCACCGAGTTGTAGGCGTCGGTGTCGACCGGAAGCTCGAGCCCGTAGTCCTCCAGGTCGGAGACCGCGACGTGACCGCGGACGAACCAGTCGCCATTGGCCAGGCGGCGCACCGAGCCGCCGGCGGGATCCGTCTCGTCGGCGATCTCCCCCACCACCTCCTCGATGATGTCCTCGATCGTCACGATCCCGGCTGTTCGGCCGTACTCGTCGATAACGATCGCCAGTTCGGTCCGCTCACGCTGGAGATCGGCCAGCAGGTCGTCAAGAGGCTTCGTCTCCGGGATCAGCGGCGCTTCACGCACGACGGCGTCGAAGTGGGCGCCCTCACCCTTGTTCATCAGCACCTTGACCAGCTGGTTTACGTGCACGATCCCCTTGACCCGGTCCTGGTTCTCGTCCTCGGTCACGACCAGCCGCGAGTGGCCGGTCGATACGCAACGCCGCAGCGCCTCCTCGACGGTTTCCGCCACGTCGACCGTCACCACGGCGGGGATCGGCGTCATCACCTGCCGCGCCTCCTGCTCGTGCAGGTGAAACACGCCGGTCAGCATGTTCGCCTCGCCGACGTCGAGCTGGCCACCGGTCTGGGATTCCGCGATCAGCCGCTTGAGCTCGTCTGGCGTGCCACCTTCCGGCTCGGCGTTCGGGTCGACGCCGATCAGACGGAGCATCCCGTTCGACGCGGCGTTGAGCGCCACGATCAACGGATGAAAGAGCATCCGGAAGAACTGCAGCGGCCGCGCGATCCGCCGCATCACGCCCTCGGGATGCTGGATCACGTAGAGCTTTGGCACGAGCTCGCCGGCGATCGTCTGAGCGCTCGTGATGATCAGGAACGCGAATCCCACGGCCAGCACGACGGCCAGCGCGTGGCTGAGAACATGGCCGAAGAGCGGCTCGAGCACCTTCTGGAGCGCGGGCTCGCCGAGGGCGCCGATCCCGATCGAGGCCATCGTGATCCCGACTTGGCACGCCGAGATGTAGTCGCCGATGTGGTCGATCTGACGCACGGCCAGGCGCGCTCCCCGGGCCCCCTCGTCGGCCAGCGTCTCGAGCCGTGCCCGGCGGGAACGCACGAGCGCGTATTCCGCCATCACGAAGAACGCGTTCACCAGGACGAGCACCCCGGTCAGGACTATGAACAGCGCTGTCAAAGGCGCGCCCGCGCGTGGCAGCCTTCGGTCTTTGTGCTGCTACTTCGGGGCAGGTCGTCGTTCATTCCAGCGACCCGGCGAGCGTAGCACCCGGCGGTGTCGAGCCGGTGAGGAGATCTCAGAGGTCGCGCGGGGTGATCACGCCGCTCTTCAGGGCCAGCTCGACGAGCCGGATCCGCTTCTGATTCTGCGGCAGGTCCTCGATGCCGAACTTCGCGAACAGAGCCCGGAGGTGCGTCTTGACGGCATCGACGCTCAGGAACAGCTCGTCCGCGATGTGCTGGTTGGTGGCCGGCGTGACGTAGCCACTCGATCCCTTGAACGGCCGGCAGAGCGCAAGCAGTACGCGGCGCTGGGCCTCGGACAGGCTGGCCCGATCGAGCACCTGCGAGGCCACCTCGGTCTCGGTCACGTCGCCGACCAGCGGCTGGCGGTACGTCGCGAGGGTACGACCGAAGCGGATCACGTCACCGTCGCGCAGCCGGCGGCGACCGACGACCTTCTCGCCGTTGAGATGGGTGCCGTTGCGCGACAGGCCGTCGTCGGCGACCGTCCAGTTCTCGCCCAGGCGCTCGAGCTCGGCGTGCACGCGCGAGACCTCCGTGTCCCAGTCGAGGCAGATATCACTTGGAGAAACGCGGCCGACGGTGATCCGGTCTACGCCGTCGAGTGGATGGATCTGCTGGGTTCCATCGCCGTCGCGGTAGACGAGGAACGGCTGCCCCTCACGCTCGGCCTCGATCACGGCCTTCAATTCGCTCGCCGTCTGCAGCTGCCCGCCGGCACGATCCTCCGCCATCTCGGCTCGATCGTACCTGGGGATCAGGTCGCGATATAAAACATCACGGATGCCTGACCTCATACAGGGGGCGACACTTGCGGGCTGCCGGCTGGAAGAGCTCGCCGGGCGGGGCGGTATGGGGGTCGTCTGGCGCGCGACTCAGCTCGCGCTCAACCGGCCGGTGGCGATCAAGGTGATCGCGCCGCGGTTGGCCGAGGACGTGGCCTTCCGCGAGCGCTTCCAGCGCGAGTCGCAGCTCGCGGCCTCGATCGAGCACCCAAACGTGATCCCCGTGTACGAGGCCGGCGAACTCGAGGGCACGCTCTACCTGATCATGCGCTGGGTTCACGGGACCGATCTGCGCGCGCGGCTGCTCGAGTACGGCCCGCTCGGGGCGCCCGACACGATCCGTCTGCTGCGGCCCGTCGCCTCCGCGCTGGCTGCGGCGCACCGGCGCGGCCTGATTCACCGCGACATCAAGCCGGCCAACGTCCTCATCGCCACCGGCGACCAAGACCAGGACGAACAGGTCTACCTCACCGACTTCGGCATCGCGCGCCGCAGCGACACGCAGGGCATGACCCGGACCGGCGTCCTCGTCGGCACGGTCGATTACATGTCGCCGGAGCGGATCGAGGGCGGCAAGGGCACGCCAGCCTCGGACATCTACGCCTTCGGCTGCATGCTGTTCGAGACGCTCACTGGGCAGGTGCCCTTCGACCGGCCGGCCGATCTGGCCAAGATGTTCGCCCACATCAACGACCCGGTGCCAACCGACGGGCTGCCACCGTCGCTCGCCCCGGTGGTCGAGAAGGCGTTGGCGAAGCGCCCAGAGGATCGTTTCGCGTCGGCCAGTGAGTTGGCGGCGGCGCTCGATCAGGCGGCCGCCCCGACCACCGCAGCCGCGGCGCCCGGGGCGCCGGACACGGATCCCGGGGCGACCGTGCTGGCTCCACCCGATCCAATCGACCCAACGGTGATGGCTCCCGCCGCCGCCGAGCCTCTCGTCCCCGAAGTCCCGCCGGCCACCCCGACGGTGCCGCCGGCCGCCCCCGTGACGCCCGCGACAGCGCCGGCGTCACCCGCCGCCACACCGCCCGCCGCCACACCGTCCGCCGCCACACCGTCCGCGGCGAGACCGCCGGCCACCGCGCCCACAACGCCGACCGCACGTCCTCCCCGCTCGCGGACCCCACTGCTGCTCGTCGGCGGGCTGTTAGCCGCGGCCGCGGTGGTCGCCGTCGTCATTGCGCTCAGCGGCGGCGGAGGCAGCAGCGCCTCGAGCTCGTCCGCCGCCCCGCCGGCGGCGAACCAGGCACGGGCCAGTGTCAGCTCAGGCACCGGCATTCACGTCGGGACGCCCCGCACGCTGCCGGGGCCGACGCTGGCGATCACGGCCGGCGGCAAGAACGCCTGGGCGGCGACGAGCGGGCGCTTGAGCGAACTCGGCAGCGGAGCCGACACGCCGGTGGTCGCGCAGGTCTCGGTGCCCGGACCAGCCACCGGGGCGGCGATCGATGACAGCGGTCGCGTGTGGCTGGCCGGCCTCGGTGGCGGCGGTGGCGCCAGCCAGTCAGGCCCTCACGTCGTCCTGGCGGGGAGCGACTCGCGCGCGCTGACGCTCGGCTCGGCCGCGGCGTGGATCGCCGGTAGCGATCCGGGCTCGGTCGGCCGCGTCGACCTCGGCCCGCTCGGTGCACCGCAGCAGATCCACGTCAAAGGCCCCGTCGCGGCGCTCGGCAATGAGTACAGCCGCACATGGGTTGCCGCCACCGACGGCACCGTCACGGTGCTCGACGCAGACGGCGCCGTAAACCCGGTGGCCGCGCCGAACGTCACCCCGGGCACGGTGGGGATCACCTCGAGCAACGGCGTCTGGTTTCTCAGCTCGACGGGACAGCTCGATCGAATCAACCCGATCGAGAGCCAGGCCGTGTCCGGGCGCTACAAGGGTCACCTCGCCAAGGCTCGCGTCGGCGCCGGTGCGGGCGGGCTCGGCTCAACATCCGGGGACGACTCGATCTGGGTGCTCAGTCGCGCTGATCGCACGCTGACCCGGATCGGCACCAACGGATCCGACGACGAGCAGGTGATCGGTCAGATCACGTTCACCGCCACCCCGGGACATCTCGCGGTCGGCGATCACGTTGCCTGGGTCGACATCCCGACCACGCACCAGGTCTTCCCGATTACGTTCTAAGCGACATCGTCGAATTTCGCGGCCATCTCGAAGTCGACCGCGGTGAGTCCGCCGGCCGAGTGGTTGGTCAGGGACAGCTTCACGTTGTTCCACCCGTGCACCAGGATGTCTGGGTGGTGGTTGGCTTCCTCGGCCGCCTCGGCGACGCGGTTGACGAACGCCATCGCCTCGGCGAAGTCGTTGAACTTCCAGTTGCGGACTATCTCGTCGCCGTCGCGCTTCCAGTCCGAGCCGTCGAGCTTCTGCTCGACCTCCGCGTCGCTCAGTAGTTCGGGCATATCTATCCTCCTAGGGGATGCGAATCGTCAGCCTCGTTCCGTCAGCCACCGAGATGTTGTTCGCGCTCGGTCTCGGTTCCGACCTTATCGCCGTGACACACGAATGCGATTACCCGCCGGCGGCGGTGGAGCTACCCAAGATCACGCGCGATGTGCTGCCCGCCGGGCTGAGCACGGCACAGATCGACGCCGCGGTCAAGGAGCGGACGCTGGCCGGGCAATCGATCTACGAGTTGGACGTCGAGATGCTGCACGACCTGCGTCCGGACCTGATCGTGACCCAGGCGCTGTGCTCGGTATGCGCCGTGTCCTACGACGACGTGCGCGCCGTGGCCGAGGAGATCGACACGCAGCCGATGGTCATTCCGCTTGACCCGCACACGCTCGGCGAGGTGCTCGGCGACGCGCGGACGCTGGCCCAGGCGACGGGGGCCAGGGACGCCGCGGTCGAGCTCGTGCGCGACGCCTCGGCGCGGATCGATCGCATCCGGCTGGCCGTCCGCAACGCCAAGCGCCCGCGCGTAGCCGCGCTCGAGTGGCTCGATCCGCCGTTCGCGGCCGGCCACTGGACGCCGCAGCTGATCGAGTACGCCGGCGGCGAGGACGTACTCGGGTTCGCCGGCGAGCACTCGGAGCAGCGAAGCTGGCAGGAGGTCGAGATCTCCGGGCCCGACATCGTGATTGTGATGCCGTGCGGCTTCGACGCGCAGATCGCGCACCGCGAGGCCGAGATGCACCGCGATCAGCTGGCCGCCGTCGGCGCCGGCGAGGTGGTGGCGGTGAACGCCGCCGCCTACTTCTCGCGGCCCGGGCCACGGATCGTCGACGGTCTTGAGCTGCTCGCGCACATCCTGCACCCCGAGCTCGTGTCCGAGATCTCGGTGCCGCCCAGCGAGGCGCTGACAGTCGAGCTCTGACGGTCTAGCCGAAGCCGACGCCGTGCGGGGTCAGCCCGTGGCCACCCGCCACCGCGATCGCGCCGGCAAAGCTGACCGCGGCCACGAGCAGGCAGCCCAGCAGCGCCAGCGGCTGATTGTCGCGGCGCTCGGCCAGCTCGACGATCAACACACCGGCGATCAGCCCGCCGACCACGCCGCCGAGGTGGCCGCCGATCGAGATGCCGCGCACGCTGAGCGAAAAGACGATGTTGATGAGCAGCGTGATGCCGAGACCGGATTGCCAGATCGGGATCCCGCGCGCTCGCGCGACCACGATCAGCGCACCGAGGACGCCAAAGCAAGCGCCCGAGGCGCCGACCGTGACCGCGTCCGGCTGGAACAGCAGCGCGCCGAACGATCCCGCGATCAGCGCGGTCAGATACACGGCGAGGAAGTTGACCCGTCCGATGGCCGGCTCCAGGATCATCCCCATCACGTAGAGGAAGAACATGTTGAACGCGATGTGGAGGATCCCGTCGTGTAGGAAGCCGCTGGTGACGATCCGCCAGTACTCGTGCTGATGCGCGATCAGCGGACCGAACAGCGCTCCCTTGTTGAATACCTGGCCGCCGCCACCGCCGCCCAGGGGCGCGCCCGCGGCAGTCTCGGCGATGAACACGACGATGTTGATGCCGATCAGTATCTGCGTCACCGTCGCGGTCGTCGGCGCAGTGCGCAGCGTCTTGACCTTGGTGCGCTCGCGCGCGCATTCGGGACAGCGCATCCCGACCGGCGTCGGCGTCATGCAGTCGGGACAGATCGGCCGACCGCAAGATGAGCACGAGACCCCGGTCTCGCGCGAGGGATGTCGGTAGCAGACGGCCAAGGGCTATGACGCTAGCAACGGCCCCCGGTGTTCCTTGGAGGCCGGCGGTGCGCGCTCAGCGGTCGGGTAGGACGCGACGAGCCTCCTCGGCCACGTCCTTCAGCGTCCGCTCGGCGAGCTCGAGCAGGTTCGAGGAATGCTGCTTGCGCGCCCGGTGACGACTGCGCACGCGGAGCAGCACGAGCGCGGTGCCCGCGCCGGCGCCGACCACGACCGCTGCCGCGGGCCGCACCCAATTGCGCGGATCGCGCATGGCCGACAGCTCCCAGGACTCGAGCTCGTCCTGCGCCAGCTCGGTCAGGTTGACCAGCGTCAGCTCCAGCCGCTGGGCCATGTCAGCCGGCGGGTCGACCGGTGTCAGCGCCTCACGCAGCAGCGTTTCGAAATCCGTCGTGCCCGAGCTCATCCGCTCGCCTCACCTGCGCCTTGCGCGGCCGACTCGGCGACCATGCCCTCGAGCTGACGGATCGCCCGGTGCAGGAGCACCTTGGTCGCCCCGTCGGTGCGCCCGAGCGCGCGCGCAATCTCTCGATTGTCCATCCCCAGCGCAAAGCGCATGATCAGCGCCTCGCGCCGATCGTCGGGCAGTTGCTGGACACCGGCCAGGATCGACTTCAGCTCCTCGCGGCCCTCGACCAGCGACTCCGTCGTGTGCGGGGAGGAGATCATGCCGGCATCCTCGATGGCGGACTCGGGTTTACGCGAGCGATCGCGATAGAAGTTCGCCGCCAGGTTGTGCGCGATCCGGATGAGCCATGGCCGCAGGGGGCGCCCGTTCGATTCGCGCAGGGCCCGTTCGAAATGGCGGTAGGCCTGAAGGAACGTCTGCTCCGTGAGGTCCTCGGCGTCGTGGTGATTGCCGACGCGGTAATAGCTGTAGGAGTAGACGTCACGCAGATGGGACCGATACAGCTCGGTGAAGCGGGCGTCGAGCGCCGCCTTGCTGTTCGGTACCTCGTCAGACATCGCATGAGAGCCTACCCTCGGTCAGGCGGCGCGCACAGGCCGGCCGCGCTTACGCTGGTTGGGCTGGGTCACCGTGGCCGTCCAGTGCTCAGGTTCGATCCGACCGTCGATCAGGGCGGCCAGGCCGTCGATCGCCGGCGTGTCCAGGTGCGCGTTGCGCGCGACGCTGGCCAGCAACGGCACGGCGTCAACCGCCTCGGCGACCTGGCCGAGAACGAGACCGATCTCGTTCGGCGGCACACCTTGGGAGAGCAGCTCGCCGGCGCGCCTGTTGCGCGAGCTCGTCGCCACCACGGTGGCCACGAGGTCGCCCGCCCCGGCCAGTCCGGCGAACGTCTCGGCTTGACCTCCGCGCCGGCGCGCGATCTGATCGACCTCGGCGAACACCTTGCCGGCGGCGGCGCCGGCCACGTTCGGCCCGGCCATCGAGGCGGCCGCGGCGGCCAGCACGGCCACGTTCTTGGCGCACCCGGCCATCTCCACGCCCGTGACGTCGGTCGTAGTGGTTACGTCGAGTCCGGCGGCGGCGAACGTGTCGGAGAGCTGACTGGCGAAGCCCGCGTCGAGCGACGCGAGCACGATCGACGCGCCGTGCTCCAGCACATCAGCGGCATGCGCGGGTCCACCGAGCGTGGCCACCGCCCGCGCCCGGCAGCGCTCGGCGGCGAACGCCGACGGCAGCGTCCCGAGCGGCGGCACCAGGCCCTTGGAGAGCACGAGCAGCCCGGCGCGTCGCGGGATCTTTTCGCCGTGAGCGGCCAGGACACCGGGCAGCGCTCGTGCCGGCACGGCGAGACAGACGAGGTCGTGAGCGGCGAGCTCGAGTTCGGCCGCCCGCAGCACGCGGATCCCATCGGGCAGATGCACGCCTGGCAGGTAGGACTGATTCTCCCGGGCCTCGCCCAGCGCCGCGGCCTGTTCGTGCGTGCGGCACCCGAGATCGACCTCGAACCCGGCTCGAGCCAACGAGACGGCCAGACTCGTGCCCCAGCTGCCCGCCCCGATGATCGCGGCGCGGCGGATCGGCGGCAGGCCGCCGAGCCACTCCCACTGGAGCATCACGCACGGCCAGATGCGCTCGGTAACGGCGGTGGCCACACCCGGCGAAGCGTCCGGCACGAGCGGGAAGCGCAGCACGCGGCCGGCGCGGATGCGGACCTTGCGCGGCCGGATCCGCCAACCGTTGCGCACGTCTTCGGTGCCGATCACCGCGACCGGCACGACCGGCGCGCCGGTTTCCAGCGCCAGTCGGCCGACGCCGCGCTTCGGCTGACCCAGCGCGCCCGGGCGGATCCGCGTGCCCTCAGGGAAGATCAGCACAATGTCACCGCGGGCGAGGATCGCCTTTGCCGTGTCGATCATCTGCTCGTCGCCCGCGCCGCGGTCGACCGGGAAAGCGCCCAGGGCATTGAGGATCCAGGCCTGCCAGCGCCGCAGGAACAGCTCCTTCTTCGCCACGTAGTACATCGGGCGGCGGACCATCGTCGCGATCACGAACGGGTCGAGGAAGCTGCGGTGATTGGCGGCCAGGATCACCGGGCCCTCGGTCGGGATGTGCTCGCGGCCGATCCGGCTCATGCGGAAGTAGATATGGAAGAACGGCTGGAGAAACGCGCGCGCCAGCCAGTAGACGAATGGGTTGGCGCCGCTCTCTCGCGCCCGGCGGTGCAGCACTTCGTGATCCATCGCACATTGGCGTACCCGTTCTGGCGCCGCCCGTTACAGTTGCGTGAGTTGAGTCCTGCGATCGACCGTACGCGCACGCTGCGAGGGGCCGTCTGCGGCGCCGCCGCCGCGGCCGTGTGGGCGCTGCAGCAGCCGCTTGACAAGCTCGTCTTCTCAAGCAGATACGACGATGTCGAGCTGCTGGGCAAAGCAGTTACGCGAGGCGACGGCTGGTACCCGGTTGGGCTGGCCCTGCATATGCAGAACGGTGCCGCCTTCGGGGCGCTCTACGCCAACCTGGCCCCGGTGATGCCACTCCCGCCGGTGGTGCGTGGGCCGGTCCTGGCGGTGGCGCAGCATTTCGCCTTCTGGCCGCTCGGAGTCCTCTCGGATCGTCTTCATCCCGCGCGCAAGGAGCTGCCGCAGTTTGCCGGCAACCGGCGGGCCTTCGCGCAGTCGACCTGGCGCCACGCCGTCTTCGGCCTGGTGTTGGGCGAGCTCGAGCGGCGGGTGAACGCGGCCCCCGAGCCGGCGCCACCCGAGCCCGAGGCCGACTACTCGAGCAACGGGCACGGCACGCTCGAGCACGCGGTCACCGTGTCCGGGACGGGCGAGTCGGCCTAGTGTCCCGAGACCGCTAGCTCCTTGCGCGTCCTGATCACGGGAGCGTCTGGGTTCGCCGGCGGCTATCTGGCGCGCGCCTGCGCCGCGGCCGGCGATGAGGTGGTCGGCGTATCGCGCCGGGGCGAGGTGCCGACCGACGCCAGATCTGGCCGCGCCGTCGACCTGCGCGACCTCGACGCCGTCCGCGCGCTGTTCGCCTCCGTGCTCCCCGATGTGGTGTACCACCTCGCCGCGCTGAGCTCGGTCGGCCGCTCGTGGGAGAACCCGGTTGGCACGGTTCAGGACAACGTCGCCACCGCCGTCAACGTCCTCGAGGCGCTGCGCCTCGACGCCGCCGATGCCCGCGTCGTCTGGGTGAGTACGTGTGAGGTCTACGGCACACCTGAGCAGCTGCCGATCGACGAGGACGCGCCGGTCCAGCCGGCCAACCCGTACGCGGTGTCAAAGACGGCCGGCGATCTCCTGGCGGGCGTCTACGCCGAGGCGCATGGGCTCGACATCGTCCGCGCGCGGCCGTTCAACCACACCGGCCCCGGCCAGCTCCCGACCTTCATCGTCTCCTCGCTCGCCCAGCAGGCGGCCGAGGGCGTCGTCGGCGGTCTGGAGCGCGTTCGCGTCGTCACCGGCAACCCGGACACGCGCCGCGACTTCACCGACGTGCGCGACGTCGCTCGTGCCTACCGCCTGCTCGCCGCGCACGGCCGGCGGGGCGAGATCTACAACGTCAGCTCAGGCCACTCGGTATCGGCCGCCGAGCAGGTCAGCCTGCTCAGCGAGCTCGTCGCCCCAGCCGAGCTCGAGCACGTCATCGACCCGGGTCGGGTCCGCGCCCACGAGGTGATGGATCTGCGCGGTAGCAACGATCGAATCCGCGCCGAGGTCGGCTGGGAGCCGGAGATCGAGTTCCGCCAGACGATGCAGGACAGCCTGCGCTGGTGGGAGGGCGAGCTGCGCGCGGCGCCGAGTGGCGCCGCCCACGGCTGAGCGCAGCGGGGGCCTCGTGCGCGGCGACTCCACAAGGTTGCGAGAGCCGTCGGTCGGGTTCTTCGCGATCTGTCTGGGCTATTTCGCGATCATTCTCGACGGCAGCGTCCTGAATGTCGCGATACCGGCGATCAGGGCCGATCTGCACAGCTCGTTGGCGAGCGCTCAGTGGGTCCTGAACGGCTACACGCTGACGCTGGCCGGCTTGTTGCTGACGGCGGGCGCGCTGGGTGACCGGATCGGGCTGCGACGGATGTTCGTCGTTGGCGTGGCCGTGTTCACCGCCGCGTCTGCCGCCTGCGCTGCGGCGCCTTCGGTGCCGGTCCTGATCGCGGCGCGCGTCGTGCAGGGGTTTGGCGCCGCGGCGCTCCTGCCGGCGACACTGGCGCTCATCCCCTATCTGTTTCCGGACGAAGCTCGACGATCGCGGGCGGCGGTCGTGTGGGTGGGTATCGGGGCGGGCGCGGTGGCGCTCGGGCCCCTGGTCGGCGGGCTGTTGATCGACGCGTTCGGCTGGCGCAGCGTGTTCGTCATCAACCTGCCGGTCGGAGTGATCGCCGTGCTGCTCGGACGGGTCAGCATCGCCGAGACACCGCGTCATCACCGCGCCGTCGATCCCGTCGGGCAAGGGACCGCGATCATCGCGTTGGCGCTCCTCACGGCGGCGGTGATCCGGGGCGGCGAGGCGGGCTGGGGATCCACGAGCACAATCGCCATGTTGATCGCCGGCATCGTGGTCGGAGCTGTCTTCTGGACCTCCGAGGGCCGCATCAAGGAGCCGATGCTGCCGCCCTCGTTCTTCGACAACCGTCTGCGGACCGTGGCGGTCGCCTCCGCCTCGTTCATGGGCTTCTTGTTCTACGGGACGTTGTTCACCATGTCTATCTACTTCCAGGAGCTGCGCGGCTGGACGCCCGGCTCAACCGGGATCGCCCTCCTCCCATTGACCGTGGGCACGCTGGCCGGACCGTTCGTGCTCTACCGCCGGCTGTACCCCCGCTTCGGCCATCCGGTGCTGCTCGTCGCCGGTTTCATGTGCAGTGCGCTGGGCGTCTTGGTGCTAGCGCAGACGGACGCCCACACCGCCTACGTCGAGATCGCCGCGGGCCTGTTGCTGATCGGCCTCGCCAGCACGGTGTCGTTCTCGGCCCTCACGTCGCTGCTCCTGGCCAGTGTGGGCCCGGCCCAGTCAGGGCTCGCCTCCGGTGTCCAGAACACCACCCGACAGGCCGGGGCGCTGATGTCGGTCTCGATCATCGGCGCTGTCCTCAACGCCCCGCGACTCGGTTCGGTGCTGCCGACCGCCTTCGATGTCCTCATCGTCGTGGTGCTGCTCGCCATCGCGGTGTCCTCGCTGTCGCTCCGCAGCGCGCACCGTGTCGCGGTGCCACACTGACGGCACGCCCGCCTAGCTCAATTGGCAGAGCACTTGATTTGTAATCAAGGGGTTGGGGGTTCAAGTCCCCCGGCGGGCTTGAGAATTCGGCGGAACGTGTCCCGAATATCTCCCGAGATGGGCGTAGGATCTGCTCATGGCCGGCCTCCCCGCCCGTCCGAGTGGACACGTGTTCCGAGTCGAGCGCGTGCGCGGCCCGGTT
>JBJMLD010000078.1:0-5672 GCA_045805545.1 Solirubrobacteraceae bacterium | reverse complement strand
CGAGCGTGGCCGCGAGCACCAGCGCCACGAGCAAGATCACGCCGGCGGCGGGCAGGATCCACCAGACCAGCAATACCGTGGCCAGCCCGACCAGCAGCGCGATCGCAAACGGCGGGATCACCCGCAGCAGCAGATCCTGCAGCGAATCGACGTCGTGAACGACCCGGGCCAGCACGTCGCCGCCATGCGACGCCGGCAAGCCGCCCGGCGCCAGCGACTCGAGCCGCTCGTAGGACCGCACTCGCAGCTTGGCCAGCGCTCGGAAGGCCGCGTCGTGACTGACCACGCGTTGGCCGTACCTGAACAGACCCCGGGACAAGCCGAAGAACTGCACGCCCACGATTGCCAGGGCCAGCGCCGATTCCGGTGGCCGCTGCGACGCGCGCGAGATCAGCCACGCGGACGTTGCGATCAGACCGATGCCGGCTCCGGCGGCGCACGCTCCGAGCACACTGGTGAGCGCCAACCGAGCACCGGCGCCACGCACCAGCCCGAGCGTTCGTGCCAGTGGCGCCTCGGGGCCCCCGGCGTCTGCGGCTGGCGCGGTTGGAGAGAGAATCCCGGCCATCACACAGGCACCGCGACGGCGCCGAGCTCGAGCACGCGATCGGCGAGCCCAACCAGCGCGGGGCGGTGCGCCACGATGACGACCGTCCGGCCCGCCGTCAGCCCCTCCAGCGCTGAGATCACCTCGTCCTCGCTGGCCCCATCGAGATTCGCGGTCGGCTCATCGAGCAGCAGGAGCGAGGCGGGACGCAGGAAGGCCCGCGCGAGCGCAACGCGTTGACGCTCCCCAACCGACAGGCCGCCGCCGCGATCGCCGAGCATCGTGTCAAGGCCGTCCGGCTTGCCAGCCACCACTTCACTCAGTCCCGCGGCAACGACGGCGCGAGCTACCTCCGCGCTCGTCGCCCCGGGGCGCCCGAGGCGGATGTTGTCCTCGATCGATGCGGCGAATAGGTGCGGACGCTGGGGCAGCCATGACACCATCGCCCTCCAGGCGTCCGGGTCCAGATCGGTGAGATCCACGTCCCCCACACAGACCGAACCGGCCTGCGGCGTGAGAAACCCCAGCAGCACGGCGAGCAGGGTCGACTTGCCGCAGCCGGAGGACCCGGTGATCGCGACGATCTCTCCCGGCTCCACCGTGAGCGAGACGCCGTTGAGGGCGGGCTGCTCGCGGCCCGGATACTCGACCACGAGCTCGGAGACCGACAGCCCTGTGAGCGCCGGATCTGGAATCTCGCGGCCCCGCCCGCGAGGTGGGAGCGGGAGTTCGAGCACGGCGAAGACCTGGTCGGCGGCGGCGAGGGCCTCCTTACCGGCGTGATAGCCGGATCCGAGTTGGCGCAACGGCAGGTATGCCTCCGGCGCAAGCACCAGCACCATCAGCGAGCTACGTAGCCCGAGGTGGCCGCCCATCAGCCGGACGCCCACGGCCACCGCTACCAGCGCCACCGAGATAGTCGCGACCAACTCGAGGATCATGGATGACAGAAACGCCACGCGCAGGGTCGACATCGTCGAGCTGCGATAGCGATCCGTTACCTCGCCGATCGTCGCGATCTGCGCCTTCGCGCGCCCGAACACTTTAAGCGTCACAAGGCCCGTCACGACATCGAGGAAGTGCCCGGCCAATCGCTCCAGCGTCCGCAGCTGCAGCTCCACGCGATCCCGCGTGTTCGCCCCGACCAGGGCCATGAAAAGCGGAATCAGTGGGAGCGTTCCCAAGATGATCAACGCCGAGATCCAGTCGGCGTCGAGGACCACCGCAAGCACCGCCACGGGGACGATCACCGCCAGCAGGAGTTGCGGGATGTACAGCGAGAAATAGCCATCGAGCGCGTCGATCCCTTGTGTGGCGAGCATCGCCAGCTCGCCGGTCCGCCGCGCTCCAGGGTTGACTGGACCGAGCGCACCGGCATGCTCGAGCAGCTCGGCGCGCAGCTGGGACTTGACCAGCGCGGAGCACCTGCTGGCGAGTGCCTCTCGACACCATGAGACGGCCGCACGCGCGACCACGACGATCAGCAGGGCCGCGAGAGGGACTCGGAACGCAGCCACGCCCCTGCCGGCTCCGAGTGCGCCCGCGATGACATCCGCGAGCAGCCACGCCTGCGCAATCACCAGCGCCGCGGCGAGCGCGCCGAGCAGAACCGAGACGACGAGGAACGGCCGCGTCGCGCGCGCGTATCTCAGCAGCCTCGGGTCGACGACCCCTCTTCTGGCGCCGGACATGCAGCTCAGCTCACCAGGCTGATCACACCGCGCCCGATCAGGATGACTCCGATCGCGACGCCGGCGATCGCTCCGATCCGACCGCCGCTGCGGGTGAGCCGGGCGCTGAAGCTGTGCACGGTAGAAGCCGTCCACTCCGGCCTCGTCGCATAGCCGATGAGCGGCAGCTCGAGGAGCATGAGCATGATCACGTTGAAGGCGACCACCGTGAGGACGGTCGCAGCCGTACCCAGGTTCTGCTTGTGCAGCGCCTGCATCCCGGCGATGTATGAGGCGCCGGGAAAGCTCAGCAGCACCCCGACCAGGAACGTGTCCCGGGCGGAGCCCTTGCTCAGCTGACGCTTCCATCGTGGCGGAGGTTTGCCCTTCGCCTTCTCGTGCTTGCGCTCACTCCAGGCCCGGCGCCGCTTGTCGCGGCCCGTGGCGACGACGAACACGACCAGCAGAAGGAGGGTACCGAGCACGATGTCAATGATTGGGTTGACGGTGCGCTTGGCGGTGCTGGAAGTGCTCGAATCCGGCAACGTAAACACGAGCAACAGCCCGCAGGTGATGCTGGTCACGGCGGCTCCGACCAGGTAGCCGAGTAGCAGCCGTTTCGGACTCAGGAGCGTCAGCATCAGTGTCACTGCGGCCAGCAGCGTCGGGTTCAACGCCGCGGTCAGAGACAAGCCAAAGACGCGTCCCACGTCAGCGCTACGGGCCGGAGACCGTCCGGAAGCCGACGTTGCCGGTCGAGCTGTCCGGCTCGATCGCGCTCCGCGAGTCGACGCGGTAGCGGTTGCAGTAGGACGCATGACATAGGTAGGAGCCGCCCCGCGTCACCCGGTGCGTGCCGCCGTCTGGACCTCGTGGATCGTCCCTCGCGGAGACTGCGTAGTAATCGCGGCCGAACCAGTCCGCGCACCACTCCCACACGTTGCCGGTCATGTTGTGCAGTCCGTAGCCGTTGGCCGCGAACGCGCCGACGGGGGCCGTTCCAACAAAGCCGTCGGCACAGCTGTTCTGATCCGGGAAGCGGCCCTGGAATACGTTCATCATGTGCTCGCCGTGGGGCTCGAGTTCGGCGCCCCACGGAAAGCGCTGCTGGACCAGGCCACCCCGCGCGGCGTACTCCCATTCCGCCTCGCTCGGAAGCCGCGTCCCGCTCCACGCGCAGAACGCCAGCGCGTCGTTGAACGAGACGTGGACCACCGGATGGTCGGCTCGCCCTGAGAGCTCGGAGTCGGGCCCTTCCGGGTGACGCCAGTCGGCTCCCTCGACCTGGCGCCACCACGGGGCATGCGCCACCGCCCGGGTCGGCGGGAAGTCCTCCGGGAGCAGCCCGCCGAACACGAACGACCAGCCGTAGCGTTCCGCCTCGGTCACGTAGCCGGCCGCCTCGACGAATTCCGCAAACCGCTGGTTGCTGACCGCGTGGGGGTCGATCCCGAACGGGCCGACCCGGACGTGGTGCACCGGCCCTTCACCGTCCTCCGGGTAACCGTCTGGCGCGTCGCTCCCCATCAGCAGCTCCCCGCCCTCCAGGCGCACCGCCCGGCCCGTGGCGTCCGCCGCCGCGTCTGTGTCCGGATCAGGAAGAACCGCTGGCGTCGTCTCATCAGCGCGCGCACGTTCGGCGCCCGGCGGCGCGCAACAGTGCTGTGACGGTGTGGAGGTTTCGGTCAAGCCAAGCTGCCCGCATTCTCATCCTTGCTGGGACGGTCTCGCGTCACCCGCATCGGATGATGCGACCCCGTCCAGGTGGCACAAGCATCAGCTTCGCGGTGCTCCTGCCATGACCGGAATCGGCGTTCGCGATCCGCGCGTCAGTGCGGAATCATTCGGCGCCCTATTCAACGAGCTCAGGGCGTGGGGCCGCTGGGGCGAGGACGACGAGCGCGGCGCGCTTCACCATCTCACTCGTGAGCACGTGCTGGCCGCCGCCGAGGGAGTGCGCGACGGGGTCGCCGTGACGCTCAGCCTCCCCCTCAATACGCAGTCCGCCATCCACTGCCCCCAGCCCGCCGAGCACTATATGACGGCCTCGAGCGGGGCGGACATCGGGTCCGGGTCGCTGCACTTTCTCAAGGACTACGTCGGCGTCGACTACCACAATGACGGTCACACCCACATCGACGCGCTGTGCCACATCGGTTATGACGGACTTCTCTACAACGGAAAACCAGAAGGCGCCGTGACGGCGGATGGCTCGCCGGTCGACGCGATCGATGTGCTCAAAGATGGCCTGACTGGACGTGGCGTGCTGCTCGATATCCCGCGCGCGCGTGAAGTGCAATGGCTGGAGCCCGGCGAGCACGTCTTCCCCGAGGACCTCCGCGCGGCCGAGGCTCGACAAGGTGTCATCGTCGGTGAGGGCGACATCCTGCTGGTAAACGTCGGCCACGCGCGGCGGCTGGCCGAGCTCGGTCCCTGGGACACTGCTCATGCCAAGGCCGGCCTGCATCCCTCGACGATGCGCTTTCTCGCAGAGCGACGGGTCGCCGCGCTCGGCTGCGACGGGAACAGCGACACCGCACCCAGTAGCACGGAGGGAGTCGACTTTCCGATTCACGTGCTGGCGATCAATGCGATGGGGCTACACCTGCTCGACTATCTCCAGTTCGACGATCTGCGCGCGTCCTGCGAGCGGACCGGCCGCTGGGACTTCCTGTTCGTCGCCGCCCCGCTGCGCATCATCGGCGGAACGGGATCACCGATCAACCCGCTCGCGATCTTCTGAGCCGGCGCGATCCGGCGCTGCTTCGGATGTTCGCCGTCACCCGTTCGGGATGATGCGATCGCGCGGCGATCGGATCAATCTACGTCCGTGACCGATTCTGCGACACCAGTTCGTCCGCAGCTTCTGGTCTATCGATTCGGCCCGGAGGCAAGGTTTGAGGGCCAGCTCGGTGGGGCGATCGAGCGAATCGAGTCGGGCGGGGCGCTGCGAATCCTGGGCGCGCTGTTCGTTGCGAACGACCCTGCCACCGGCGAGCTGGTCGCGATCAACCTCAAGGGCGACGGCGCCGGCGGCATCATCTCGCCCCTGCTCGACTTCCGCCTCGATCCCGGTGCGCGACGCCGCGCCAGCCAGCGCGCGTTCAGCGACGGGGCCGCCGGGATCTCGGGCGTCACACTGCGGGAGCTGGGGCGATCACTCAGCGAGGGCGAGGCGATCGCCGCACTACTCGTCCAGCACGTGTGGGCAGAGGCGCTCGAGGATGCCGTCGGACGGATCGGCGGTCTGCGTATGACCAGCGAGCTCGTGGAATCCGACTCGTTCGGGCCCCTCGCTTCCGAGCTCGTCGCCGCTGCTGAAAGCGCCCGCTAGGTCACAGGCCGGTCCGGGCGGTGATCGCGCCGGACTTCACCGCGGTCTGCAGCTCCTTGTAGTCGCGGTCGTTCTGCTCGGCGTAGCTTTCCGAGAACTCGAGAATCGCGCGGTCGAAGCT
>JBJMLD010000077.1:0-8134 GCA_045805545.1 Solirubrobacteraceae bacterium | reverse complement strand
GGCGGTCCGAAGTGGGACACCACCGACCCGTCCAAGCCCCGTCCTGAGCAGGGGCTCCTCGGGCTGCGCAAGGGGCTTGGCCTGTTCGCCAACCTGCGTCCGGTGCGGCCCGTGCCGGCGCTGTATGACGCGAGCCCCCTGCGTCGCGACGTGATCGAGCGCACCGACCTGCTGGTCGTGCGCGAGCTGACAGGCGGAATCTACTTCGGCGAGAAGACCCGCACCGAGGATTCGGCCTCCGACGCCTGCGTGTACACGCGCGCGGAGATCGAACGGATCGCGCGGGTGGGATTCGGGGCCGCGCGCTCGCGAGTTACGAGTGTGGACAAGGCCAACGTGCTCGAGACCTCACGTCTGTGGCGCGAGGTCGTCCGCGATGTGCACAGCGCCGAGTTCCCCAACATCGAGCTCGAGCACGTGCTGGTCGACAACGCCGCCATGCAGCTGGTCGCCTCACCGCGGCACTTCGATGTGATCCTGACCGAGAACATGTTCGGCGACATCCTGAGCGACGAGGCAGCGATGCTGACCGGCTCGATCGGGATGCTGCCGAGCGCGTCCATAGGCGGCGACGGCCCCGGGGTGTTCGAGCCCGTGCACGGCTCCGCGCCCGATATCGCCGGGACCGGCGCGGCCAACCCGCTGGCCATGTTCCTGTCGGCGGCGCTGATGCTGCGCCACGGGCTGTCGATGGACGGTGAGGCGGCGGCGGTAGAATCTGCGGTTGATCAGGCGCTGGCTTCCGGCCTGCGTACGGCGGACTTGGGGGGCGGAGCTTCGACTGCGGAAGCCACCCAGGCCATCCTCAAACACCTGTCGTAAGGAGCATCCCGTGGAACAAGCGGACCTCATCTGGCACAACGGAGAGCTGGTCGCCTGGGAGGACGCGAAGGTACACGTACTGACGCACGGGCTGCACTACGGAACCGGCGTGTTCGAGGGCATCCGCGCTTATGAGACGCCTCGGGGCACGGCGATCTTCCGCCACCACGACCACCTGGAGCGCTTGTTCAAGTCGGCCGAGCTCTACTACATGCCGATCCCGTACACGCTGCAGGAGCTGCGGGCCGCCACGCACGAGCTGATCACGGCCAATGAGCTGCGCGAGTGCTACATCCGCCCGATCGCCTTCCGGGGCTACGGTCAGATGGGCCTGTACCCGCTCGACGCCCCAGTCGAGGTGTCGATTGCGGTCTGGCCGTGGGGCGCGTACCTCGGCGAGGAGGGCAAGCAGGCCGGCGTACGGGCCAAGGTGGCGAGCTGGCGCCGGATCTCGCACGACAGCCTGATCCCGCACGCCAAGGCCTCAGGCCAGTACCTGAATAGCGTGCTCGCCAAGATCGAGGCCTCCAAGGCCGGCTATCAGGAGGCGATCCTGCTTGACCACCACGGCTTCGTGTGCGAGGGCTCGGGCGAGAACATCTACGCCGTCCGCGACGGCAAGATCGTCACGCCGCCTCACACGGCGGGCATTCTCGACGGCATCAGCCGCAAGTCGATCGTCCAGATCGCTTCCGATCTCGGGCACGAGGTCGTCGAGCGAGACCTCGCCCGCGCCGAGCTGTACCTGGCCGACGAGGTGTTCCTGTCCGGAACGGCGGCCGAACTGGTCCCGGTGCGCGAGATCGACGATCACGCCATCGGCACGGGCGAGCCCGGTCCGATCACGCGCGACATTCAGCGCGTGTTCGACGACGCGCTGCACGGACGCGACGCGCGTTACGCGGACTGGCTCGACCTCGTGCAGGTGCCGACCAAGGCTGTATGACCAGAATCGAGCTCTACGACACCACCCTGCGCGATGGAATGCAGGGCGAGGGGATGTCGCTCTCGGCGCAGGAGAAGCTCCGGGTCGCGCACCGGCTCGACGAGTTGGGCATCGACCTGATCGAGGCCGGCTTCCCCAGCTCCAACCCCAAGGAGCTCGAGCTGTTCGAGCTGCTCGCGCGCGAGCAGTTCCGTGGGGCGTCGATTGCGGCCTTTGGCATGACCCGCCGGCGGGACGTCGCCGCCTCTGATGATCCGGCGCTGCGGGTCCTGGCCGATTGCTTCGCGCCCGTCTGCACGCTGGTCGGAAAGACGTGGGGTCTGCACCTGGAGAAGGTAGTCAAGGTCGACCGCGAGGAGAACCTGCGGATGATCGCCGAGTCGGTGGCCTTTCTCGTCGATGCCGGCAAGCGCGTCGTGTACGACGCTGAGCATTTCTTCGACGGCTTCTTTGACGACCGCGACTACGCGCTGCGCTGCTTGCGCGCGGCCGCCGAGGCCGGCGCCGAGACCGTCGTCTGCTGCGACACGAACGGGGGAACGCTCCCGGACCGCGTGGCAGCTGTCATGGCCGAGGCCGTGATGACGCTCGGCGCCGACGGCGGGGCGCGTGTCGGGATCCACTGCCACGACGACGCCGGCTGCGGCGTGGCGAACTCGCTGGCCGGGGTGCAGGCCGGCGCCACGCACGTGCAGGGCACGATGAACGGGTACGGCGAGCGCTGCGGCAACGCCAACCTGGTCACGATCGTCCCCAACCTCCAGCTCAAGCTTGGCTACGAGTGCCTGACCGATGCGCAGCTCGCGTCGCTCACGGCTGGGGCGCACTTCTTCGACGAGCTGCTCAACTTCACGCCCAATCCGGATCAGCCGTATGTGGGCCGCAACGCGTTCGCGCACAAGGGCGGCATGCACGTCGCGGGCGTGGCGGCTGACCCGACCACGTTCGAGCACGTCGATCCGACCGTCGTCGGCAACCGCCGCGAGGTCCTTGTCTCCGAGCTGTCGGGCAAGGGCACGGTTCACACACGCGCGCGCGACGCCGGCATCAATCTCGACGACGGCAGCGCGGCCCGGGTGATCGAGCGCGTCAAGCAGCTAGAGCATCGCGGCTACCACTACGAGGCGGCCGACGGGTCATTCGAGCTGCTGCTGCGCAAGGAGACCGGGGAATATGAGCCGCTGTTCCGGCTGGAATCCTGGCGCGCGATCGTCGAGAAGCGCGCTGACGGGCGCGTGGAAACTGAGGCGACGATTAAGATCTGGGTCGACGGCGAGCGCTACGTGCGCACGGCCGAGGGCAACGGCCCGGTGAACGCGCTCGACCGCGCCCTGCGCGACGCGCTGGCCGAGATCCATCCGCACCTGCGTGACATCGACCTGGTCAACTTCAAGGTCCGGATCCTCGACGAGACGAAAGGCACGGGTGCTGTCACGCGCGTGCTGCTCGACGCGTCCGACGGCGAGGACGTGTGGGGCTCGATTGGCGTCTCGGAGAACATAATCGAGGCGTCCTGGGAGGCGCTCGTGGACTCGCTCGAGTACGGCATGCAGGTCGGCCGGCGCGAGGCGAAGACCACGGCCGCTGTCCCGCCGTCGTGAGCCGCGCCGCGGTGGAGTCGCTGCCGTTGGCGCGACCGGTCATCGGGGAGGCCGAGGAGGAACGTGTGCTGGCCGTGCTGCGCTCGCGGCGGCTGTCACTGGGTCCGGTCGTCCCGGAGTTCGAGGAGGCGTTCGCGGTGCGAGTCGGCGCACGGTTCGCTTCGGCGGTGTCGAGCGGAACGGCCGGGCTGCACCTGGCGCTACGGGCCGTCGGCGTGTCGGATGGCGATGAGGTCATCACCAGTCCGTTCTCGTTCGTGGCCAGCGCCAATGTCGCCGTGTACGAGCGCGCGCGGCCCGTGTTCGCCGACATCGACCCCGTCACGCTGAACCTGTCGGTCGAGGCTGCGGCCGCGGCGGTGAGCGAGCGCACCGCGGCGCTGCTGCCCGTGCACATCTTCGGCTATCCGGCCGACATCGCGGGGTTCGAACGACTTGGTCTGCCGATCGTGGAGGACGCGTGCGAGGCGCTCGGCGCCGTCTACGCCGACGGCGGCATCGTCGGCGGCCGCGGCCATCCGGCCGTGTTCGGCTTCTACGCCAACAAGCAACTGACCACCGGAGAAGGCGGGATGGTCACGCTGGATGATGGCGCCATGAAGGAACGGATCGACTCTGAGCGCAACCAGGGCCGGGCGCCGAACATGGACTGGCTCGACCACGACCGGCTCGGCTACAACTACCGCCTGTCCGATATCGCCTGTGCGCTCGGGTTGGCGCAGCTCGAGCGGCTCGACGACATGCTGGCCGGGCGGGCTCGCGTAGCCTCGCTGTACGGTGCGGCGTTGGCGTTTTTGGTCGATGTTGGCTTGATGCTTCCGTGTCCGGACGCCGGCGACGCGCGGCGCGGTTGGTTCGTCTACGTCGTCCAGCTTCCGCGCGGCGTCGACCGCGACGAGGCCGTGCGGGCACTGGCTTTGTCCGGGATTCCAAGCAAGCCGTACTTCCCGGCCGTTCACCTGATGTCCTACTACCGGGAGACGTTCGGTCATCGCCCGGGCGAGTTCCCGGTGTGCGAGGACGTCGCCGCGCGCTCGATCGCGCTGCCGTTCTTCCCCGACATGACCGAGGGACAGGTGGCACGCGTGGCGTCGGCGCTGCGGCAGGTCCTCGGCGCTTGATCCATCACGCTCGCGTTCCTCGCCAGCTTGCCGTGCGTCGGCTTCAGCTCGAACGGACCGCGCACCCCGAGTGAGATCAAGAAGCGCGCGAACGAGACGCCCGCGAGGGTGACCTGCCCCTCGTAGTAACCGGTCGTGGCCTGCGCGAGGGTCGCGCCGTTGGCCGCGCTCCAGCCGGTCTCGATGCAGGTCCCGGCACGCTTGTAATACGCGACCGGTTGCCCGGCGCTGAGTTGCGTGCCGATGTGCGCGAGCCGTTTGACCTGCTCCGCGACGTACACGTATCGCCCGGCGTAGGGCCCGTCGAGGAGCTGATACCAGATGTACGGCTGGCCGCGGAACCAGTTTGGGCTGATACCGACCACCACGCCATCACCGACCGCGCGGATCGGCTCGCCCGGCGTCAGGCAGAAGTCGACACCCATGTCGGTTCGCGCGGTGTAGTACCGGTCGCCGCCCAATGGGTTGACGTACCGGGTGAACCCGATCGCAGTGGCTTGGTCGAAGTTGAGGGTGATCGCGCCCTGCTCGGCCCCACCGGCCAAGTCGACGATCCCATAGCTGATGTGGTTGATTTGCCGGCCGCCGAAGTTCGGCGCGCGCGAGGAAGCGACGAGGTTGCCGTTCTCGTAGACCTCGCTGTACGCGGCAGCCCCCGCGCCGAGCAACTGGCGAACCTGGAGCTTGAACCACTGCGCGAGCGGCAGCGCGAACGGCCCCGCGAGCACCCGCTGGCTGAGGATGCCGCCGGACACCGTCGCGGCGATGAGGTAACCCGAGTTGGTGCTGTAGTCGACCAGCACGCCGCCCGCGTAGTAGGTGCCCTTCGCCCCGGGGAGGGTGTCCCAGCGGATGAGCGTCTGCTGCCCCTGGGTCGCGGTGTGGAAGTTCGCCGGCAGATAGAACGCAGCGCCGTAGGTGACGGCTTGCCCGGAGCGCCAGCGGACGTTGAACGAGCCGTGGGCGGTTCCCCCGGGCGTGCCGCCGCCGGCGGCCGTGCTGGTGGTGCCAGTCGCGGTGGACGCGGCGGCGAACGTCCTCGCGTCGCGGCCGTATCTGCTGTTCACCGCCGTCAACGTGCCGTTGACCGTTCGTACCCCACCGGTGAACGACGCGAGGTTGCCGTTCTTCGCGGTGAAGATCGTTGCATTCGCGGCCGTCGGCGCGAGAACGGCTGCCACCATGGCCGCGAGCGCCGCCGCGCGGGCAAGAAACTCGCCGCCCCCGTGGACCCTGATTGCGCGCACGCCAAACCCCTCAATCAACTGGCTATCTCTCGGTGCCTGCGGGGTTAGCTGACGGGCTCGCGCTTACGGCAAGCGCTACCGGCGGACCACCGCCGGACTCGCCCCAGATCGGATACTTGGGTTCCCCGCTCCTCGGGCCTTCCGGCGCACCCGGAGGATTCGGCAACGAAGCCAACACTCCCAGGTCGGCCGTCGTTGCGCAAGGCCTACTATGGCCGCAGCCATGTCCAGGTTCGCCGAACCTCAGCACGCCGACTTCCGAGCCCTGAACGATTCGATCGGGTTTGACTGGCGCCTCGGTCCCTACGACATCGAGCAATCGCGGGCGCACGCGGCGATGCTGGCGGCTCAGGGGATCATTTCGCAAGCCGATCGCGACGCGCTTCACCGGGCCCTGGACCAGGTTCAGGTCGAGTTGAGCGATGGCTCTTTCCCGTTCGACGACGGGGACGAGGACATCCACATGGCGCTGGAGCGGAGGGTCACCGAGCTGGCCGGGCCGGCCGGCGGAAGGCTGCACACGGCGCGCTCGCGTAATGACCAGGTCGCGACCGACATGGCCATGTTCGTGCGCGCTCATGCCTATGACGCGGCCCGGGCCGCGGCCGCGCTCGGCGGCACGCTGGTCGACCTGGCGGAGCGGCACCTCGACTGGCCGATGCCGGGATATACCCACCTCCAGCGAGCGCAGCCCGTCTACCTCTCACACCACCTGCTCGCCTACGTCTGGATGCTCGTGCGTGATCGCGACCGGTTTCTCGGCGTGGTGGCCGCGACCGGGGCGCTGCCGCTAGGTGCCGGCGCGCTGGCCGGCGTGAACTTCGACACCGACCGCGCCTCCGTGGCGGAAGCGCTTGGCTTCGTCGGCGTCGCGCCGAACTCGATCGACGCCGTGTCCAACCGCGACTTCGTGTTCGACTATTTGTCTTCCGCCGCGACCTGCGCCACCCACCTGTCGCGTCTGGGAGCCGAGATCGTTCTGTGGTCCTCAGAGGAGTTCCGCTTCTGCGAGGTGTCCGATGCCTGGGCCTCGGGGTCATCGATCATGCCGCAGAAGAAGAACCCTGACGCAGCCGAGCTGCTGCGGGCCAAGGCCCCGCGCGTGGCGGCGCACCTGGTCGCGTTGCACGGTGTCATGCACGGCCTGCCGCTGACCTACAACAAGGACCTTCAGGAGGACAAGGAGCACCTGTTCGACGCGGCCGACACGCTCGAGCTGTGTCTGGCCGCGGCCGACGGGATGATGAGCTCGATCCGCTTCGATCGCGCTCAGCTGGCCGAGGCGGCCGGCGATCAATTCCTCGCCGCGACCGACATCGCCGACCTGCTCGTCCGTCGCGGCCTTCCGTTCCGCCAGGCCCATGGGGTGGTCGCCGGCCTGGTGCGGACCGCGGTCGATTCCGGTCGCGTCCTTTCCGAATTGACCCGCGATGAGCTGGCGGCGCAGTCGCCCCTCCTCGACGATGATGAGTTCTACGCCGTGCTCAGCGACGGGGCCTGGCTCGAGTCGAAGCGCTCGGCGGGCGGTACGAGTTTGTTCCGCGTGACGGAACAGCTGGAGCAGGCGCGCGCCGCGCTGGCCTCTGGGCAGTGAGGCGGTCGTTCTATCGCCGCCCCGTGCTGGAGGTGGCGCGGGATCTGCTCGGATGCGTGGTCACGCGCGACGGCAGCGCCGGGGTGATAGTCGAGACGGAGGCCTACCACCACTCAGAGCCGGCCTGCCACGCGTTCGTTGGGCTTACTCCGCGGACGCGGACGCTGTTCGGGCCGCCCGGCTACGCCTACGTGTACCGCTCCTACGGGATCCATGCGCTGCTCAACGCCGTGGCCGAGCCCGAGGGAGTGGGGGCGGCAGTGTTGATCCGCGCCCTGGAGCCGATCTCGGGGGTCGAGGAGATGCGGGCCCGGCGTGGGGTGGATCGCGTGTCCGATCTCTGCTCCGGCCCCGGCAAGCTGACCGAGGCGCTCGGGGTGACGCTGTCGGATAACGGCAGCGATCTGTTGAGCGGGCCGATCGTGATCTCGGGACGGCCGCGCGCGTGGCGCGATCCGCCGGTGTCGGTCGATCGGCGCATCGGTATTACAAAGGCCGCCGAGCTGCCGTGGCGCTTCACTGTGACCGGGAGCAGGTTCGTGTCGCGTCCGGTGCGAGAGCTGGCGTAGCGCGCGTCGGGGCGGGCCTACTGGCCGCCGCTGAGGGCCTACCGGCCGCCGCCGAGGCCCTACTGGCCGCCGCCGAGGCCCGAGCCGCCGGATCCGCCCGAGCCGGATCCGCCGCCGGACCCACCGCCGCCGGTGCCGCCGCCACCAGTGCCGCCACCGCCCGTGCCGCCACCGCCGCCGCCCGTGCCGCCGGTGCCGCCGCCGGTTCCGCCGCCGCCGCCGGTTCCGCCGCCG